>NZ_JBXAFX010000009.1:0-166685 GCF_058793515.1 Novosphingobium sp. GW835-FHT14H07
GGCTACGCCCGGCCTCCGCTTCCCCCCACACGTCATCTACGATGTCGCTGACCCTTCAACTGCGATGTCGCTGTGCAGCTCGGATCTGCTCAAATCCTGATGCCGGATTTGCCAGGCGCAAGGATTCCGTTAGGATCGAGCGCCCTCTTCAACGTCTGGTCGACCTTGCGCTTGACCGGGCCGAACAGGTCGGCCGCCTGGTCCATGAAGGCCGTGTTGACGCGATAGACCGCATAGCCGCGCTTGCCGAATTCGCTGAGCAGTTTGGCGAAGCATTCATGCGCTCGGGCCATCTCGTCCGGATCCGAGCGGTTGTAGAGCACGTCGATCACATGGTGCATGTCCCGCATCCCGACGATATATTCGGCCACGTAATCAAGCCCGTATTCGCCAAGGATCTGCTTGGCGAGGCGGGTCTGTTCAACAGTTTCACTACCTTTCGCTGCAGTTACGGGGGCAAACCACATCGAGCCGCCGCCGCCGCGCCAACGATACAGGCCGAACTCCTGCAAGGTCATGTCGCCGCGCATCAACTTTGCGCGATAATCGAAGGGCTGGGTGCCGGCGGCCTGCTCTTCCGTGATGATCGTGCCCTTGCCGCTGGCTTTGATTGCGCCAGTGATGATCTGCCAGTTGACCTCGACCTGTTCCTTGGTGCCGTAAAGCGCCGCATAGACGTTCCACGCGCCGAGGCCCTCCTTTGCCTTGATCTCCTCGAGCACGCTGTCGGGCGTCACACCGTCGCCGTCGTAATACTTGCTGCGCGGCATGATCGCGGCGGCTTCCCACATGACATTTGCAAAAACCATCGCATTGGGAATGACGTTGGCGATGCGCAGGGGCCGCAGCGTTTCCACGATATCGTGGATATCCTCGTCCTTGTCGTAGCGGATGCAGAACGGTTTGTAGACCGGAGGCTTTGGCATCAGCCACATGCCCATCTTGGTGACGATACCGTAGTTGGACTGCGTGAAGATGCCGTCGAGGTAGGGGCCGTAACCCCACTTGAAGACCTGCCAGGCGCTTGTGCCCTCGACCCCGCCCATGCCGGTGCGCAGGACGTCGCCGTTGGCCAGAACAACCTCCATTCCGCACTGCATCATGAAGTGTTCGCCATAGGGCGTGTAGCCGACACCGCGGTCAACCGTATTGCCGAGAGGTCCGGCGATCGCGGAGGGAGCCGGGCAAGACAGCCACAAAGGTATGTCGTTTTCCTCGAGGTAATCCTTGAGTTGCTGGTAGGTCACCCCGGGTTCGACCAGCGCAGTGCACAGCACGGGATCCACATCGAGAATGCGGTTCATGTGCTTGAGGTCGAGCACAACCTGGCCGGCGCTTTGGGGCGCGGCCGAACCGTAGCCGAAGTTGCGCCCGGTCGAGATCGTCCAGATCGGCACCTTGAATTCGTTGCAGACCTTAAGGATCTGCTGGATCTCCGAAACTTCGCGGGCATAGAGCACTGCGGACGGACGATGCAGGTCCTCGCTCTCGGCAATCATGACCTTGGTGTAGGGCGCGATGTGGTCGGCATCGGTGATGACATTCTGTGGGCCGAGAATCGCAACGAACTTCGTGATGGCGGCGTGCATGTCGGCGGCACTGACGCCAGCGGGCAGCACGGCGGGATCTGCGGGTGCCGCTGGTTGCGCGACAGGAGCAGGCTTCTTGCTTGGCATCTATCTCTCCTTTGCTCTCAGTGCTTTGCCGCAGGCTTTGGCAGCCTCGAGGTGGAGACAAAGCGCGCGATGTCGCTGAGTGAGGCATCATCTATTGCCGAATGCGGGAATGCCGGCATCGCCAGCATGCCATTGCGCACTACGCTGACGACGTATTCCTGGGGTAGCGCGCGGCCGCGCAGTTCGGGGCCAACCCCCGTTGTGTGGCAGCGGGCGCAGGTTTGCTCCCACAGGACCAGTGGCGATGCCCATTGACCAGACTGTCCGTTGCGGGCGGGCGCTGGAGGAGCGGCATCTGCCGGAAGGGCAAGGGCGACCACGAGTGCCGCGCCGAACGTGGCACATTTGGACAGGATGCTCAGGTTCATGCGACTCCTCCTGCGGGAAGGACGACCGGACGCAGCGTTGCGCGGCGGTCAATTAAGGCGATGTTGAACAGAGCTTCATCCGCACCATCCAGGAAGAGAGCCAACTTGCGCCCTACGCTGGTGGCCAACGCGATGCGGATCTGGCCAAGACGTTGAAAGTAGTCACCAGCTAGTACCGTCGCACTCCCCTGCCAGCCGGCGGGTATGGCAGAACGCTGGGACGCGATAGCTAGGGGGCCGGACCAAGCTATGGTGGAGGCCGCTAACGGTGCTGCTGTTGCGACCCCTGCCAGTGTGCTGACGGAAATAAAGGTTCTGCGGCTTATCGCAGGCAAGGCATCGGACATGCAGTTCTCCTCTCTGTTGCCACGGGGCTGGCATCGCCGTTGAGCGCTTCTGTTGCCTATCCATCGCAATGGCCGTGCCAAGTCTGCGCTCGTCATTTCGACGCGGGCGCATCATGCTGAATTCACGAGTATATCGGTTCTTCGGGACGGCTACTGTCGCCGAGACAGGGCGAAAACTTGATGGGCAAAATGTCTGATTTCGAACAGCGCTTGTGAATCATTGTTTGAAATAATACGGTTGCTGCATGTCCGACGACCTTTTCAACCAGCTACACTTCGATCATGCGCAAGGTCATATCTGGCTCGCCGGGCGGCGAATGATGATGATCCATGCCCGCGCGTTCGGTCTCCTGCGGCACGAAGTCATCGAGGCTGTAGGTCTCGACAAGGCGCGCGGTGTGTTCACGCGGCAGGGGTACAACAGCGGCGCAATGGATGCCGAGATCGCAGCCAAGGTGAGGCCTGATGCCACGATTGAGCAGATGTTCGCCGTCGGGCCGGAACTGCACATGCTTGAAGGCATGGTCCGCACCGATCCGGTCAGCGTGAAGGTGGACACGGCGACGGGCACTTTCGCAGCGGAATACATCTGGCGCGGCTCGACCGAGTGTGAGGCGCACCTCGAACTGTTCGGGCGCGGAGCCTATCCCGCTGGATGGTCTCAGATCGGCTATGCCAGCGGATATGCCAGCGTTTTTCTCGGTCGCC
Source organism: Novosphingobium sp. GW835-FHT14H07 (assembly GCF_058793515.1). Classification (NCBI taxonomy): domain Bacteria; kingdom Pseudomonadati; phylum Pseudomonadota; class Alphaproteobacteria; order Sphingomonadales; family Sphingomonadaceae; genus Novosphingobium; species Novosphingobium sp. GW835-FHT14H07. The sequence continues at coordinate 3,100 of NZ_JBXAFX010000009.1, forward strand.
CCATCCTGTTCCGCGAGGTTGAATGCGTGGCCATGGGGCACGAGTGCTGCCGCATTGTCGGCCGTCCTGCTGATGAGTGGCAGGACGGGGACGGCGATGTGCGCTACATGCGGGGGTCGCAATTGGGCGAGGTCTCGCCAGCACACTTGCCGCGCGGGAAACCAATCCTCGGGAGGCAGATTGTTGGCGCCTCCGCGGGATTCAACGTTGCCTTCGACCTGCTGGGCCATGTGGCCGATACCGATGCCGTCGTGCTGTTTTCTGGCGAAAGCGGGGTGGGCAAGGAAATCTTTGCACGTAATCTTCACGCGATGGGACGGCGTGCGGCAGGCCCGTTCATTGCCGTAAACTGCGCAGCTATTCCCGAAAATCTTCTCGAGGCCGAACTGTTCGGGGTTGAGAGGGGTGCATTTACAGGTGCAAACGTATCTAGGCCGGGACGCTTCGAACGGGCTAGTGGCGGCACCCTCTTTCTCGACGAGATCGGGACTCTTTCGCTCGCAGCCCAAGGCAAGCTGTTGCGAGCCATTCAAGAAGGCGAATTCGAACGCGTTGGGGGCACGAAGCTGCAAGAGTCCGACGTGCGTCTGGTCGCCGCGACCAACTCTGATCTGAGAGCCGCGGTGGAGGCAGGGACCTTTCGCGCGGATCTGTTCTATCGCCTTAACGTGTTTCCGATTAGGATTCCGCCACTGCGGGAGCGGCGCGCGGACCTGCCCCTGCTGATGGAACACTTCCTCGCGCTCTATGCTGAGCGGCATGGACGACGGGTAACTGGCTTCGAGGAGTCGGCGATTGCAGCCATGCTCGGCTATGATTGGCCCGGCAACATTCGCGAGTTGGAGAACGTGATCGAGCGAGGGGTGATCATGGCACGCGACGGCGAGCCCCTGCGCCAGCATCATCTGTTCAGCGGCGGAGAAATCCTTGGTCCACCTGTGTGGAGGCCTCAGGGCGGAAGTCTGCAGCCCCCTGGCTCTGACCCAGGAGCGGCTGCTGCGCTCGTCGATGCCGGGCTTGATCTTGCGACTGTCGAGAAGCAGATGATCGAAAGGGCCTTGGCCAACGCTTCAGGCAACAGGACGCGGGCGGCAAGGCAACTAGGCATTACAAGGTCGCAACTCATATACAGGCTATCTGCGGGTCGTGCGCGGGATGAAAGGAATTCGAACTGAGCGAATGTTGACTACGATATTTCTTCCAATATTGCGCCATTGGTTCACGGACTGACCGAACAGGTTTTCACTGGGCCGATTGAGCTCCCTTTTGTGTTCAGGACGAAAGAAATTTCTCTCTTAGTCCTTGGATTTCTTCTTCCGATAATCCAAGGCCATCACGCGCATATTTGTCAAATGATCCATAGGTTCTGTCGACTTCGAAGAATGCTGCCTCGATGTATTTGGCTTTCACTGTCAGTACAGGCTCGAGGTATGCGGGCGGTATATTGCTTTGTGAAGCTGCGACGGCTGACAGGGTTGATGCATTCTTCGCTGCAAGCCGTTCGTTGCTGAGAAGGTAATCCTGCAAAACAGTTTCGCGTGTTGCGCCTAGCAATGTCAGGATGATGGCAGTCGCCCACCCTGTGCGGTCCTTCCCGGCGGTGCAGTGAAAGATCACAGGCCTTTTCGATGATAGGATGAGCCGTATCAGGCCGGCGTAGGACTGCCGCGCGCTGGGGAGGGTAACGAACTCACGGTTTGCTGCCACAAGGAGCGCCTCTCCTTGTCCTTGCGCGATTTGCGTCATGGCAAGGCGCATGTCTCCGCCCAGTGATTCCGTGCTGTCGGCCGCGACATCGAGGACAACGTAGTCGACGCCCGGCGGCACTCGATCCGGTTCCCTTTGCCTCTCGGTCGCAGTCCTGAGGTCAACCACCGCAGCGGGATGCAAGGCGTCAAGTGCTGCAAGATCGGCATCACCAAGGAGATTGATCTGATCCGAACGATAGGCAATGCCTGTCCTGACTTTACCGCCGTTCTCCGTTTCGTAGCCTCCTATGTCGCGAAAGTTGGGCGCGCCGGCCAGTCGCAGCGAGGGGGCCGCCTGCTTGGCATGGGCCTGCAATGCCGGCGGCATTGGCGCGGGCGAACAACCAGAAATGAAGAGCCCGAGGGCGAATGCATTTGCCAGTCGCATTGTCATCTCCCTCTCCCTCATCCGCGTTGGGACGAGATATTGCCACCATCCACGACGAGTTCTGTCGCCGTGATGTAACTAGCCTCGGACGAAAGCAGAAAGCGTATGGCTCTTGCAACCTCTGCGGGCTGGCCAAGCCTCTCAAGCAGGACGCGCTTTTCGAAAAACCCTTGAGGCAGCGCGTCGATGACCGGCTTCGTCATTGGTGTCACGATCTGGCCCGGCGAAACCGCGTTGATGCGGATACCGTCGCGCGCGAGACGATCAGCCAGCGACCGTACCAGCGAAAGCATTCCTCCCTTTGCGGCTGTGTAGACCGGGTTGACCGCGTTTCCCAAGGTTGCATTGATCGAGCTGACGGCGACCACTGCCGAACCGGCCTGTCCAGCCATGTCCTCGCGCAGCTCCTTCACCAGAAACGCTAGGGCTCGAAGGTGAATCGCGATACCGCTATCCCAGCTTTGCGGGGTAAGTCCATCGATCGAATCCGTGTCGACGGTTCCTGCGGAATGGACCAGAGCTCCGATTGGTCCGAGTGCCTCGCGTGTGGCCGTGAGAGCAGGACCGAACGCTGCGAGCTCACGCAGGTCGACGGCAAAACCCAGAGTCCTCACTCCGAATACCAAAGCAATTCGTTCGGCTGCGCGGATTGCGGCGTCGCCATTGATGTCCCACAGCGCCACGGGCCGTCCGACAGCAGCCAGCGCCTCGGCAGTCGCAAGACCGATCCCAGATGCGCCGCCGGTAACGATCACCGGTGTGGAAAGGTAAGCGACAGCTGGCTCAAGGTTCTTCATCAGGGTCATCCGTCAGTACTCAAAGCGAAGTTCGAGGCCGTAGCTGCGTGGATCGCCAAAGAAGGCTGCGGGAAGTCCAGCGGAAAAATGGGCGACATAGTACTTGGTGTCAGTGAGATTGCGCCCGAAGGCAGCCAGCTGCCACTTGCCCACCCCGATCGGAATGTCACTGAGGGCAACCCTCGCGCTAAGCAGGCCGTAATCCCCGATGATGTAGCGAGAGTCGGTGGTCGAGGAAAACTTGTCGCTCTGCATGTAGTAGTCGACGCTGGCGCTTGGTACGCCAAGGGGTGTTGATGAAAGCACCCACTCCGCGCCCACTGTGAGGGTGTGGCGCGGGGCCTCCACGAAATTGAAGCGGCCTGCGATATTGGCGCCGGTGATCTGATCCCTGACCTCGCGATAACCTGCATCGAGATATGCATAGTTGGCACTTAAGGTGAATGCGCTCGCGGGTTTCGCCGTAAGGTCCAGCTCCAATCCCTGGATGCGCGCCCGCCCGGCATTGAAGATGTCGGTCACAGCCGGATTGGCCGGGTCCGATTGGATGTTGACCTGGATATCGCGGTAGTTTGCACGGAACAGCGCGATGTTGGCGCGCAGGCGATTGTCGAGCCAACTCGACTTCACGCCGAACTCGAAGCTGTCCAACCTTTCCGGTCCATATCCCACCGCAAAACGGCTAATCGTGCTCGCGCGCAAGTTGTACCCGCCGGATTTGTATCCGCGAGACCACTTGGCATAAAGATTGAGATCCGTGTTGGCCTGGTAGCCGAGGATGACGCTTGGACTGTAGTCGCTGAAAGTGTTGCTACCCCGGCCTTGAGGACGAGTAACGATAGTGCCGTTCAGTGCTACGCTGCGCTGGTCCAAGGTTGCTTCGCGTTCGTCCTGCGACCAACGCAGCCCTCCCGTAAGATAGAGCCCCTCGATAGCGGCTGGACGCCAGGTCGCCTGGCCGTAGAGCGCCCAGGCGCGGTTGTGAACTGTCGCGGTGCGCAGGGAAGTCGGACGACCGGTCGGCACAGTGCTGTCAAAGCTAAATGCCTTCTCGTCGAAGAAGTATGCGCCAAGCGTGTATTCGAGCTGGTTGTCTAGCGCTGATCCCACCGCCTGCAGTTCCTCGCTCCACTGCCGCTGTTTTTGGTCGAATGCGGTGACGAAGACCGGGAAAGGGCCGAGTGCTCCGGTCAGGTAATTCTGGTTGGTGGAGTTGGCGAGCTTGCGATAACCAGTGATGGACTTCAACGTCAGCGCTTCCGACACCGCCCAGCTTGCCGTGAGGCCATGGCCCTGTGCGGACACGTCGTTTGCCAGCAATCCCCGGACTGCGGATGACCCATAGGTTGGTCTGGTCGCAAGCGCGGGATGAAAGGGTGCCAGGACCATGTAGGCCGGCGTATCGGCGATGTCCGACCGGTCGTAGGCATAGCGCAGCTCGATGTCTGGGCTCGGTTGCCACAGCGCCGTTGCGCGATAGGCCTGGCGCATCTGATCGCCGAAGCGGGAGACTCCCGTGCCGAGGTTCCGCACGAACCCGTCCTTCTCGCTGTACAGGTAGGCAAGCTCAACTGCGATGCTGTCGCCCAGTGGCACATTAACACTCGTGCGCGAACGGAACTGGTCATAGTTCCCGAGCGCAAGCGTCTGGCGCGCATGGAACTCGCCGAGTGCCGGCTTGCGGGTGATGTAGTTGATTGCCCCACCTGTAGCATTGCGCCCGTAAAGTGAGCCCTGCGGCCCGCGCAGCACTTCTATACGCTCGACCTCGGCGATTTCCGCCGCGAGCCCCTGTCCGCGCGCAACATAGATTCCGTCGAGATAAACCGCGACGCTGGGGTCAACCGTGATCTGGTCATCGTTGTTACCCACACCTCTCACGAACACGCGGGCCGTCGTGGCGCTGTTGGGATGGGGCGTGACTTGAAGCGCTGGCACCTGCGAACGTAGATCGGTCAGATCCAGGATACCCTTTCGCTCAAGATCGGCCGACGTGAGCGCAACGATCGACAAAGGCGTCTTTTGCAAGGACTCGGCGCGCTTCTGCGCAGTCACCACTATTTCGGCGATGCCGCCATCTGTGGCGGATTCACTCGCTTGTCCGGCCGCGTCTTGCGCGAGTGACGGCGACGACCCGAGCGTCATCGACAATGCGACGGCACTCGCCAAGTTTTCCAATCCCTTCATGATTCTCTCCCGCACTTCCACGGCCATGCCCGCGGTTATCTACATCACGGTAGATTTTCTACCTACCAGACGGTAGAATAGCAAGGTGCTTTATGCGATGGAGCACTGCGTGGCTTGGGCTTGGCTATGAGAGCGACTATGACAGCTCTCAGGTCGGGCGGTTTGGCCGGCCATTCAATTGAGGGGATACGATTGTCCAACGCCTCCAGACCCGTTGCCCGGCAGGCACGCGGAGACGCAACGCGCAGTGCGATACTGAGCGCTGCCGAGCAGGTGTTTGCGGAGGTTGGATATGCGGCCGCCCGCCTAGAAGATGTCGCGCAAGTCGTCGGCATTCGTCGGCCATCAATCGTCTACTACTTCCCTGGCAAGCAGCAGCTCTATGATGAGGTCGAGGCGGACATCTTCACTGCCATGCACCAATTCGTGACCGAGCGGATGCAGGGTGCGAACACGCCGCTGGATCGCTTGCTTGGGCTGTTCGACGCCTGGCTCGACTTCCTTGTCCACCGCCCGACGGCAGCGCGTATCATCCAACGCGTGGTGGCCGATCCCACGCCACGAGGCGAGGATCCGGTGCAGTTCTCCGACACCGCCCTGCGAGACTTGGAAGGGATCCTCGCATCAGGCGTGGCGGAAGGCAGTTTTCGTGAAGTCCCGGCGGTGCACATCCTAAACAGCGTTGCGGCTGGGGCGCTGTTCTATGTTTGCAATGCCAATCAGTTGGGCACCGGGAGACGCTACGACCCAGCGGACCCTGCAACTCTGGCTTCATTCCGCGCGGTTGTTCACCAGCAAGCCGTTGCGGTCGTCCTCAAGTAGCGGTCGAAACGGACTTGGGATTTCATTGAGCAAGAGATTGTTGCGCAAATCCATGTAATGGAAGCCTTTGGCTGCCCACGAGGGGCGCAAGGCCTCGATCGCCCGCGTGCACGGCACAACCTGACAGCGGTGCCGCGCCCACATCATGAAGAACGCGTTGGCTTACGTGCCCAAGGGCCAAAATACTGTCGTTGCTGCCATACCTCAGGTCTTCCTCCAGCCCCATCAAAGCTGCGCTGCAGAAAGAATGCAGCGCTTCCGAAGTGGATCGCTATCGGCAATGCGGATCTGCCGTCAAAAATGTGGACGGCGCAGCGCGGGGAAAGAGCTGGGACCAGGGTGCACGGGAAAGTTCTCCCCTGAATGGCAACACTTCATGGAAACCCCATGTTTCCAGCGCTTGCCGCACACCAATTTCAAATATTTGGGCACTGCTGGCTGGGGCGGCAGGATTCGAACCTGCGAATGCCGGTACCAAAAACCGGTGCCTTACCACTTGGCGACGCCCCATCAGGAGGCGCGCTTATAGCGTGGTCAGGGCATATGCCAAGAGGGCTTGAAAGGGGTGGCGGAGGTCCGTCCACCCATTTCGATTTCATCAGAAGCCCTTGACGATGCTCTGCAACTTTTCAGGGGGGAGGGCGTCGAAGTCGCTCGCGTCGTGGCGTTCCGCAAGGCCTTTCTGCGAGTTTACAAGCCGGCCCCGCAGTACGCCAGGGCGCGCGTCGATTTCCGCGACCCAGCGTCCGACGTGCTCATATTCGTGCATCGAAAGGAAAGTTGCAGCTTCGCCATAGGCCTCGCCCCGGTAGATGTTGCCAAACCAGGTGTAAGTCGCAAGGTCGGCGATGGTGTAATCGTCACCTGCGAGATAGCGGGTTTTGGCAAGCTGGCGATTGGCGACGTCGAACAGGCGTTTGGTTTCCATCGCATAGCGGTCGATGGCGTACTCTATCTTGATCGGCGCGTAGTTGTAGAAATGGCCGAAGCCTCCCCCGATGAAGGGTGCCGAACCGACCTGCCAGAACAGCCAGGACAAGCATTCGGCACGCGCCTGACCGGATGTCGGCAAGAGGACGCCAAATTTCTCAGCCAGATGCATGAGAATTGCGCCTGATTCGAAAACCCGGAACGGTTCCGGTCCGGACCGGTCGACCATCGCAGGGATCTTGGAGTTCGGGTTGATGTCGACGAAGCCCGTCGTAAACTGATCACCATCGAAGATCTTGATCAGCCAAGCGTCGTATTCCGCTTCGGAGAAGCCCATCTGGAGCAGCTCTTCCAGCAAGATCGTCGCCTTCTGACCGTTAGGCGTGCCCAGCGAATAGACCTGGAACGGATGCTTGCCGACGGGCAGCTCGCGCTCGCTTGTGGGGCCGGCGATGGGGCGGTTGACGCTGGCGAAGGCGCCGCCATTGGCCTTGTCCCAAGTCCAGACCTTGGGTGGAACGTACTCTTCTGACATCAAGGGGCTCCTTCTAAATTTGTTAGTGTTACATACTATATCGCGGCTGGTCACGGGAACTGCAAGTGCTCTGCAGCCGTTCGCCAACTCATGGAGAGCAAAGCCGCAAAACTCGTGCATGTCGATGACAACCTTCCCGGCGTGACACGCAGGCGATGCGGCAGAGGCTGGGCCTATTTCGATGCAAAAGGCCGACGCATCGCCGACCGTGCCGAGATTGCCCGTCTGAATGCGATTGCCTTGCCTCCGGCTTATGTGGACACTTGGTACTGTCCCGCTCCTAACGGTCATATTCTGGCGACAGGGACCGATGCGAAGGGACGCAAGCAATATCGTTATCATCCCGACTTCCGAGCCGAACGGGAAAGCGAGAAGTTCGATCGCTGTGCCGCATTCGGGCATCTCCTACCACTGGTCAGAGCGCGCGTGTCGGATGAACTGGAGCGTAGCAAGCTCTCGCGCGACCGCTGCATTGCCAGCGTCGTGCGGTTACTGGACACCGGCGGGATACGCATCGGCAACGAAGCCTATGTGCGAGCCAACAGCAGTTTCGGCGCGACGACGCTGAGAATGCGGCACGCCGAAGTGAAGGGACAGGTGCTCCGTCTGCGCTTCCGGGCCAAATCGGGCAAGGATCGGGAAATGCAGGTAACTGATCGGGGACTCGTCCGCTTCGTGAAAAAGATGCAGGATCTGCCGGGGCAGCACCTCTTTCAGTACCTAGACGAAGATGGCTGCCCCTGCCCGGTGGGCTCGGCGGACGTCAACGACTGGCTGCGCGAGGTGATGGGCGAAGACTTCACTGCCAAGCACTTCAGAACCTGGCGAGCAAGCGTGCTTGGTTTTGCAACATTGGCGCAAGCCCCTGATCAGGTTTCGCTCAAGACGCTGTTGGCGGAAGTCTCGGACCACCTCGGCAACACGCCAGCAATCGCCCGGAAGAGTTATATCCATCCTGCGGTGCTTGGCTTGCTCGATGAGCAAGATCACTGGCGGCAGCAGCTCCGGCTACCTCGCGCGACGCGATGGTTGTCGCGGCACGAGCGAGGGCTGTTGGAGCTGCTAGAAAGTGGCCCGACAGCTGCCGAACTGATCAGAGCCGCCGGTTGATGATCAATTGTATTCGATGACAGCGTCGCGTCGCAAGTCGCGAAGGTAGGTCTGGGCGCGTTTGTTCACGCGATCGTCCTCCATCTGCGCCATCATCTCCTCAAAGTTGGGGCCGCTGGCGACCTGCGGATCATCGCGACCGCAGAGCATCAGTACGCGAACACCCTCGTCGATCGAGCCGAATGGAGGGGTTGTTTGCCCGACCTGAAGGTTCAGCAACGTGTCCTGTAGCTGGGCCGGCAGATCACGGGCCTTGATCTGATCGTTGGCGACAACAGTGGCGCCGATCTTCGTGGCTTGCGCTTCGGCATCGCCACAGCCCTTGATCGCTTTCACGGTCGCAGCAAACTCGGCTGCGCGCTTGGTCGCCTGCTCATTGGTGGTGCCTTTGGCAAACTCGATGGAGATCTGCTTGAGGCTGAGCAAGGCATCACGCGGATCGGCGGTAAGTACCTGGCGCTTGTCGATGAGGTACAGGATGGAGAATCCACCACGGATTTCTACCGGGCCTGCAAGCTGCCCGGGAGCCATCGATCCCGCAGCTGACGCCAGCTCGGTCGGTAGCTGCCCAAGACGGATCCAGCCCAGATCACCGCCTACTGAAGCCGTCGACGCTTCCGAGTACTGCCGGGCGTAGGCGACGAAACTGCCTCCCTGCTTCAGCTGCTCGACGATTTTCTCTGCGTTCGCAAAGACCTGAGCCTTGTTCTCATCGGTTGCGGCGAGGAAGATTTCGCCGATGCGGTATTCATCGGTGCCCTTCGAGGCCTGCAGTCGCTGAATGGCTTCCTGCACTTCGCCTTCCGAGATGTTGACGAAAGGCTGTACGTTGCGTCGCAGCAGGTTCTGCCACGCAATTTCACCGCGGATCTGACGCTTGAGCGAAGCTGCTGAAGAGCCGATGCGTGCGAGATACTTTTCCATCGCCTCGGGCGACTGGCCGAAGTTCTGCGTGGCCACGCGCTCATAGGTCGATTCCACCTGAGCGTCGTCGGCCGGGACGTCAGCTGCCTTGGCTTCCTGGATCTGCAGCGTCTCGTCGATCAGATTGCGCAACACCTGCATGCGCAGGCGTTCGGTTTCTTCTGCGCTGATCTTTCCACCGTTGGCCGACACGATCAGGGCTAGACGCTGTTCCACGTCGGTGCCCGTCACGATCTCGCCATTGATGATGGCGGTCGCGCGACGAACGTTCGGATCGTTCGTTCCGAACATGGTTGGATTGGCTGGAATGTTGAGAGGCGCATTTGCTCCCTGCGCCAGAACCGGCGAGGCGGCGATCGAAAGCGCGCCGAGCGCCATGGCGGTGGAACCCAGCGTGCGCGAAACCGCTTTGCGGGTGATCTTCAGCTTGGACGTCATGGTCTTGGAATTTGTCCTGTCGAACTGGCGCTCGTAAGGCGGCCTTCTGCTATGATCTCTCTCTGGCCGCGTACGGCTTAACCCAAGCTGAGTGGCGCATCAGACGCAAAAGGGCAATAGAAGAGGCTATTTCACCCCGAGGTTCTTGAGCGAGAGGGATATCTGGAACGAGTTGCCGCGCACCGCGTCACCGATGTTCACATAGTCACGCCGCCAAGTGAACGACAGGTCGAGGCAATCGTCGGTGTAGGCCACGCCTAGGCGGTGCCGCAACATCTGGAATCCATCCGACGTGCGCGTCGGGTCTTCATTCCGGTCCGTCAGGTTTACGATTGCCGAACCAAACACCGAAAACGCATTGGTGATTGGCGTGCGCGCGGCAATGCGCAGCTCCTCACGGTCCTGAAGATCCTCGAACGCGGTCGCAATATTGCGGTTGAGCTTGAGGTAGCCTGCTTCGATGTAGCGCCGATGGTTGCCAATCGTCGCGTCGAACTCGTTGCGGCGCAGCGCAAAGCTGTCTTTGTCGAGCCGGAAGCGATGCGTGAACTTGATGACGTCGCCGAAACGGACGGTCGTGCGACCGACGTAGTCCGAGGCGCGATTGGTCAACCCGGTGCCGTCAGGCAGGATCGTCGCCTGGCTTGATAGACGATAGCTCTGCCCGATGGTTGTCATGACCCGGAGGCCCGGACGCTGGAACGTCCAGTCAAAGCCATATGTGAAACGTACCCCATCTTCGATACGGTCGTGACCCGGAAAGCGGTTCAGCGCGAAGAGGTTGGTGTCCTCCAGATCGACCGAGCGCGAATCCTCGTTCGGGATTTCGAAATTGCGAACGCCCGGAGTCGCGACGACTTGCAGGCGAGGCGTCAGCACTTGCGTGCCGCCGAACGCATCGCCCACAAAAGGCCACTTCACATCGATGGCTGCGGTGGCAATTCCACGAGTCTGCCAACCGGGCAGGCCCCGATAGATGGCCGTTGTAGTAAGGTCGTTGTCCGAACTGTGATAGGCATCGCCGCGCAAAAGGCCGGTCAGGGTTACTTCCTGACCCATCCCAGTTATCGTGCGCAGATCCCATTGCGCCCGCGCGAAGGCGCGCTGGCTGTCCTGCCCCGCAGTGCGGACGATGGCCAGGCTGTTGGCCTCCAGTTCGAACCGTCCTGGAACACCGTCGAACGCCATCCTCTTGCGATAGTCGATCGCTGGCAGGGCGAGCGGCACCATGCCCTGTGGATCGTTGACGCGGACCGTCTGCGTCACCCAGCCGGCAATCGAGAGATAGCTGTCGTCGTCGATGCGCTCGAGGTTCAGCGAAGACCGCAGGCGGTCGTCACGGCTGATGTCGTAGCGGCGCAGGAAGGTGCGGTCGGAGGCAAAACGTGCGTTGCCGGTCAGGCTCCAGTGCGGCGAGAACTGGAGCTTCCCGTTGGCGTCGAGATACCCGCGCCATGATTGCTGGCTGGCGTTGGCTGCGCCCGTCGAGGTGCTGCCAAGCGGAATGCGCGCGCTTCGCGTCGCATAGCCGGTAACCTGGAACGCACCGAGGTTGGTGAGATGCCGGTACTTGGCCGTCAGCATCGGTAGCGAGCCGGTATAGAAAGTGCCGGTCAACGCAAGGTCGCGGTTGTCGGCGATGCGCCAGTACCAGGTCTCGCTGATTTCCGCGCCGTTGGCTGCACCAAGGCGGAAGTCGGGAATCAACAGGCCTGTTTCGGCACGGAAGTCCGAGGTGTGTCCCAGGCCGGGCAGTGGCAGGATCGGCACGCCGAACATGTGGAGCGTGGCGCCCTTGTACTTCACGCGCTTCTGATTGGCGTCGAAATAGACGCGGGCTGCCGTCACTTCCCAACTCGGCCTTTTAGGACAGCCCTTGTCATCTTCGACTGCACAGCCCGAATAGGCCGCGTTCTCGAGCGTCATGTTGCCGGATTCGTCGCGCGTGCCGCGTTCGGCGGCAAGGCGGCCCCCGGTACGCAACACCACCAGCAGGTCCTCGATAGCGCCAGCCTTGAATTCGTCCGTCAGCTCGACCTGATCGGTGTAGACGATGTTGCCGTCTTCATCCACGAATCGGATGTTGCCTGTCGCAAGGATCTGCCCTGTGTTGCGGTCCCAGGTGACATTGTCTGCACGCACTGTCTGAACATCGTGGCGCAGAACGACATTGCCCTCGGCAAAGACCTTTTCGGCGTTGCTGTCGTAGCGGACCTTGTCGGCTTCAAAGCGGACCTGATCGTCTACGCTCGATTCGTCGCCGGCGGGCGAGGCCATCGGCGCTTCCTGCGCAAGGGCCTGCGATGCGGCGAGCGGGAACAATGCCGCGGCAGAGGCAGCGGCAATACGCGCAAGGCGCAAGCGACGATCAAGGGCTTGCGGCTGCGGCCGCCGGGCGGGTTGCATGCGCTTGCCTATCGCACCAGTGCACCCTAACTGCAATTCCACAATTTCCGCTTCCCGCCCAGCTTGCGTCGAAGTGTGACGTCCATTCCGTTCAGGAGTTCCCCATGAAGGTCGTTTTCCGCACCAGCGATGCCCCGCTTCCCCGTCTGGTCGCCCGTCTCGTGGCGCAGGATGCGCTGCCGTCCGATCTTGACGCAGTGGTGCGCGAAGGTGCTGCGGCCGCCCGGTTTGCCGGAAAGGTGGGCCAGGTATTCGAAGCTTTCGTTGCGCACGATGCAGGCGTGAAGCGGCTCGCGTTGGCCGGTTTGGGCAAGGCAGACGCCACCGAGCGCAGCGCCAGTCTTGAGAAGGCCGGCGCGGCACTGACCGCAAAGTACCTGACATCGGGCGAGACTTCTTTGGCGATCGACTTCAGCGGCTCGGGCCTGTCCGGTGCCGAGGCAGCGTCCGTTCTCTTCGGTGCACGCCTGCGCGGCTGGCGCCATGATGTCTATCGCACCAAGCTGAGCGATGAGCAGAAGCCGTCGCTGACTGAAATCGTGGCGGTCAATGCCCCGGAAGGCGCTGCGGCAGCTTGGGAAATAGAATCGGCGCTTGCCGAAGGCATCGAGTTCACGCGTGAACTCGTCGCTGAACCCGCCAACATCATTTACCCCGAAAGCTTCGTCGAGCGCGTCAAGGCGCGGCTCGAGGGCACCGGCGTCGAGATCCTCGTGCTGGGCCTCAAGGAGATGACCGAGCTGGGCATGGGCGCACTGCTTGGCGTGGCCCAAGGTTCGGTTCGTGAGCCGAAGCTGCTCGCCATGCGCTGGAAGGGGGCAGAGGCCGGAGCCTCAAGTTCTTCTGGCCCGACCGCCTTTGTCGGCAAGGGTGTCACCTTCGATACCGGCGGCATCTCGATCAAGCCTGCCGCCGGCATGGAAGACATGAAGTGGGACATGGGCGGCGCTGGCGCTGTTGCCGGGACAATGCTCGCGCTGGCCAAGCGCAAGGCCAAGGCAGACGTCATCGGCGTGTGCGGCCTTGTCGAAAACATGCCCGACGGTAACGCTCAGCGCCCTGGTGACGTGGTGACCTCGATGTCCGGCCAGACGGTCGAGGTGATCAACACCGATGCCGAGGGCCGCCTTGTGCTTTGTGATGCGCTGACTTGGGTGCAGAAGGAGTATTCCCCCAAGACGATCGTCGATCTCGCTACCCTGACAGGCGCCATGATCATTTCGCTCGGCCATGAATACGGCGGCATGTTTGCCAATGACGATGACCTTGCCGCCAAGCTCGATGCAGCCGGCAAGGCTTCGGGCGACAAGCTGTGGCGCTTCCCGCTCGGCCCTTCATACGACAAGCTGATCGACAGTCCGATCGCCGACATGAAGAATGTTGGCCCGCGTTACGGCGGATCGATCACCGCGGCGCAATTCCTCCAGCGCTACATCGACAAGGGCGTGGCCTGGGCGCACCTCGACATTGCCGGCATGGTCTGGGCTGACAAGCCCGGCCAGACCTGGGACAAGGGCGCCACCGGCTTCGGTGTGCGCGTGCTCGACCGCTACGTCCGCGACGTGCTGGAGGCTTGAGGCTTTCCCATGCCCAAGATGCGGCGCAAATCTGACCTTCCTACCAAGATTTGCGCCGCTTGCGGGCTGCCGTTCACTTGGCGCAAGAAGTGGGAGCGGGATTGGGATAACGTGAAGTTCTGTTCCGACCGCTGCCGTAGCGGCAAGGGCAAGGTTGCAGGCTGATGCGCGTCGATTTCTACCAGCTTACCAGTGATCCGGCCGAACAGGTCCTGCCGCTGATTGCGCGCAATACGCTTGGCGCAAGAGAACGGCTGTTGGTCGTGTCGGAAGACGAGGCGCAGCTTCGCAGTGTCAGTGAGGCACTTTGGACACGCTTGCCCGAGACATTTCTCGCCAACGGCCGTGCCGGGACCGATCAGGACGAGCGCCAGCCGGTCCTGCTGTCCGATGCGCCAGAGCCCGCCAATCGCGCAAGGTACATGGCGCTCGCCGACGGTATCTGGCGCGAGGGTGAGTTTGAACGGGTGTTCCTGCTGTTCCCGCCCGCGCGGATTGACGATGCACGGGGATGCTGGCGCATGCTCGGCAGCCGCGAAGGCGTCGAGCGCCGCTATTGGCGGCAAGAGGGCGGCAAGTGGAAGGAAGGGCCCTGAGCGCCATCCTTGCACCGCAGCACAAACATCGCTAGGGGCGCGCGCAATCAGATTCCCCCTATCGCAAGGAACGCTCCCATGGCGGTTACCCGCACTTTCTCGATCATCAAGCCCGACGCCACGCGTCGCAACCTGACCGGCGCGGTCACCAAGATGCTGGAAGAAGCAGGCCTTCGCGTCGTCGCTTCGAAGCGTATCCACATGACGCGCGAGCAGGCAGAAGGCTTCTACGCCGTTCACAAGGAACGCCCCTTCTTCAACGACCTCGTCGAGTTCATGATCTCGGGTCCGGTCGTCGTGCAGGTTCTCGAAGGCGAGAACGCCATGCAGCGTAACCGCGACATCATGGGTGCGACCAACCCTGCCAACGCCGAGCCCGGCACGATCCGCAAGGAATTGGCTGAATCGATCGAAGCCAACACGGTCCACGGCTCGGACTCGGACGAGAACGCGGCGATCGAAATCGCCTACTTCTTCAAGCCCGAAGAAATCGTCGGCTGATCGGCGAAAGCCGCCGCTGATTGAAGGGCCGGGGCAGAGATGCTCCGGCCTTTTTCGTGGGCGCGAGACGGACCTTCGGTCAATGTTGCGCAGATGCAACGCTTCGTTGCAAATCACATGTTATCCCACATAACCATAATTGTAAGCGGAGCATACAAGGCGTAGGTAGCCGGTTGTTCCAACACGAGAACGCTGAGGCCTTCCAGCCTCTTCAGGGAGGATACCTGATGTTCACAACCCGCGCTTCCGCGCGCCTGCTGGCGCGCACCAGTCTGTTTGCCGCTGCAGCTTTCGCTCTTTCGCAGCCTGTTCTGGCGCAGGACGCCGCTCAGGACGCAGCGTCCTCAGAGGACGGCGGCGAAATCATCGTGACCGCGCAGAAGCGTGCGCAGTCGCTGTCCGACGTCTCGCTTTCGGTTGCTGCTGTCGGCACCGAGCAGCTTGCCGCCAACAACACTGTCAATCTTGAAGGCCTGCAGGCGCTGGTTCCATCGATCAGCTTCGGCAACGACTTCAACTTCGCAAAGCTGTTCATCCGCGGCATCGGCTTGTCGAGCTCGCTCCCGGGCGTTGACCCGTCAGTTGCGCTCCATGTCGATGGCGTCGTCGTCAGCCTCGCGCAGGCCCAGCTTGGCTCGATGTTCGATCTCGAGCGCGTCGAAGTGCTGCGTGGACCACAGGGCACGCTCTACGGCCGCAACGCCACCGGCGGCGCGGTCAACCTGATCACCGCCAAGCCGACCGACAAGCTCGATGGCTACGTCCGCCAGACCCTCGGTGGCGATGCGTTCCTGGTGCAGACCGATGCCGCGATCGGCGGTCCGATCACCGAAGGCGTACGCGCTCGCCTCGCGGTCCAGCGCATCAAGCGCGATGGCTTTGGCATCAACGAATTCACGGGCAACGAGATCGACAACGCCAACCAGTGGTCGGTGCGCGGTCATCTGCAGTTCCTGCCGACCGACAAGCTGTCCATCCTGCTGACGGGTGAACTTCACACCGAGAACGATCGTTCGCTCGCTGTGAAGTTCCGCGAAGTTTCGTTCCCCGGCACGACGGTTCCGAGCCTGACTGCCTTGGGCCAGCGCACCAACGCCGACGGCAGCGCAGCATCGTTCGCCAAGAACGTGCGCAATCTCAACACCAACTATGACCCGATCAACGATCGCAAGCAGTATGCCTTCACCGGCATCATGGACTATGCGGCCTCCGATACGGTCGCGCTCAAGTCTCTGACAAGCTACCGCAACTTCCGCGCGATCTTCTTCCATGACTTCGACATGTCGTCCTACGCCGGTTATCCGCTGGCGCAGACCAACGCCGTGCGTACCAGCGCCAACCACTGGCAGCCGGTATTCGAGAACCAGTTCAGCCAGGAACTGCAGCTCAACGTCGATACAGACAAACTGCATGCCGTTTTCGCCGGCTTCTACCTGAAGGACCACATCCGCGTCGAAAACCACATCGGCTTTGACGTGCTGACCAACACCGACCCCTATCGCGTCCAGTTCGACGGCAAGCTTGATGTCGAGACCTGGGCCGTGTTCGGCAACGTGACCTACGACCTGACCGAGCAGTTCTCGATCAAGGCCGGTGGGCGCTATTCGTGGGAAAAGCGCAAGATCAAGAACAACAGCGGCATCGGCACCGCCGCGACCGGCTTCGTGCTTGATCCCTTGCAGTGGGACACATCGAAGACCTGGGACGACTTCTCGCCCTCGCTCGGCGTCGAGTTCCGTCCGAATGACGATGTGATGGCGTATTTCAACTGGTCGCGCGGGTTCAAGTCCGGCACCGCCGAAATCGGTTCGCGCCGTTCGGCCACTGCGGTCACGCCGTTCGTGAACCCCGAGAAGGTCGAGGCCTTCGAAGGCGGCATCAAGTACAGCGCCGGCTCGCTGCAGACGAACCTTGCCGTGTTCTACCAGAAGCTCAAGAACGGCCAGTTCCAGCGGACCTTCCCGATCCCCAACCCGCCGTTCTTTGCCAGCGCTCTGGAAAACGCAGCGGAGTCGCGGGCCTATGGTGCGGAGTTCGAGCTGCGCTGGCGCCCGATCGATGGTCTCGCCATTGACGCTTCGGCAGCCTACCTGAACTCCAAGTTCACCAAGTTCTTCTCGAAGAACCCGCTGAACGCGGCGCTGTTCGGCCCTGGCGGCGCTTCGCTGCCTGACGAAGACCTGTCCGGGAACGCTACCCGCATGAGCCCGAAGTGGACGCTGAACTTCAACCCGACCTACACGGCTGACCTTTCGAGCGGGGCCAGCGTGTTGTTCGGCACGAACGTGTCCTACCGTTCAAAGCAGTACCACACCGAGTTCAACGACGATCGCATGGCCGCTGACGGTTATGTGATGGTTGATGCGAACGTGAAGTACCGCCATTCGGACGACCGGACTTCGGTAAATCTCTGGGTGCGCAACCTGACCAACGAACTGGTCTGGGCGGGCAGCTACGCGGTTGCCACCAGCCGCACCATCGGTGGCACGCTGATGCCGCCGCGGACCTACGGCGTGACGCTTGGCTACGAATTCTGAGCCATCGCCCAGATCAAATGACAAGAGGCCGCCGGTTCACCCCGGCGGCCTTTCTGTTTAGGTCATTCACAAGAGGAGACCTGAAATGCAGGGCATGGGTGCTGGCGACTGTCCGTTCGAGTTCAACTTCGATGCTTCGACGTTCAAGGTCGGTGACACTGTAGCTATCGTATCGTCGGCAGTCCGATGTTCGAGGACATGCCTTTCGCCGGCGAACTGCTGGAAGTGCACGAAGATCATGTGGTGATTGCAGGCGATCCCAGCGACAGGTCCGTTCGCTATCGTGGGACGCGCGAGAACCGTCCCAATGTGCAGGCCAGCGAGATCTAGGCAGTGAGGGCGCGTTCGCCGCGATACCATTGCGTGAGGCCCCACCCGATCCCGGCTATGGCGAGCAGGCCAAGCAGGATCGGCATAGTGTAGCCGAAATCCGTGGCAAGCAGTGCTGCGGCAACCAGTGCGGCAGAAGAGCAACCGAGGTCCCACCCGCCCTCGGTGGCCATGTTGAAGCGCAGCGTGCATTGCGAGCGCTGGGCCATGGCATAAAGCGGCGAAAGCATGGCAGTTGCCAGCATGGGCGCGGCCAGCGCACCGAGCGCAGTTGCGATCAGCGCGGGCAGGGGTGAGGCCCACGCAAGGGCCTTGAGCACCAGAACCGCAGCGCCAAGACCATAAGCCAGCGCTAGAGAATACGTCCCGCGCCCGCCGTCGATCAGCCGGCCGATGATCAGGCTGCCTGCCGCTGCGCCCAACCCGGCAAGCGCAAGCGCGCCGCCAAAGCTCTCGAAGCTCTGCCCCAGGGTGACGAACAGCGCGAGGTTCCAGACCACGACCGAGCAGCCCGACTGGAGCCCTTCGGCAAAATAGATTCTACGCCCCGCGCTGACGATCGCAGGGTCTGCACGGCTTTCGCGCGGGACCGCCGGATTGGGCGCGCCCGTCAACGGCAGGCCCGCGAGCAGCTGCATCGCCGCAATCACGGCAAAGCCGATGACTGGCCCGGCGCCCGAAAGCAGAAAGCCCCCCGCAACTGGGGCAACGATTCCCACTGCGGCGGTGGTCGCCTGCTGGATCGACACCTGTCGCCCCAACGCAGCGTTATCGCCTGCAGCGGAGACGTAGGCGTGATAGCCGGTCCAATAGAGCACGCTGCCAAGCCCGGAGACCAGGATATACGCCACCAGCAGCAGTCCCATGCCCTCGACGAACGGCAGCATAAGGAACGAAGCTGCGCGCACTCCGCAGCCCAGCAACAGCACGGTGCGCAGTCCGTGCGCATGGGCAATGGGCAGTACCGCCGCTCGCAGGGCGAAGCGCGAAAGTAGCACTAGAGCAAAACTGGCCAGCGCAAGTGCCGGGCTCAGCCCCTGCTTGACCAGAAAACCGACCACGAAAAGCCCGCCGCTTGTCTCAACAAACGATTGCAGGCCCGTGTGTGCGTAAATGCGGCGGATGGCCGTGAGCTGCATGGCGCTCTTTAGAACTCCAGCATTGCGGCGAGCCGCTTGGGCGCCACGGCGGCCCAGCTGCGGCGAAGCCAGTCGGCTGCGTGCTCCCAGTCGACATCGGGACGGTTGAGAATCAGTCCTGCCCAGCCGCTTGCGCCATAGTAGGCTGGCCGGAACCAGGTGTCCTCGTCCTGCTCGATCAGGGCGGCCAGTTCGTCCTGACCGCTCGTCTTCACCAGCAGTGCTATGTGCGGGGTGCCGTGGTGCTGATCGTTGAAATAGGCGAAGTACTTGCCGCCCACGCGCCAGCCGGGAGCACCGTGGCTTTCACGCTCTTCGACATCAGGAAGGGCGGCAGCGAGGCCGCGCACCTTCTCGAGCAACCATCCAGCGCTGTTCTCGCGAGCAACATAGCTGGCGAGGGTTCGCGAATAGAGCTGGTGCTCGGCGAACAGGACGCGAGCGGCAAGACTGTCGCCGGTATCGCCCGGAATGATTGCTACCGGCGTCTGGCCGAGGATCGGGCCATCGTCGAGTTCTGCGGTCACGAGATGCACTGTGCACCCACCGTGGCTGTCCCCAGCCTCGATCGCGCGATCGTGGGTGTGCAGGCCCTTGTACTTGGGCAGCAGCGAAGGGTGGATGTTGAGCATCCGACCTTCCCAGCGTCCGACAAATTCGGGGCTCAGAATGCGCATGTAGCCGGCAAGGGCGATATAGCGCGCCCCGGCCCGGACCACCTCGGCCTCCATCATCGCGTCGTGCTCTGGCCGGGGAATGCCCTTGTGCGGTAGGCAGAACGTCGCCACCCCCTCAGCCTCGGCAAGTTTCAGACCCGAAGCATCCGGGTTGTTCGAGAGAACGAGTACGATCTCATAAGGACAGTCCGCCGCACGGCTTGCATAGAGCAGCGCGGCCATGTTGGTGCCGCTGCCCGAAATGAAGACGGCGACGGGGACGCGGTCAGCCAATGTGGGTGGCTTCCCATGCCTCGCGGGCGGACCAAGTCTCGGCGCTGCCGGTGACGGTGCAGCCCTTTTCGCCCGCGACGATCGTCCCGACGCGATAGACCGTTTCACCAGCCGCGGCGAGGTCGGCGGCAAGCGATTCGGCCTCGGCCGCTTCCACCGCCAGGATCATGCCGATGCCGCAGTTGAAGGTGCGGGCCATTTCCTCGGGTTCGATATTTCCCTGCGCCTGCAGGAACGCCATCAAGCGGCTCTGCTCCCAGCTGTCGGCATCGATGCGCGCATGAAGGCCTTGCGGCAAGACGCGGGGCACGTTCTCGAGCAGGCCACCGCCGGTGATGTGGGCCAGCGCGTTGATGCGGCCCGAGCGGATGAAGGGCAGCAGGCTCTTCACGTAGATGCGGGTCGGCTCGATGAGGTAATCAATCAGCAGGCGCTCGTTGTCGAACAGGGCAGGGCGGTCAAGCTTCCAGCCCTTGTCTGCAGCGAGACGACGCACCAGCGAGTAACCGTTCGAGTGAACGCCAGACGAGGCGAGGCCGAGCAGCACGTTGCCTTCCGCCACGCGGCCGCCGGTCAGTTGCTCACCGCGCTCAACGGCACCAACGCAGAAGCCAGCGAGATCGTAGTCTCCGTCGGCATACATGCCGGGCATTTCCGCGGTTTCGCCACCGATCAGGGCGCATCCGGCCTGCTTGCAGCCCTCCGCAATTCCGGCGACCACGCGCTCGGCCACGCCATTGTCCAGACGGCCAGTGGCGAAATAATCGAGGAAGAAGAGCGGTTCGGCCCCCTGCACAATCAGGTCGTTCACACACATCGCGACAAGATCGATGCCGATCGTGTCATGCCGGTCGTGATCGATCGCCAGCTTGACCTTGGTGCCAACGCCATCGTTGCCAGCGACAAGAAGCGGGTCCTTGTAGCCCGCCGCCTTGAGGTCAAAGAAGCCGCCGAAGCCGCCGAGCTCCGCATCCGCGCCGGGCCGGGCGGTTGACTTCGCCAACGGGCCAATGGCCTTCACCAGCGCATTGCCAGCGGCGATGTTCACGCCAGCCTTGGCGTAGCTATAGCTCTCGGGCTTTTCCTGCTTGTCGCTCATGGTGCGCGCGCCTAGCGCTTTCCTGCTTGGATTTCCACTTTCGTTTCGGCAAAAGCGGGCATCCAGTTGCGGAATTCGAATTCCGTGTGCTTTACCGGCCGGACCTTCGGCCATGACTGGTTTCGGAGTTCCCTTGGTCGCCCTGCATCTGCCAATCGAAAAAGCGAAGAACCGCAAGGCGCTGATGCTGGGCATTGCCCTCGTCGCGGGACTGGGCGGGGCTGCTCTTGTCGCGCAGATCGAGGGTGATCGCGGCATCCCGCCGATCGCCAGCAATGGCGACTACGAAGTGCGTGGGATCGAGGTGAACGTCGGCGGCGGCAATGCCGAGGACGCACGCAACAAGGGCTGGCGCGAAGCGCAGCGCAAGGCGTGGACCAAGCTCTGGGAAAGCAACGGTAGTGGCGGGGCCGCTCCAGGGCTCGATGATTCGACGATCGAATCGATGGTTTCGGCTGTGGTTGTCGAGCACGAACAGATCGGTCCGCGCCGTTACATCGCGCGTCTCGGCGTGATCTTCGACCGCGCCCGCACCGGTGAACGACTCGGCATGACCGGCGCGAAGGCCCGCTCGGCGCCGCTGCTGGTCGTGCCGGTCCTCTACCAGGGCGGCGTGGCGACGGTTTACGAAACCCGCACTCCATGGCAAAAGGCGTGGGCGGAGTATCGCACAGGCAGCAGCGCGATCGACTACGTGCGACCAGCTGGCGCAGGCTCCGATTCGCTCCTGTTGACGGCGGGGCAGCTTGATAGGCGCAGTCGCAACTGGTGGCGGCTGATCCTGGACGAATTCGGAGCGTCCGACGTGATCATGCCAATCGCGCGCCTGGACCGGCAATTCCCCGGGGGCCCTGTGAGCGGCACGTTCACCGCGCGCTACGGTCCGGACAATCGCTTCCTCGGCAGCTTCACCCTGACCGCCAAGAGCGAAGCTGATCTGCCCAGGATGCTGGAAGATGCGATCGGCCGGCTGGACGGCATCTACACCCAGGCTCTCGTTGCAGGGGTCCTGAAGCCCGATCCGACGCTCAACATGGTGGCCGAAATCGATCCGAAGCTGATCGAGCAGACGCTGGCAAGCGCAGGGCCGGTCGCCACGCCTGCCTTGGCGACCGCTCCCGAAGCCACGCCAAGCGCCGCTGCCACGCCGACGGCGGCTGCGGCCGGAGCAACCATAACCATCCAGTTCGCCACTGCGGACGGCCCGGCGGTCGACGCCGGCATCGCCGCAGTGCGTGGCATCCCCGGGGTGAAGAGCGCGGTCTCGAGTTCGATCGCGATTGGCGGCACGTCGGTCATGCGCGTCACCTACGCGGGCGAAATAGATACGTTGGCCGCAGCATTGCGGGCGCAGGGCTGGCGGGTGACGGTCGGCGCGGGCGCGCTTTCGATTCGCAAGTAACCCGAACCGCGATTCGAGCGTATATTCGGCAGATGTCTTCGCAGATCGCCCTTCCGCTCGTGACAGCGCGCGGTGCCGAAACCGTGGTCATGGGGCCCTGCCTGGTGCCTGTGATCGAAGCGCTGCAGTCGGCTGCCACCTGGCCCTTCCGCACCGCAATTCTCGTCGGCCCACCACGCTCGGGCAAAAGCCTGCTGGCCCGCTGGTTTGCGGAGAGTGGGGCAGGGGAGGTGTTGGACAGCGCCGATTCGCTGCCTGAGGACGAGATCTTCCATAAATGGAACCGCGCACAAGCTTCGGGACGTCCCCTTTTGCTGGTCAGCGATCGCGCTCCGGGTGACTGGACGATCACTCTGCCCGATCTCGCCTCGCGCTTGGGTTCGGCCCTGCTGATAGAGCTTGGCGCACCAGACGATGAGCTCGTAGCTGGGTTGATCGTGGAACATTCCGCGCGGCGGGGGCTCGTTTTGGGCGAACAGGCAATCGCCTACCTCCTGCCCAGAGTGGAACGCACGCACGCAGAAATCGAGTTGCTGATTGAAACTCTTGACCGTCTGTCTCTTGAGCGTAAATCACCCGTCACCATATCACTGGTCCGCGACGCGCTTGCCGAGCGGACAGGGGAATTCCAGCCGCGCTTGCTTTAAGCGCCTGAAAGAGAGAGAATCAGGGCATGTTCAACGGCCTGATCGCCTATCTGGACTCGATCCGCTCGCGCGATCCCGCGCCCCGTTCTCGTTGGGAGATCCTGCTCTACCCGGGCCTTTGGGCCGTCGGCTTCCACCGAGTCGCGCATTGGCTGTTCGAGGCCAAGCTGTTCTTCCTGGCTCGTCTGGTGAACCATTTTTCCCGTTTTTTGACTGCGATCGACATCCATCCGGGCGCCAGGATCGGCAAACACCTGTTTATCGACCACGGTTTCACCGTCATTGGCGAGACGGCCGAGATTGGCGACAATGTCACCATCTACCAGTGCGTCACGCTAGGCGGGACGAACCCTGCAAATGGTATCCCCGGAAAGCGTCACCCGACGTTGAGCGACAATGCGATCATCGGCTCGGGTGCCCAGATCCTGGGGCCGATCACTGTTGGTCCTCGCGCTCGAGTAGGGGCAAATGCCGTTGTGACCGACGATGTGCCTGAAGGCGCTACGATGGTCGGGCTGAAAGCTCGCTCCACGCTGGTGCCTGCAGAAACGTGGCTTAAGGAATTCATTCCCTACGGCACTCCGTGCAAGGAGCCGTGCGAGCCGAACGGCGGCTCGCGGGTTGATGAGCTTGAGGCCGAAGTCGCAGCGCTGAAGGCACAGGTTGCGGCACTCGTCGCTGCTCAGACGGGTGGCGACGATACCTCGCCTGCGCCGACTCCGACCACGGTCGGCAGAAGGAACCGCAGCTGAGCGTGACCGGCCCTGATGCCAGGACGTCCGGCACCGTCGTCCCATTCCCGAACGCGCGTGCGATCCAGCAGGTCGGCTTCGAACGGCCAGAGCTGCTGAAGATCCTCGATCTCTACGGTCGCATGGTCGCAGCCGGCTTGTGGCGCGATTATGCAATGGACTTTGGCAAGGATGCCGCTGTCTTCGCAGCGTTCAAGCGAACCGCTGAACGCCCCACGGCAAGGATTGAAAAACGGCCCTCGCTGCGCAGCAAGCAGGGCATGTGGGCACTGTTCGGAGAAGCCGGGCAAGTCCTGAAGCGCGGCCATGACTTGGCGGGTGTTCTGTCGCCGCTCGAGCGCCGTTTGATGAAGGTCGTGGAGGATTAGCTCTTCGGCTTGATCAGGAAATTCATCCAGCAGCTTGCCAGCGGTTTGTCGCGATCAGACTGCCAAGCTTCTGCGCGCACGTTGGCAATGCGCCTTCCTGCGCGGATTACCTCGCCGCGCGCGAAGGTTTCCACCGTCACGCCGCCTCGCAGGTATTCGACGGAGATGTTCACTGGCTTGATTCGCATCCTCGCGTCCTCCTCGCCGAGATGGGCGTGAAGGGCCATGATCGCGGCGATTTCCATCATGCCTGCGATAGCGCCGCCGTGAAGGAATCCAGGCCGACCCATGGCTCGATCGGAAAAATCCATTGCCAGAAGCGGGGCGTCGTCCAGCATGCCAGCGATTCGCATGCCCATTGATCGCGCATAGGGCGGCAACTTTTCCGACAAGAGAACGCCAGCTTCGCTCACTTCGCTTCTCCTGGTGAACGCGCCCAGCCGTCTGCTTGGACCTGAATGAAGATGCCGGCGGCGTGCGCTACGGGATCAGTGATGTCGCCGTCGTGGGCAATGCCCCGGACGAACGCCATCGACTTCTTCAACTGGTAGCACTCTGCCCAGGCAATAATCGTTTTGCCTGGCGTTGCGGCGCGAACATAGTCGACACGCAGGTCCAACGTCACTTGCGGGCGAAAGCCGCCGCGCAGTGCCCAGACGGACATCGACGTGGCATTGTCCAGCAAACTGATTATCGGGCCGGAAGCGAGTACGCCCGTCTCGCGATCGCCGACCAAGTCCTCGCGCCAAGGCAGACCAAGCTCGACCCAGTTATCGCCATGAGTGCGATACTGCATGCCTATGAAGCCGGTATGCCCGTGGCGCATCATGAATTTGCCGAACTGCTTCGGATTGAAATCCATGCCCGGCGGAATCGCGGGCCTTCCTCCGGCGGGTTCGGGCGTTGTATCCATGACTGTTTCCCTGCCGCAGCTATGGTGCGATTACAAGCGTATTAAGCGGGCGATTAAAATGCGCTTCCGGCCAGTGCGTCGATGGCGCCTTGCAGGATCAGGGCAGCGGCGTGTGAATCGATGCGTTCTGCCCGCTTGGCCCGGCTGAAGTCCTGCTCGATCATCGCCCGTTCGGCGGCCTGCGTAGTCCACCGCTCGTCCCAAAGGAGGATCGGCAGCCCAAGATCCTCGAGGTTGCGAGCGATAGCCCTGGCGCCCTGCGACCTCGGGCTTTCCGATCCGTCCATATTGAGCGGCAGACCAATCACGAGCCCTACGACACCGCGTTCCTCGATCAGCGCCTGCAGCTTTGCCTTGTCGGCGGTGAATTTGCCGCGCTGAAGTGTCTTGCCTGCCGTGGCGAAGCGCCAGTCTCGGTCGCACAGGGCAATGCCGATGGTCTTGGTGCCAGTATCCAGCCCCATCAGCACCCCGCCTTCGGGCAACTCGTCGCGCATGCAAAGGGCCGACTGGGTGATCACTTGGCCGCACGCCCGTGCAGCTTTTCCCATGCCGCCGCCCGCCGAGCTACATCGGCGCGCAGGTTCGCCCAGAACAACGGTATGTCGTAAACGTGATAGTTGTTTCCCGGAAGAACGAAGGGCCCGAGATCGGGCGCATCCCCGATCATCAACAAGCCGGTCTTGGCATCGCAACGCGCAGGCACGGCCTTCGGGATCAGTTCTCCGGAATCGAGATGCTCACTCGGCTTCAACGTGCCCAGATTGGCGGCAGCCGGGGCGGAGCCGCCCACGCTACCGGTCAGCGGGTTCGTGCATAGTACGGGGCGCGCGTCCTTCTGCTTGCCATCCAGGGCAGGCCGCGTGCGGTAGGCTTCCAGTACTAGCTCGGGATCGGCAGGCTCGGCAAAACTGGCCCAGGTCATCACGCATCCTGCCGCCTCGGCCGAAGCGCAGGCCGGAAGTCCCATCTGTGGCAGATCATGCTCAACCGATATCGGCCAGCCGATCGGATAGGCCGCGACTATCCGCG
The DNA here is from genome assembly GCF_058793515.1 of Novosphingobium sp. GW835-FHT14H07. Taxonomy (NCBI): domain Bacteria; kingdom Pseudomonadati; phylum Pseudomonadota; class Alphaproteobacteria; order Sphingomonadales; family Sphingomonadaceae; genus Novosphingobium; species Novosphingobium sp. GW835-FHT14H07. The sequence goes on from NZ_JBXAFX010000009.1 coordinate 29,228, forward strand.
ACGCGAGCGTTGTGTCCGCAACCCGATCCTTGAGCAGGTGCAAGAGGTGAAGGGCGCCCTGGCTGTGACCCGCCAGCACGATCGGCTTGTCGGCGGGCACGTTCGCCAGGAACGCATCGAAAGCCTGGCGCACATCGGCGTACGCAGATTCAAGCGCCATCTCCCCTTCGGCCTTGTCGGTGAGAAAAGCGCCGAAAGCGGCCTGACGGTAGCGTGGAGCCCAGACTTGTGACTGCTGGTTGAAGGCCGATGCCATGCCTTGCACGAAAAAGGTTGCGCGCCGATTGCTGTCAGCGTCGTCCAGGGGTCCATTCCAGTTCTCGCGAGCAAGATAGCTCGTAGGGTGAATGAAGAAAACCGCAGCAGGCCCCTTTGCTCCGCTATTGTCCACGCCTGTCGGGACCCACTGCGCCGGGTCGTTCTGCATCCCCGGCCGCGCGAACCACATCTTGTTTCCGGAATAGGCATCGGCCGGAAGAGGCTCGAGCCTGCCGTACGATACGCGCGGAACAAATGCGAAGCGGGTCAGCTCGTTCTGCCAGATGCTCAGCGCGAAGACCGCAGCAATCACCATCACGATGAGGAGAGCCATGAGATACAGGAACTTGCGGACCATTCTTCGTCTCAAATCTCGAGGGGCCAGATTCAGCTATCGACCCGGTTTGCAGAGTTGCGTTCAGCCTGGCGTTCGAGCATGATCTTCATCATGGCGACGATTGGATCCGCCAGCATAAGGCCGAGAATTCCGAACAGCAGCCCGAACATCAACTGTGCGCCGAGCACGAGCGCGGGTGCAAGATCGACTGTCCTCCTGGCAACCATTGGCACGATCACATTCCCGTCCACCGTCTGCACCACGATGTAGACCGCGATGCAGAATAGTCCCATTTCGGTGCCGCCGGAAAAGCCGACCATGATCATCAGGGCTCCGGAAATTGGCGCGCCGATGTTGGGCAGAAATGCTAACAGCCCGGTCAGCAGACCAAGCAATGCAGCCATCGGCACACCCCACCACGCGAGCAGGGCCCAGGTGGCCACGCCTTCCACTGTCATTCCGAGGAGGCGGCCGAACAGCAGCATGCGCAGCGATTTGCCCATGCGCAGAGCGGTCGTTTCCCAATGCTCGCGGCTGTCTTCCGGCAGCATCCAGGCAACGCCCCGGCGGTAGAGGTCCGGCTCGAGAACGAAGTAGATCGAAAGAATGAGGATCAGAAAGGCGGTGGTGAATCCGTTCAGTACGCCTCCAAGCGCCCGCGTGACCTGTCCGACGCTGCCTAGAACCTGACCCGCGATGTTCTGGAGATCCAGATTCTGCACGTTCACGCCGTGCCCTTCCGCCCAGGCGCTCAACCTGGTGAGCTGCGTCTGGATGACCTGGGGCAGTTCGGCTGCCTGCGCTGCGATCTGCCCGCCAGCAAAGATCACCACCCACACCAGGAATGCCAGCGTGCCAACCAGGACGATGACGATCCTCAAGCTGCGGGGAATCTGCGGCAGGACCCTCGCGATGAGCCGCTGGCCGCCATCGATCATGGCCGCAAAGACAATGCCGCCGATGATGACCATGATTGGCTGCGCCAGCAGCACCGCCAGCGCGAACAACCCGGCGATTCCCAACCAGACTGCGGCCTTCTTTGCCTCTCTGCGCACCAGATTGTCGGTTATATCGGTCGGACCGGCCGTTGCGGTGGGTTCGCATTCATCCATTTGCTTCACCGCTTGTCTGGACCGTCCGTCACCAAGGATTGCTGGCGGATTTCCGGGCGCAGTCTGGTCCAGGCGCGATCTTTGCGCAAGGCGGTCCACCAGGTCCACGGGTTCCAGCTTTCGCTGCCATCGAGCGAAAAAGTGACGAACTCGGCCCGGCCGCCAACGTTGGCCAGTGGCACCGGTCCACCAAGGCCACGTTCCTCGATCAAAGCCCGACTATCGGCCGAATGGTCGCGGTTGTCCCCCATCAGGAAGACATGTCCCGGCGGAACCAGCGTTTCCTGGTAGTTATCCAGCACCTGGTCCATGTGGTCGATGATCACATAGCTGGCCCCGTTGGGGAGTGTCTCCCTGAAGGCCGGCAGCTCGAAGACTTCTCGGCCATCATCCAGACGGGTCCGGTATCGCTCGAACATGTCGTAACAGGGGGCACCGTCGCACGAAAGCTGAGGGTCGGCAGGGATCTGCACTGGCGGCTCGGCTTGTTGCGGGACGAGTTTTCCGTTCAGGATGATCTGTCCGTGGATGACCGCGATCCGGTCCCCGGGAAGAGCGACGACCCGCTTGATGTAGTCCTCATCCCTGTCCGGCGGCACGGCAATCACGATGTCGCCATATTCCGGGGTCTTGGGCAGCAAGCGCTCCGACCCGCGAGGCAGGATGTGGAAGGATGCCGAAACCCAGGACCAGCCGTAGGGGTATTTGGCAACGATCAACCGGTCGCCCACCAGGAGGTTCGGCATCATCGAGATCGAGGGAATGTAGAAGGGTTTGGCAATCAGGCTGTGAAACGTCACGACCGCCAGCAGCATCAGGAAAAGACCGCGGATCTCTGCCCACCAATCCACGCCACCGGGCGGTGGCGGGGGAGGTGAAAGCTCTTGCTGCGGCTGGGCTGGGGTTTCGACGGTCAAACTGCGGACTTTTCTGCCAGGGGGCGGGCCTCGATGACAACGAAGGCCTGAGCCCACGGGTGGTCGTCGGTCAAGGTCAGGTGAACAATCGCCTCGTAACCATCGGGGGTTATCGCGGCAAGGCGAGCTGCAGCCCCCCCTGTCAAGGCAAGCGTCGGCGCTCCCGACTTCGCGTTGACGACTCCGATGTCCTTCATGAACACACCGGCCTTGAATCCGGTCCCGACGGCCTTGGAAAACGCCTCCTTGGCGGCAAAGCGCTTGGCCAGCGTGCCAGCTATGGTGAGAGGGCGGCGTGCGGCCTTGGCCTTCTCGACTTCGGTGAACACGCGATCAATGAAGCGGTCGCCGAAACGATCGATCGAGTTCCGGATCCGCTCGATGTTACAGAGGTCCGAGCCCATGCCGATGATCATGCTTCGGCCGTTACCGTGCTTCGTCCATCAGGTCGCGCATGCGGCGCACCGCTGCCTCGAGTCCGACAAAGATGGCTTCCCCTATGAGGTAGTGGCCGATGTTCAGTTCGGCCAGCTGCGGAATCGCTGCGATCGGCTGGACGTTCTCGTAAGTCAGGCCATGTCCCGCATGCGGCTCGATCCCGTTCCGTGCTGCGAGCGCAGCCATATCGGCAATACGCTTCAATTCGATTGCGCGCGCGTCGCCTTCAGCATGCGCGTATTCACCGGTATGCAGTTCAACCACCGGTGCGCCGAGCTTCATTGCCGCCTCGATCTGGCGGGCCTCGGGTGCGATGAACAGGCTTACCCTGATTCCGGCATCCGAAAGGCGTGCCACGATCGGGGCAAGCCGGTTGTGCTGGCCGGCGGCATCAAGCCCGCCCTCGGTCGTCCGCTCCTCGCGCCGCTCCGGGACGATGCAGGCAGCGTGCGGCTTATGGCGCAGCGCGATCTCGAGCATCTCGTCGGTCGCGGCCATCTCGAGGTTGAGCGGCAGGTTGGTGGCTGCCTGAATGCGGGCGAGGTCCTCGTCGCGGATGTGCCGGCGATCTTCGCGCAAGTGTGCAGTGATCCCATCGCCGCCTACGCTGGCAACGATCTCGGCTGCGCGAACCGGATCCGGATGGTCTCCGCCTCGGGCATTGCGGATCGTTGCGACGTGATCGATGTTCACGCCCAGGCGGAGGCGGCCCGGTGTCAGAACGCTGCTCACGGCTTGGCCCGGCTGCCCGGCTTGACCGCTTCGGTCGCGGCCAGTTCGGGCGGCAGTTCATCGGGCGCATAAGTCGGAAAGTTCAGCGCGACGAGCGGGAAGAACGGAACGCCGAGATCGACGCTGCCGGCCGATCGGTCGACGAGCGCCGACGCCGCGATGACTTGGCCGCCGGCTTCCTCGATGGCCTTGATGGCCTCGCGGCTAGAAAGGCCGGTCGTCACCACGTCCTCGACCATCAGCACCTTCTCACCCTGATTGAGCGAGAAGCCACGGCGCAACTCGAACGTCCCGGTCGGACGCTCGACGAACATAGCCTCGACACCCAGTGCGCGTCCCATTTCATGGCCGATGATTACGCCGCCCATGGCCGGCGACACCACCTTCTGGATCTGCTGGCGCAATTCGCGCGGAATCTTCTGAGCGGTTGCTGCAGCTAGACGCGAGGCGCGCATCGGGTCCATCAGGACTCGGGCGCATTGCAGGTAGTGCGCGCTGTGACGCCCTGAGGAGAGCAGGAAGTGCCCCTCGAGCAACGCCTGGCTGGCACGGAATTCGGAAAGGATGTCGTCTTCGAGCATCGGTCTGCCTGGAATATTGCCGCAACGCCCCGCAAATGGCCCCTGCCTGCGCCGGGAGCAACCCTTTTCGAACAGCGTTGTGACGGACTGTTTCGGCATTGCCCGAATGGCCATGAGAGCCCCATGAAAAATATGCGTTCTGCCGCTTGAGGCTTGGGACAGCTACGCGTATAGGCCGCTCCAATCGAGGGACTTAGAGGAGGTGCGCAAGTGCCTCCTTGATGCAGCGCAACAAGCGCGCAAACAGGGAAAAAGCGGAAACTTTGACGATGAGTCTTGCCGATACCGCCCGTTCCATGGGCAAAGCTTTCCGGACCTTTGGCGTCGCTGCCGCGCTGACTTTCGGGACCCAGGCCATGGCTGCAGCACCTGCTGCGCCGGTTGCAGCCGAAGCTGCAGCTCCGGTTGCCGCTGCGCCGGCTGCGGCCGCCAGCGACTCGGCTGCGCCTGCAGTTGCCGCCGAAGCCGCACCGGTTGACAAGGGCTACTACACTCCCATGAAGCCGACTGCCGGCAAGGGCCAGCCGGTCGACAAGGGATGGACCTTCCAGGACCAGTATTCGCCGATCGGCGAGGAAGGCCTCTGGATGCACGACGTGATCCTCATGCCGATCATCGTTGCTATCTCTATCCTCGTGCTGGTGCTGTTGCTGGTCGTCATGGCCAAGTTCAACAAGCGCGCCAACCCGGTCGCTTCGAAGACCAGCCACAACACGCTGATCGAAGTGATCTGGACGCTGGTTCCGGTTCTCATCCTGGTCGTGATCGCGGTTCCGTCGATCCGCCTTCTTGCTCACCAGTACGATCCCGCCCCTAAGGGTGCGCTGACCGTCAAGGTCACCGGCTATCAGTGGTACTGGGGCTACACTTATCCTGACAACGGAGGTTTCGAAGTCATTTCGAACATGCTGTCGGAAGAAGATGCTCTCAAGGCGGGCGAGCCTGCGCACCTGGCGGTGGATAACCGCATGGTCGTTCCGGCGGGTGAGCCGATCCGCATCCAGACCATCGGTTCGGACGTGATCCACGCCTTTGCCGTACCGTCGCTGTGGTTCAAGCTCGACGCCGTGCCGGGCCGCATCAACGAGAAGGTACTCTTCATCAAGGAGCCGGGCGTTTATTACGGCCAGTGCTCCGAGCTGTGCGGCGCCCGCCACGGCTATATGCCGATCGCGGTGGAAGCCCTGCCGCGCGACAAGTTCGAGGCTTGGGTGAAGACCCAGCCCGGCGGCACCGTTGGGGCGGCTCCAGCCGCTCCTGCCGCCTGACGCGATGTTCATGCACAAGGTTTGACCGAGATGGCCACCATTCCAGCAAACGAAGGTTTCGATGCGCATCACGATGCGCACGACCACGATCATGACCACAAGCCTGGGTTTTTCGCCCGCTGGTTCATGTCTACCAATCACAAGGACATCGGCACGCTCTACCTGATCTTCGCAATCTTCGCGGGGGTCATCGGTGGTGCCGTATCCGGCATCATGCGTGCCGAACTCGCTGCGCCTGGTATTCAGTACCTTGGGTGGTGGACCGAGTTCCTTGGAGGCAACGCGGCTGATTTCAACGCCACGCTCCACATGTGGAACGTGCTGATCACCGCCCACGGTCTGATCATGGTGTTCTTCATGGTCATGCCGGCAATCATCGGCGGCTTTGGCAACTGGTTCGTTCCGATCATGATCGGTGCGCCGGACATGGCCTTCCCGCGCATGAACAACGTGTCGTTCTGGCTGACTTTCGTTGGTTTCTGCTCGCTCATGCTCTCGGCATTCATGCCGGGCGGCACGGGCATCGGTGCCGGCACGGGCTGGACGGTCTATGCACCGCTGTCCACCTCGGGTTCGGTCGGACCGGCCGTCGATTTCGCGATCTTCTCGCTGCACCTTTCGGGCGCGGGTTCGATCCTCGGCGCGATCAATTTCATCACCACGATCTTCAACATGCGTGCGCCGGGCATGACCCTGCACAAGATGCCGCTGTTCGTGTGGTCCGTGCTCGTCACCGCGTTCCTGTTGCTGCTGGCGCTGCCGGTTCTGGCCGCCGCCATCACCATGCTGCTGACCGATCGCAACTTCGGCACGACCTTCTTCGATCCTGCCGGCGGTGGTGATCCGGTTCTCTACCAGCACCTGTTCTGGTTCTTCGGCCACCCCGAAGTGTACATCATGATTCTGCCGGGCTTCGGCATCATCAGCCAGATCATCTCGACCTTCTCGAAGAAGCCGGTGTTCGGCTACCTGGGCATGGCCTACGCCATGGTTGCGATCGGCGTCGTCGGCTTCATCGTGTGGGCGCACCACATGTACACCACCGGCCTCGACGTGAACACGAAGATGTACTTCACCGCCGCGACCATGGTCATTGCAGTGCCGACCGGCATCAAGATCTTCTCGTGGATCGCGACGATGTGGGGCGGCAGCCTCGAGTTCAAGTCCCCGATGGTCTGGGCGCTGGGCTTCATCTTCCTGTTCACCGTGGGTGGTGTCACCGGCGTGGTGCTGGCCAACGGCGGCGTGGACGACAATCTGCACGACACTTACTACGTGGTCGCACACTTCCACTACGTGCTGTCGCTGGGTGCCGTGACCTCGCTCTTCGCCGGGTTCTACTACTGGTTCCCGAAGATGAGCGGCCGCATGCACTCCGAGTTCCTGAGCCACCTTCAGTTCTGGGTGTTCTTCGTCGGCGTGAACCTGATCTTCTTCCCGATGCACTTCCTCGGGGTTCAGGGCATGCCGCGTCGTTATCCGGACTACGCTCTGGCCTACTCATACTGGAACAAGATCGCTTCGATCGGGTACGTCATCATGGCCGTCTCCATCGTGATCTTCTTCATCAACATCCTCTACGCATTCCTTGCCGGCAAGAAGGCTGAAGCCAACTACTGGGGTGAAGGTGCGACGACGCTGGAGTGGACTCTGTCCTCGCCCCCGCCGTTCCACCAGTTCGAAACCCTGCCGGTGATCGACGACGCCGCTCACGCACACTGAGCTTATCGTCGGCCCAAGGGCTGAAACAGAAAGGGCCTCCGGAGCGATCCGGGGGCCCTTCTCCTGTCCGGACCAAGCACAACAAACCTGCCCGAACGCCTCGTCCCGTTTCGCTTTCCATGAACGTCAGGTGCGCGTATAGGCGCGGCCAATCATGGATTCTGCAACACCCCTCGGCTCGACCGTAGCCCTGCCCGCGGAGTGGCGCGATTTCTTCGCGCTGACCAAGCCGCGCGTGATGACGCTGGTCATCTTCAGCGGCCTGTGCGGCCTTCTAGCCGCGCCCGGCCAGATTCACCCGATCCTCGCCTTCACTGCCATCCTGTGCATCGCCGTCGGTGCTGGCGGCGCTGCGGCGCTCAACATGTGGTGGGAAGCCGATATCGACGCAGGCATGAAGCGCACGTCAAAGCGGCCGCTGCCGTCAGGCCGCATGGACCCGACCTCGGCGCGTGACTTCGGTTTTGCGCTGTCGGGAGCGTCCGTGGTGATCATGGGGCTGGGCGTGAACTGGCTTGCGGCAGCCATCCTCGCCTTCTCGATCTTCTACTACGCCTGGATCTACACCGTCTGGCTCAAGCCTCGGACGCCGCAGAACATCGTGATCGGTGGCGGGGCAGGGGCGTTCCCGCCGTTGATCGGCTGGGTAGCGGTGACGGGCAACATCACGCTGATGCCTGTTCTGCTGTTCCTGATCATCTTCATGTGGACGCCGCCTCACTTTTGGGCGCTCGCCCTGTTCGTGCAGATCGATTACGCCAAGGTCGGTATTCCGATGATGCCGGTCGTTGCAGGCGAGAAGTCAACGCGCCGTCAGATTCTGATCTACGCATTGCTGCTTCTGCCCGTCACGCTCGCGCCGTGGTGGATCGGCGGAACCGGCTGGGTCTACGGTGTTTCCGCGCTGGTGCTGGGGGTGATCTTCGTGGCGCTCTCGATTCAAGTGGGACTGCGCAGTTCGGAGCCCGATGACAAGATGAAGCCTGAAAAGCGCCTCTTCGCCTATTCGGTACTCTATCTCTTCGTCCTTTTCGGCATGCTGGCGGGGGACCGGCTTGCCACAGTGCAAGGCTGGCAATGATGAACGACCCCAAGCAGAATACGCACCTCGGCAAGGAAGAGACCACGCTCTATCGCGCGCGTCAGCGCAGCCGCAACAAGGTCCTCGGCATCGTGCTCGGTTCGCTTGCCGTGCTGTTCTTCGCGATCTCGATCGTGAAGATCGCTGCACAAGTGAACCACTGACATGGCCGGCGCAGTCCTGCCCGACCCGCGCAAGAACCGCAACGTCGGCCTGATGGCTGCGGGTGCAGCCCTTGCCATGCTTGGATTGGGGTATGCTTCGGTTCCGCTTTACCGCCTGTTCTGTCAGGTGACCGGTTACGGTGGCACCACGCAGCGCGCGGATTCAGAGAAATTGGCCGGCGTAAAGGTCGCCGCAAGGATGATCCGCGTCCGTTTCGATGCCAACACCGCGCCAGGCATGCCGTGGATGTTCAAGCCGCAGCAGGTGACGCAGGATCTCCGCATCGGTGAACGCAAGATCGCAACGTTCGAGGCCAAGAACCTCTCGGGCCGCCCGATCACTGGAACCGCGATCTTCAACGTCTCGCCCGAGCAGGCTGGCAAGTTCTTCAACAAGATCCAGTGCTTCTGCTTCACCGAACAGAAGCTGATGCCCGGCCAGGATGTGCGCATGCCGGTGATCTACTATGTCGATCCCGCGATTCTCGACGATCCCGGCGCCAGCAACATCGAGGAGATCACGTTGAGCTACACGTTCAACGAGACTCCCGAAAGTGCGGCGCAGGCGGGCAATTCCGCTGCGAACAAGCCACTTGCCTCATTGACAGAAAAGCCTCTGGACCGCGCGCAAGCACGGCGATAAAGGCCCAGATGAACTGCTCCTGTAGCGTCCTGCTGCGGGCAAGCCATTACGACCAGATTTGACTGGGGGAATTGAGGCGATCATGGCCGGCGCAAAGAACCACGATTATCATATCCTTCCGCCCGACGTGTGGCCCTTTGTCGGTGCCATCTCGGCCCTGACCATGACCAGCGGTGGCGTGCTCTATATGCACAAGATAGCTGGCGGCACTGCCGTCATGCTGCTTGGCCTGCTGGGCGTCATCATCACGTTCTTCTCGTGGTTCGGCAAGATCATCAAGGAAGCGCATGCGGGCGACCATACTCCGGTCGTTCAGCTCCATCAGCGCTACGGCATGATCCTGTTCATCGCTTCCGAAGTGATGTTCTTCGTCGGCTGGTTCTGGGCGTTCTTCGACTTTTCGCTGTTCCCGTCGGAACTGGCCGAAGTGGTTGGTGGCCAGTGGCCACCCAAGGCGATCGAAGCGGTGATGGATCCCTTTGACCTGCCGTTGCTCAACACCCTGATCCTGCTCTGCTCGGGCACCACGCTTACCTGGGCGCACCACGCTCTGATCCATGGTGATCGCGAAGGTCTCAAGAAGGGCCTTTGGGCGACGATCCTGCTCGGTCTGCTTTTCTCGGGCATCCAGGCTTATGAATACGCTGGTGCACCGTTCGCCTTCGGCACCAACACTTTCGGTTCGTCGTTCTACATGGCGACCGGGTTCCACGGCTTCCACGTGATCGTTGGCACGATCTTCCTGATCGTGTGCCTCATTCGTGCGTACAAGGGCCATTTCACCCCGCGCCAGCACTTCGGCTTCGAAGCGGCTGCGTGGTATTGGCACTTCGTTGACGTGGTTTGGCTGTTCCTGTTCGTGGCGATCTACGTGTGGGGCAGCTGGGGTTATCCCACCCATTGATGCCCGAAGGCAAAAGCCAGAACACGAAGGGGCAGCCGGGGATCACCCAGGCTGCCCTTTTCGGTTTATGCCCACGCTGTGGCGCGAAAGGGCTATGGGCTGGGCTCGGGGCTCTGGCGGAACGGTGCGCTTCATGCGGGCTGGAATTCGAACGCCATGAGCCGCGAGGGCGGGGAATGTATCTCGTGGTCCTCCCCATCACGATCCTGCTGGTCCTTGCTGCGCTCAAGCTGGACGATATTGTCCAGTTGCCGATCTGGGCGCTGATTGGCCTGTGGGGAACGCTCGTCCCGGCCGTCGTGACCGTCGCCCTGCGCTATGCCAAGGCAACCGTGCTGATGGCGCGACTCGAAAAGGAAGGTCTTCTTTGATGCGGCGCGTGCCGATTGTCTCTACCGTGATCGTGGTCGCTGCTATCCTGACCATGATCGGGCTCGGGGTCTGGCAGCTTGAGCGGCTGAAGTGGAAGCAGAACCTCATGGCACATTACGTGGCGGCCATGGCAAATCCGGCGGCAGTGCCGTTCCCTTCGGCCGATCCGCAGCAGACTGAAGCCGTTCTGTTCCGCCAGTCGAGCGTGAATTGCCGCTTCACCTCGGATTGGAACTCCATCGCCGGGCGAAACGGCAAAGATCAGGCAGGTTACGTCCATGTCGTGCTCTGCGGGATTGATGGGAACAAGACAGCGTATGTCCAGGTAGGCTGGACCCAAGGCCCCCAGCATCCGGAGTGGGAAGGCGGAGAGGTCAGTGGTTTGATTGTGCCCTACATGGATGGAAACGCCCGCCTGTTAGCCGACCCCGCGGTTTCCGGCTTCGAGGCCAGTGCGAAGCCAAACCCCAGCGACATTCCCAACAACCATCTTGCCTATGCGGTGCAATGGTTCTTCTTCGCCGGTGTGGCAGTGATCATTTATGCCCTCGCCCTGCGCAAGCGTTGGCGGGAGCGGGGCTCACCGTCCTGAAAGCAAGGGGCGCCTCAATCCTTGCCCTTTGCGCCCTTGGCCGCTAACCGCGCAAACCCATGAAGTACGTCAGCACCCGGGGGCAGGCACCCTCGCTCGATTTCCAGGGCGTCACGCTCGCAGGCCTCGCCTCAGATGGCGGCCTCTACGTGCCCGAGACATGGCCGCAGTTCAGCGCGGACGAGATCGCCGCCATGGCCGGTTTGCCCTACGCGAAGCTGGCGCAGACGATCATGCAGCCCTTTGTCGGCGACTGTCTGACGCCGGACCGCCTGCTTGAACTGTGCGAACAGGCATATGGCCGTTTCGCCCACGCCGCTGTCGTCCCGCTCAAGCAGCTCGACGAGACGCAGTGGGTGCTCGAACTGTTCCACGGCCCCACGCTCGCGTTCAAGGACGTCGCGCTGCAGCTGCTCGGCCTGCTGTTCGAGGAGTTCCTTGCGCGCGGCGATGATCACATCACTATCGTCGGCGCGACCTCGGGCGATACCGGCTCGGCCGCGATCGACGCTGTTGCCGGCCGTGCCAAGGTGGACATTTTCATGCTCCATCCACATGGCCGCGTGTCCGACGTGCAGCGTCGCCAGATGACCACGGTCATCGCGCCCAACGTCCACAACATCGCCATCGACGGCAGCTTCGACGACGCTCAGGCGATGGTGAAGCGCATGTTCAACGATGCCGCAATGACCAGCCGCTTCGGCATCGCAGCGGTGAACTCGATCAACTGGGCACGGTTGATGGCGCAGGTGGTCTACTACTTCTACGCCGCGCTCCAGCTTGGCGCACCACAGCGCAAGGTTGCGTTCTCGGTTCCGACGGGCAACTTCGGCGATGTCTTTGCAGGATACGTCGCGGCCAAGATGGGCCTGCCGATCGAGCGCCTCATCGTTGCAACCAACGTCAACGACATCCTCCACCGCGCGCTGTCCAGCGGCGACTATTCCGCCAGCACCGTCACGCCAACCGCTGCGCCATCGATGGACATCCAGGTGTCCTCGAACTTCGAACGCCTGCTGTTCGACGGCTGCGGCCGAGACGGCTCTGCGCTTGCCGCGCAGATGAAGCACTTCGAGGCGACCAGGGCGATGCAGCTGACCAACGCGCAGCGCGAATCGGCAGCTGAATTGTTCACCTCCGAGCGCGCCGATGCCGGTCAGATGGCCAATGCCATGCGCTGGGCCTATGAGGCTTGCGGCGAAGTGCTCGATCCCCACACGGCAATCGGCCTCCACGCCGCTCGCGTTGCAGAAGGTATCCCCGCGGGCGTGCCGATCGTCACGCTCGCCACCGCCCATCCCGCCAAGTTCGTCGACGCGGTAGAGCGCGCCACCGGCGTCCGCCCGGGCCTGCCTTCGCGCGTAGGTGACCTGTTCGAGCGCGAGGAGCGCTATGATCGCCTTCCCGGCGAGTATGATGCTGTCGCCGCCTACGTCGCCGAGCGCGCCACGCTCAAGCATGGCTGATCTCGATCTCCAGCCGAAGCTGATGGTCGGCGAGGGCTGGGCGGACTTCGCCCTGCTCGATTCCGGCCACGGTCGGAAGCTGGAGCAATACGGCCCGCACCGGTTCATCCGCCCTGAACCGCAGGCGATGTGGACACCGCGCACTTCGGACTGGAGCGCCGACGCCGAGTTCGTCCCAGGTTCCGACGAGGACGGTGGCGGTCGCTGGCAGTTCGATCGCCCGGTCCCGCGCGAGGGCTGGGAGCTTGGCTGGAACGACGTCCGCTTCACCGCCTCCTGCACCCCGTTCCGGCACCTCGGCTTCTTCCCCGATATGGCTCCGGTATGGGACTGGATGGGCGAACGGCTTGCCGACAAGCCTGATGCCCAGACGCTCAACCTGTTCGGCTACACCGGCGTCGGCACGCTGGCGCTGTCAGAATATGGCCCCGTCACCCACGTAGACGCCTCGAAGAAGTCCGTCGCCCAGGCCCGCGCAAATGCCCAGCTTTCGGGCATGTCAGAGCGACCCGTGCGCTGGATCGTGGACGATGCTGCCAAGTTCACTGCCCGCGAAGTCCGCCGTGGCCGCCGCTACGATGGCATCATCCTCGATCCGCCCAAGTTCGGCCGCGGTCCCGATGGCGAAGTTTGGCGCCTCGAGGAAAGCCTCCCCGGTCTCATCAAGGACTGCGCAAAGCTGCTCGATGCCGACAGCCGCTTCCTGTTCCTCACCGTCTATGCTGTCCGTATGTCCTCCCTCGCCATTGCCGGGCTTCTGGCAGAGGCCCTGAAGGACCTGCCCGGCACGATCGAGCACGGCGACCTCTGCATCCGCGAACAGGGTGGGGGCGGACGTCACTTGCCCACGGCCATCTTCGCCCGCTGGAAAAGCTGAATCCCACCCGGTGCGATGGACTTGAGGTCGCGCCGGTGCCAAAGAGCTCATCCCATGTCAGACAGCCTGATCCTCGAAGTTGCCAATCTCGAAACCGATGTCCTGACCGGGATCTATTCGGAAGAGACCGGCCGTCCGCAGCCCCTGCGCATCACGATGCGAGTCGGGCTCAGGCATCAGGATCGCTACACCGCCGATTGCCCGCTTGCGGCCAGCAAGAACTACATGGACCTCAAGTTTGCGGCCACCGACGGCTTGCCCAAGCGGGTGCATTTCAAGCTGATCGAGGCCGTGGCAGACCACATCATCGAAACGCTGATGTTGCAGGATGATCGGGTTCAGTGGGTGGAAGTGAAGATCGTGAAGCTGGCGATCAGCGAGAACGGCGAGGAAATCGGGATCACCCTGAAGCGCGAGCGCAAGGCTTGAGCCAGCGCCCACTCGCGCTGGTCACCGGCGGTTGGCGCCGGATCGGCGGCGCGATTGCCCGCAAGCTTGCGGGTGAGGGCTGGGACCTGGCCCTCCACGCGCACCGCGCCTCGACATTCGACAATGAATTCAAGGCCCAGCTCGAATGGCTCGGTGCAGCGGTCCATCCCGTATCGGGCGACCTCGAAGATCCCGCCTATCCGCCCAACCTGCTCTCCGAAGTGACCGCGCTTGCCGGTCGCTCGCCCGACCTGCTGGTGAACTGCGCCTCGCTGTTCCATGATGATCGCGCCGAGACGATCACCTCCGAAGCGCTCGAACAGCACTTCCGTGTGAACCTGTTCGCCCCGCTGCTGCTGACCCGCGCCTTCGCCGAGGCCTTGGGCGAGCGGGGCGGTTCCGTGGTCAACATCCTCGACCAGCGCGTGCTCAATCCCGTGCCGGACCAGATCAGCTACACGCTTTCGAAGCAGGCGCTTCATGCCTCGGTGCGAACGATGGCCCGCGCCATGGCGCCCAAGGTGCGCGTCAACGGGGTCGCGCCGGGCCTGATCCTGCCGACTGCTGATTACGACGCCGAACAATGGCGGCGGCTCGAGGACATCATGCCGCTCAAGCGCCTCCCTGGCGCCGACGAAATCGCCGACGCCGTGCACTACCTTGCGAGCGCCAAATCGGTCACCGGGCAGACTTTGTTCGTCGATGCCGGCGCGGCTCTTGAATCTTACGCGCGCGACTTCGTATATCTCGAGAAGTGAGCAGCCAAGCGCCTCTGATTGATCGGTTCGCCCGCCGGATCACCTACCTCCGCCTTTCGGTGACCGACCGCTGCGACTTGCGCTGCGCCTACTGCATGCCCGAGCGCATGGAGTTCCTGCCCAAGGCTGAAGTCCTTACTCTCGAAGAGCTGCACCGCCTCTCGCTCCACTTCATTGCCCGCGGCGTTCGCAAGATTCGTCTGACCGGGGGCGAGCCGCTGGTCCGCCGCGACATGATGGATCTGGTCCGCGCGCTGGGCCGCAAACTGGGCGATGGGCTAGACGAACTGACGCTGACGACCAACGGTACGCGGCTGACCGAATTCGCCGATGACCTCGCGGCCGCGGGCGTCAAGCGGATCAACGTCTCGCTCGACACGCTGGACCGTGGGGCATTTGCCAAGCTCTCCCGGCGCGACATGCTGCCGCAGGTGCTTGAAGGCATCGCCGCTGCCAAAGCCGCGGGCCTCAGGGTCAAGATCAACGCCGTCGCGCTCAAGGACATCAATGAGGCCGAAATTCCCGGGCTGATCGAATGGGCGCATGGTGCAGGGCACGACATGACTCTTATCGAGGTCATGCCGCTCGGCGAGATCGAAGGCGACCGCTTCGATCACTACCTCCCGCTCGATGCCGTCCGCAGCGATCTCGAGACGCGCTGGACCCTGACCGACAGCGATGCACGCTCCGGCGGCCCGGCGCGCTACGTCGACATTGCCGAAACCGGCGGTCGCCTCGGCTTCATAACTCCGCTTACCGGCAATTTCTGCGCCGGTTGCAACCGCGTGCGCGTCACGGCCACCGGCCAACTCTACATGTGCCTCGGTGGCGAAGGGCGCGTCGACCTGCGTGCCGCGCTGCGCTCCGATAATCCGGACAGTGCCCTGTCCGAATGTTTCGCTCGCGCCATGGGCGAAAAGCAGGAACGTCATTCCTTCGTGATCGACAGGCCTGGCAGCGCGCCGGCCGTGTCGCGCCACATGTCCACGACGGGCGGCTGAACCATGGCAAAGCTGGTGTTCTTGGGGAGGCTGGAAGACGTGGCCGGCCTGCCCGAAATGGCAGTCCAGCCCGGACCGGTCGAACAGGTCCTTGCGACGCTCGATCCTGGACTCGCCGTCCAGTTGCTGGGCGAGAAGGTCCGTATGGCGCTCAATGGCCGCCTCCTCACTGACGTCGGCGGCATTGTCCTTGGCCAAGGTGACGAACTCGCCTTCCTTCCCCCGGTGAGCGGTGGCTGACGTCCGTCTTTCGCTCGAGGCGTTCGATCCTGCCGCCGAGATCGCGTCGTTCAATGCGCGTCACCCCAACGCGGGCGGCATCGTCACCTTTCTCGGCCAGGTTCGCGATTCGGGCGGCGTCGAAGCGCTCGAACTGCAGCACTATGAACCGATGACCCTCCCCGGAATGCAAGAGCTGGCCCGGGTGACCGAAAAGCGGTGGCCCGTCGAAGGCCTGCTCATCCTCCATCGCAGCGGCGTGATGCATCCCGGTGACGCGATCGTCCTCGTCTGTGCCGCCGCCCGCCATCGTCGTGACGCTTTCGCCGCCGCCGATTTCGCCATGGACCACCTCAAGAGCGAATCGTGGTTCTGGAAGCGTGAGAAGACCGCAGCGGGTTGGCGCTGGATCGAACCCAGGCCAGAGGATCACGAAGACATTTCCCGCTGGCGCATTTGATTCGCGTCAAGGAATAGCCTCCGCGACAGGCGCATGAAGGCTCCAGCAAAAGGAGCCCAGTCCATGAGCATGCACATCGCCGCCGACCGGATCGAGCATGTCGCCGAAATCGTCGAGCAGCCGCACCACACCACTGTCGATCGCAACTTTGGCCTGCCCGGCGGGCTCTATGCCGTGTCGGCTGGCGGCTATCTCGCCTTCATTGCCATGATGGCCTCGATCTTCGGCAATGGCGAACTTGCCATCCCGATGACGATATTCGTGCTCTTCGTCGCCTGCGCTTTCGGTATCCCGGCGGTCTGGACCAAGCTCGGCGCGGACCGGCACCCCGATGCGCTCGGCTGGTACGATTTCCGCCGCAAGGGCATCCAGACCCTTTCGGGCAAGCTTGATGCCGGCTCGGCCATGGCGCAGGTGCTGATCCTGCCAGTGCTGATCGCGGTGTGGGGCCTTGCCATCGCCGTGATTGTCGCGACGGTCCGCTGACCTATCGATTACCCCCCGAAGGGCGCTGCGCTTGGGCGCGGCGCCCTTTTCCTATCCGGCAAGTTGCGAAAGCAGCGAATCGATTACCGAAGTCTCACTTGCGACCAGCGCCTCGACCTGCCCGCGCGCCTCGCGCACGGCCTTGAGATCTGCATCGGACCCGTCGACCGCACGATTGCTTGCCTCTGCCTCCAGCCGGTCAAGATCGGCAAGCGGCAGTCCGGCCCGCGCCCGC
The DNA here is from genome assembly GCF_058793515.1 of Novosphingobium sp. GW835-FHT14H07. Classification (NCBI taxonomy): domain Bacteria; kingdom Pseudomonadati; phylum Pseudomonadota; class Alphaproteobacteria; order Sphingomonadales; family Sphingomonadaceae; genus Novosphingobium; species Novosphingobium sp. GW835-FHT14H07. The sequence continues at coordinate 46,280 of NZ_JBXAFX010000009.1, forward strand.
GCCGATTCCAGTTGCGCCACCGCCAGCGATGCCACTGACCAGTTCTCCGTGCCCTTCGGTGCGCCGCGTGCGGCGCTGACGGCGCGGGTGGCCGAGGCTCGAGCGCCCTCGAATGCAGAATGTGCGTCGCGCGCTCGCTCGGTCAGGTCAGCCAACCGCTTGGCCATGCCTTCGGACATGAGGGCCGGAGCGGGCGGAGCAGGAGGCGCCGCCTGCGCTGTGCGATAGGCGTCTTCTGCGGGCCTCCGGGCGAGGGAGGGGAACCTGTCGCGGTCGGCGCAGCCGCCCAGCAGGGTAGCAGCGGCGAGAGCGGCCACGATGGCAGCACGATGGGCGGCAACACGCGGAGCGGCTGTGCGCAGGGCGATCAAAGTCTTGTGGCGAGCCATGAACGTCGCCATAGCATGCGCACGCGCGCTCGCCAGCCTTGCTTGGTGGCCGGGCGTCACGAAGCCGGATTTCGGGCGCGAAGCTGCCAAGTTCCCTTGATTGCGGGCATTGACAGCGGGGCCGTGTTTGACTATCCGCGCCACTCTTTCCGGGACCCTGCAGCAGCGGGGTATCGGTATGTTGCCCTCAGTCAGCGATTCGCAGGCGTTGGGCGCCTCATTTGGAATCGCCCAGGGCAACCGGGCTTTTGGAACGGATACACAGAACGATGTTCGCAATCGTGCGCACGGGCGGCAAGCAGTATCGGGTCGCCGCCGGAGACAAGATCGCGGTCGAGAAGCTGGCAGGCGAAGCCGGCGACAAGATCACGCTGGGTGAAGTCCTCCTCGCTGGTGAAGGCGATTCGCTGGCTGACGCCGCGAAGGTCACTGTTTCGGCAGAGATCATCGCCCAGGCGAAGTCGGAGAAGGTGATCGTGTTCAAGAAGCGCCGTCGCCACAACTATCGTCGCCGCAACGGTCACCGCCAGCAGATGACCCTGCTGCGCATCGTCTCGGTCGCCTGAGCGCAAACGGAATTCGGAGTAATCTGAGATGGCACACAAGAAAGCAGGCGGCTCTTCGCGCAACGGTCGCGACTCAGCCGGTCGTCGCCTCGGCGTGAAGAAGTTCGGCGGCCAGGAAGTGGTCGGCGGCAACATCATCATCCGCCAGCGCGGTACCAAGGTGTACCCGGGCGCCAACGTCGGCATGGGCAAGGATCACACCCTGTTCGCGCTTGGCGAAGGCCGCGTACGCTTCCACGCTGGCAAGCTTGGCCGGAAGTACGTGTCGGTCGACATTATGGCCGAAGCGGCTGAATAACCGGATGGTCATTCAAAGGGCCATCCCGATGGGGTGGCCCCGCCAGCACTTCGTAGCTGGCCGATAGAGGGAGAGGGCCCCGCCCATCTCCCTCTTTTCATGTCTCCCTCGGACGCAAACCGCTCCCCTCGCAATCGGATGCAAAGACTGTCCGATCCGGCGAAGGGCGCAATACCTCTGTCACGTCAGCGTTTTAGGCGCGCTTGCAGAGGGGCCGATGAAGGAGAATCTGATGTTCATTCGCAGCGAACGGCTGTTCCTGCGGCCTGCCTGGCCGGAGGACTGGGCCGAACTCCATGCCCTGATTGACGATGAGGCCGTCGTGCGCAATCTCTCGCGCGCGCCATGGCCCTATGGCCCCGACGACGCCAAGCGTTTCGTCGCGGCTCCCCAAGGTGACAATCACCCGCACTTCCTTGCAACGCTTCCAGGTGCCCATGGATCGCGGCTGATCGGCTGCGTCGGCCTCATCGAGGATGCGGGCGAGACCGAACTTGGCTACTGGGTCGCACAGGCGCACTGGGGCCGCGGCTTTGCTACCGAAGCCGTGCGCAGCCTCCTGTCGTTGGCGCGCACGCTCGGCCATCGCCGCGTCAATGCGCGCCATTTCGCCGACAATCCGGCCTCGGCAAGGGTTCTGGAGAAGGCAGGCTTCCGGCCGACCGGCGAAATCCGCCTCGGCCATAGTCCGGCGCGGGCCAGGCCTGCGCCCACTATCCACCACGTCATTGATCTGGTTGCCCCGGTCGATTGTGACGGCCCGGAAGATGGCGGATTCGAGCCTGTCAATCGGCGTCCAAAAAGGACCCCCTATCGGCGTCCAAAAGGGACCCCGTTTGTCGAGCGGTGTGACGGGTATGGCGGGCGTGCCGTTCGCGCTGGTTGCGGCGTAGGGCGGGCGTAGCCCGACCGGAGGCGCAACCAGCGCGAAGCATCTTCTGCCGGTGGTCCCGCGCGTCAGCTGCGGTGCTTGAATCGCCAGCTGTCGTTGCCGGTCTCGACGATGTCGCAGTGGTGGGTAATACGGTCGAGCAGTGCGGTGGTCATCTTGGGGTCGCCAAAGACGGTCGGCCACTCGCCAAAGGCGAGGTTCGTGGTGACGATGACGGAGGTCTGCTCGTAGAGCTTGCTGACGAGGTGGAAGAGCATTTGACCGCCCGAGCGTGCAAACGGCAGGTAGCCAAGCTCGTCGAGCACCACGAGGTCGAGGCGCGAGAGCTGGGCCGCCAACGTGCCGGGCTTGCCAAGGCGCGTTTCCTCCTCGAGCCGGTTCACCAGGTCCACCGTGTTGAAGTAGCGCCCGCGGGCGCCGGCTCGTACCACATTGGCAGTGATGGCGGTGGCGAGATGCGTCTTGCCGGTACCCGTTCCACCGACCAGCACGACGTTGCGTCGGCCCGGAAGAAACGAGCCGCTGTACAGCGAGCGCACCAGTCCCTCGTTGATGGGAGTGTCGCCGAAGACGAAGGCGTCGAGGTCCTTCACCGCCGGTAACCTGGCGGCCGACATCCGGTAACGGACCGAGGCTGCATGGCGGTGCGTCGCCTCGGCACGCAGCAGGTCGGTCAGGACCTCCATGGTCGTGCGCTTGCGCTGGAGACCGGTAGTGACCGCCTCGTCGAAGGCGCCAGCCATGCCCTTCAGCCCCAACTCGGCCATGGCCGTCATCATCTCATGCCGCTGCATGGAAACCTCGCAGGCTGTCATAGCGGTTGCAGTCGGCACGAGGCGGATGGCGCAGCGCCAGATCTTCTGGCGTGACAATAGTCAGCGGTCGCGGCGGTTCGCGCCGGCGGGCCAGGATGTTGACGATGACGTCGTCGCTGGCGGTGCCGGCCAGCAGCGCCTCTCGCACGGCCGCTTCCACCGCCTCCAGCCCGTCGTCGAGCACCGCTGCCAGCACCCGCACGAACCGCCGGTCGGCATCGTCGCCGGTGCCAAGCTTGCGCCGCAGTCGTGCCAGCGCAGGCGGCAACTCCCAACCCTGGAACGGTGCGCCGTTGCGCAGGGCACCCGGCTTGGTCACCAGCACCGGCAGATAGTGCCAAGGGTCGTAGATGGTCCGGTCGCGGCCGAAGAACCGGGGATGGTCGGCGACTACTTCACCATCGCAGCGCACGACGATGCGGTCGGCATAGGCGCGAACCTGCACCGCGCGTCGCGCCACCCTGGCAGAAACGGAGTAGCGGTTGCGGTCGAAGCTGATGAGGCACGTGCCGCTCACCGCGTGCTCGCTCTCGTGGAAGCCGTCGAAGGGGGCGACAACCGGCTGGAGCACACCGCGTTCGTCAGCCCATGCCTGCGCGACCGTCAGTTCCTTCTGCTCGGGATGCTGGTGCATGTCGGCCCAGCGCCGACACTCGGCCTCCAACCAGCCGTTCAGCTCCGCGAGGCTGGTAAAGCGCAGGCGTGGCTGGAAGAAGCGGCCGCGCGCGGTCTGCACCTGGTTCTCGACCTGCCCCTTCTCCCAGCCCGACGCCGGCGAGCAGGCCGTCGGCTCGACCATGTAGTGGTTCGCCATGACCAGGAAGCGCCGGTTGAAAACCCGCTCCTTGCCGGTGAACACGCTCGTCACCGCCGTCTTCATGTTGTCGTAGATGCCGCGCGTCGGCACGCCTCCGAAGAAAGCGAATGCCCGCGCATGCGCGTCGAACAGCATCTCCTGTGTCTCGCGGGGATAGGCGCGCACATACATCACCCGTGATGCGCACAGCCGCACATGCGCGACCTTCACCCGCATCGGCTTGCCCGAGATCTCGACGTCCTCATGGCTCCAGTCGAACTGGTAAGCCTCGCCCGGCCGGAACAGCAGCGGGATGAACGCCGGCGCATTCATCACGTCGCGACGCTGCGCCTGCCGCCAGCGCGCCGCATAACGGCGAACCGCGTCGTACGAGCCGTCGAACCCCTCGCGTAGCAGCAGATCGTGGATGCGCGTGAGCCGCAGCTTCTCGCGCCGCGGCCGTGCCTCGTCCTCCTCCAGCAACGCGTCCAGTCGCGCCTGAAACGGACCCAGCTTCGGCAGCGGCTGCACTGCCCGCCGGTAGCCCATGTCCGCCTCCGGTGCCCGGATCGCCTTGCGCACCACCTTGCGCGACAGGTGCAGGTCCCGCGCTATCGCCTTGATGGCCTTCCCCGACGCGTGCTCGCGCCGGATCCTCAACACCGTCTCCAATACCAGCATCCCGCTCTCGCCGCCTGACACACCGCCAAGCGAACAGCCTAGACCACCGGGATGAGGGGTCCCTTTTCGACGCCGATCACCCCGCTACCGGGGTCCTTTTTCCACGCCGATCCACATTCGAGCCGATGCGACGCGCCGCCTGATGTAAAAAAGGGCTCCCAACCGGGAGCCCTTCGATCTTCAGCGCGGCATCACCGCATCGGGAAACTCGCTGTCGGCCTTGCCGATCAGCGCGCGGTCGTCGTGCTGCCACGGGTGGAACCCCGGCAGGAAGTAGCTGAGCCAGGCCGGGAAGATGCGGCGGATCACGCCGGGCTTCCACAGCAGGTAGGCGGCCAGCTTCCACTTCCACTTGGCGCCCGTCAGCCCGTCCTGCGCCAGCAGGTCCATCGTGTCCTCGACGCGGTGGGCGATGAAGTTCTTCGTCACCACCACCATCATCAGGCTCTTGACCTTCCAGCGTTTCCACCGGCTCCAGTTGCGCGTGGCATGGAGCCAGGTGTCATAGGCAACGCCCTTGTGCTCGATTTCCTCGATCGCGTGCCAGCGCCACATGTCGGCGGCTTCCTGCTCTGCCCCGGCAAAGTGTGCAGGGTTGGCAAGGAATTCGTGCGCCATCATCGCGGTGTAGTGCTCCAGCGCCATGGTGGCCGCCAGGTTGAGAATGACCGGGCGGTCCTTGGTCAGCGCCAGCAGTTCCTCGACGCGCTTGTCGATCCGCGCCATGTCGTAACCGGCGTTTTCGGCCTGACGGTTGAACGCGATGTGCTCGCGCGTGTGGTTGATCTCCTGCTTCACGAAAGCCCGGATCTCGGCCTCGAGCTTTGACGGCACGCCATCGCGGTGCGCCTTGACCGCTTCGATGAAGAACGCCTCGCCGCGAGGAAACGTGCCCGACAGTGCATTGTGCCACGCTGTTGCCACCGGATCGCCAGCCAGCCACCAGCGGCCCGCAGGCTCATTGCGGCCAAAGCGACGGTCGCGTATCGTGATCGTCAGGTCCGATGGGGTGGGCACGGCCTTGCCGGAGGCGGCGGTGCGCTCTAGGGCGATCGTGGGGGTCATGGCAGTCATGAGCCGTAATCTAGGCGTGCTTACACCAATGTCAATAAGGAAGCGTCTTCCGCCTGAAGAAAGCCGCATGGCTGCGCTCGAAGCCGCGCGCGCGCTGCTGGTGGAAGCGGGCCCTCAGGCTGTCACGCTCAAGGCTGTTGCCGGGCGAATCGGTCGTACGCACGCCAACCTGCTGCATCACTTCGGCTCCGCGTCCGGTCTCCAGAAGGCACTGGCCAAGCATCTTGCCGAGACGATCTGCGCCACTATCCGCGATGCGGTGATCGCCAGCCGCTCGGGCATCGGCAAACCCCGCGATGTCGTGGACCTGACATTTGATGCCTTTGACCGTGAAGGCGCGGGCGCGCTGGCCTCGTGGATGTTGCTTTCCGGCAACGAGGATGCGCTCGACCCCATCGTTGACACCATTCACGATCTCGTCGTCGATCTTGAGGAATACAGTTCCGACGCGCAGCGCAGCACCACCCTTGCGCTCACGCTCATGGCCTTGGGCGATGCCTTGATGGGCGGCCCGCTTGCCAAGGGTCTGGAACTGCCACGCACCGCAGCGCGCGATCGCGCCGAACAGATGCTGATCGAAGGAATTGCCGCCGGGCAGGTTACTCAGGCGGATTGAGGTCCATCCAGTCCGGGGCAAGGTCGGCTGGAATGTCATCCACCCGGCGATGGTCAACCGCAAGGCCAAGGTCCGCATAGGCCACGCGCTGCCGCGCCGGGTCTGACTTGTCCAGCGGCACCACCACCAGCCGACGATTGACCTTCTGTCGCCAGTTCATCCGCGCCGTATTCTCCTGACCCACATAGCAGCCCTTGGTGAAGCTCACGCCATTGAGGTCCACGGCGTTGCACTCAAGCCAGAGCACTTCGCCGTTGCCCAATTCAGCCTGGCCTTCGGCCACGCCCAACTTGAGTCGATGCGCGCGCCATGCATCGTCTCCCGCTTCGTCAGCATCGGACACCGGCGCAATCCACCGCTGCCCCAGCGCGCGCAGACGGGGATCGTCCGCGCCTCCATCGCCGGGGTGATCCTCCCAGAACACGCCGAGCGAATCGGCCCGTTCAATCCCGATCTTGCGCCGCAGCCGGTAGAGCATGAGGCGCTTGGCCAGGGCATCGGCACTGGCCGCCTCGCAATCGATCAGCAGGCCATCCACGCCATCGGGCCAGACGAGGAAGTCAAACAGCACCTTGCCCTGCGGGCTCAGCAGCGCCGTCCACACCGGCAGCACACCTTTGACATCGTGGGTCACAAGCCCCTGCAGGAAACCGGCAACATCCTCGCCGGGCTCAAGCGGAGAAAGGCGGATCAGGGCGCGTTCGAAGAGGCGGGTCATGACTGGTAGATAGGAAGCGTCACCGCTAAGGGGAACCCCATGACGACAACGACGACTCTGACGATCCGCCGCCCCGATGACTGGCACACCCACTTGCGCGACAAGGACGTGCTCGTTGGTGTCGCACCTTATACCGCGCGCCAGTTTGCCAGGGCGATCGTCATGCCCAACCTTTCGCCGCCGATGACCGATGTTGCGGGCGTTGCCGCCTATCGCGACCGCATCCTTGCCGCGCTCCCGGCGGGCAGCGATTTCACCCCGCTGATGACGCTTTACCTGACCGATTCGACCGACACTGCCGAAGTTGAGCGCGGTTTTGCCGAAGGTGTGTTCATCGCGGCCAAGCTTTACCCCGCCCATGCCACCACCGGATCTGCCCACGGTGTCACCGACATCCGCAATATCTATCCGGTGCTGGAGGTCATGCAGCGTATCGGCATGCCGCTGCTGATCCATGGCGAAGTCACCGACAGCCACGTCGACATCTTCGATCGCGAAGCCGTTTTCATCGACCGCACACTGACGCGCCTTGTTGCCGACATGCCCGAGCTCAGGATTGTTTTCGAACATATCACCACCGAGGAAGCCGCGCAGTTCGTGCAAGGGGCGGGGCCGAACGTCGCGGCCACGATCACGCCGCAGCACCTCCACATCAACCGCAACGCCATGCTGGTCGGCGGCATCCGGCCACATGCCTTTTGCCTGCCGGTGGCCAAGCGCGAGAAGCACCGCCTTGCCCTGCGCAAGCTTGCCACCTCCAATTGCGAGCGCGTGTTTCTCGGTACTGACACCGCGCCGCACGCCAAGCACCTCAAGGAAACTGCCTGCGGCTGCGCCGGCATCTTCAACGCGCCCTTCGCGCTCGAAAGCTACGTCACCGTGTTCGACGAGGAAGGCGCGCTGGACCGCTTCGAGGCGTTCGCCTCGCTCAACGGCCCGGCGTTCTATCGCATGCCGGTGAACGAAAGCACGATCACGCTCGAGAAGGCTCCGGTGGAAGTCCCTGAAGTGCTCGATTGCAACGGCACGCTGATCGTGCCGTTCCATGCGGGCGAAACTCTCGCATGGCGGCTGGCTTGAACCTTCAGGCCTGACGGGCCCGCTTCACCATGTCCCAACTGTAGAGCGCGATTGCCGCCCAGATCAACGCGAAGCATGCGAGCCTCGTAGTGTCGAGCGCTTCGCCGAACACCGTCAGCCCGAGAATGAAGCTGAGCGTGGGTGACAGGAACTGGACGAAGCCCAAGGTCGAGAGCGGTAGGCTTCGCGCCGCGACGGCGAACAGCAGCAGCGGTATCGCCGTCGCCACGCCCGAAGCGATCAGTAGCGGGGTCTCATGCCCGCCCATCGCGAGGGCCGACCCCGCGGGTGAAACCGCGCCAAGCCAGACGATGACCAGCGCTGGCGCCACCAGCAGCACGGTCTCGATCGTCAGGCCAGGAACCGCACCGACCGGCGCCTTCTTCCGCACGAAGCCATAGAACGCAAACGTGAACGCCAACGATAGCGCGACCGCCAGCGTATCCAGCGCGCCCCCGAGCAGCAGGGCTATTCCCGCACCAGCCAGCGCCACCGCCATCCATTGTACCCGGGTCAGCCGCTCGCCGAGGAAGACCGTGCCGAGAACGACGTTGATCAGCGGGTTGATATAGTAGCCAAGGCTTGTCGCCAGAACGTGCCCGCTGTTGATGGCGATCACGAAGATCAGCCAGTTCGATCCGATCAGCAGCGCGCTCAGCACAAGCAGGCCGAGCACATGGCCGCTGGTCAGCGCCGCCCTGACATCCGGCCATTGCTTGCGGAAGCTGATGATCACGAAGCAAACCGGCACAGTGAACAGAACCCGCCAGCCCACCAGTTCGAGCGGAGGCACCGCGTGAAGCGCGCGGAAATAGAGCGGGAGCAGGCCCCACATCACATAAGCCGCCAGTGCTGATGCGAGTCCCCGGCGTAAGGTGCTGGATTCGTTCATGCGGCGTCCCTGCCAGCAATGTCGAACGGGGCCAACCCCGCTCTGGCCCTCGTTTCATCGGCAACGGCAATCGCTTCGCCGCAAAGTTCAAATCTGACGCCCCGGTTGCGATCTGTTCAGGTTGGCGGGCGTAAATCTTAACCAACGAAGCAACAGGACCAGACTCCGAACGGTGCGGGTCCTCGATCAAATGAGGAGAACGTCAATGTTCAACCTGAAGAATACCGCCCTGGCCCTGGTTGCCGCATCAACCGTCGCTGCTGCCGTTCCGGCAAGCGCCGCAGTCCTTCCGCAGGCTCAGGCGAGCACCGCCGTTGCCGCCCAGTGGAATGAAGGCTGGAATGGCGAGAGCTGGGAACATGGTCGTCGCGACCGCGACTGGCGCGGTGACCGCTATTACGGCCGTGGCTACGACCGCAACTATTACCGCGGTAACGACCGTCGCTATTATGGCGACCCCGTCTATCGCAACACCCGCGTCTGGCGCGGCAATGATGGCCGCTACTACTGCCGCCGCTCGAACGGCACGACTGGCCTCTTGATCGGTGGTGCAGCCGGCGCCCTGCTCGGCCGTGAAGTCGCCGGTGACTATGGCGACCGCACTCTCGGTGCGATCCTCGGCGCCGCCGGTGGCGCCCTGCTCGGCCGCGAGGTTGACCGTGGCGGCTCGCGTTGCCGCTAAGTCAGGGTTCCTGAGTTATTGACCGTCCTTCGGGTCGCACTGAAAGGTCGGCGAGGGAGCGCTCCGCAGATGCGGGACGCTCCCTTTTTCTTAACCATGCCGCGCTAGTTCACCATCATGCGCAGCCTTGGCCTCGTTCTTACACTGACTCTCGCTGCCTGCGGTTCTGCGCCTGTCGAGCAGCACAAGACCCCGCTGGACCCGGTAATGACCGAGGCCCTCGAAGGACAGCTCATGGTCGATCCCGACCTCAGCCAGCAGAACATGCGCAATCTCGCGATCGTTCCCGGCGGTCCGATCGACCCGGCGCTCCCGCTCCCCGATCCGAAAAGCTGATCTTACAATTCGCTCGTCCTGAGCCTGTCGAAGGACGCAAGCACAGCGCTTGCCAACCAGAACCCTTCGACAAGCTCAGGGTGGGCGGCATTGGGTTATCCGTAGTGTTATTCGCTGCGCAGGCCCACGCCGATGCTTGCGCGCGGCTGATCCATCTCGCTCGAGGCGACCGGGTAGGCGCAATAGTCCGCCGCGTAATAGGCGCTCGGCCGGTGGTTGCCTGAAAGCCCGACACCGCCAAACGGCGCGGCAGACGACGCACCATTGGTCGGCCGGTTCCAGTTGACCACGCCCGCTCGGATATTGGCCCAGAAGCGGTTGTAGTCCTGCGGGGTGCCGCCGATCAGCGAGGCAGAAAGACCGAACCGTGTGTTGTTCGCCTCGGCAATCGCCTCGTCGAAATCATCGACCTTCACCACCTGCAGGAGCGGGCCGAACAGTTCCACATCAGGCCGCTCGGCAATGCCGGTAACGTCGATGATCGCCGGGCTCAGGAACGGCAGTCCGTCCTGAAGCCGCACCATGTGCTTGATCGGCCGTCCGCCCGACGACAGCAGGTAGACGAAACTTTCGGTCAGCCCGTCAGCCGTACGGTTGTCGATCACCGGGCCCATGAAGGGCGCCGGCTCGTCGAACGGAGCGCCGACGATGATCCGGTCGGCCAGATGCTTCACCTGGCTAACCACCTCGTCGTACATCGAAGATTTGACGATCAGGCGCCGCCCGGCCGTGCAACGCTGCCCGGCGCTGGTGAACGCCGATTGCACGATCAGCGTGGCGGTATCCTCGATCTTGGGTGTATCCCACACCACGATCGGGTTGTTGCCGCCCATCTCCAGCGCCACGATCTTGCCGGGATTCGAGGCCAGCTTGCGGTTGATCGCGATGCCAGCGTGGGCAGAGCCGGTGAACAGCACGCCGTCGATCCCGTCATGGGCGACCAGCGCCTGACCCTCGGCGGGGCCACCGATCAGCACCTGGACCACGGCCGCCGAGATGCCCGCCCGGTGGAAGCACTGCGCCAGAAGTTCACCCGTCGCCGGGGTCTTTTCCGAAGGCTTGAACACCACGGCATTGCCGGCAATCAGAGCCGGCACGATATGGCCGTTGGGCAGGTGGGCCGGGAAGTTGTATGGCCCGAGCACTGCCAGCACGCCATGCGGCTTGTGGCGCAGCGCCGCCGTGCCTTGCAGCGCGCTGTCCAGCTTGCGCTGCGACGTGCGGTCGGCATAGGCGCGGATCGAGATCTCGACCTTGTTGACGACACTTTCGACTTCAGTGCGCGCTTCCCACAGCGGCTTGCCCGTTTCGCGCGAGATCATTGTCGCCAGCTTGTCGGCGTCCTTGCGCACTTCGTTGGCGAAGCGGCGCACCAGCTCGATGCGCGTGGCAAGGGGCTGCGCTGCCCATGCCGGCCAGGCCCTGCGCGCACGCGCGACGACTTCTTCGACGTCGCCGATCTTGCCGCGCCACACTTCGGCGCCGGTTGCGGGTTCAAACGAAACGATTTCGGCAGCTGCCACGGATTTGCCTGCTCTTCTTTTCAATTCTTGCGCGAACGATGGGTCCCGATCCCGGGCGTACCGTAACGCAGCGTTGGTTACCGATTAAACAAAATTCATGGGCGGGACCACCCCTGCCTTTCGGATTTCAAACGGGGCGGAATTCACGAGGCCGAACGACCCAAAGGTTCCAGCCTTGCGCCCATTGCCTCGCCCATGCGCCGCACTGCATCGACTTTGGCGAACAGACCGCTCCAGTCGTCCTGTCCGGCAATCGGAGCCCAGATCGCCTCCACTTCATCGATCAGCATGGACTGCGGTGCTGCATCGGACCAGTACGGATGGCTACTGTCGGTCGCAACGTAAGGCGCCAACGATGCCTTCAGCGCCTGCTCCTCCTCGCTTGCCCCGAACGGTCCGCGCCCGCCGCGATGGGTGAAGAAGAACGCATCCGGTCCCAGTCCCCGGGTTGCCATCACCTTTTCGCAAGCCCCGATCAGCGCCGTATCCTCTTCCAGCCCGCGTTGTTCCACACCCAGCCGCCACAGCCATCGCTTCGTCATGGCCTGCTGGTACAGCTCGGGATAGCGGTTGAGCGCCTCGATCAGCGGCGGCGCCTCTACCAGCGTGCGCAAGGCCACGGCCAATTGCCCGCAATTCCAGTGAATTGCCTCGGGCTGGCGGCCATAGGCATAAAGCCCCTGGTGATCGAAGTAGGCCGCGGTGAAGCCAGGTTCCCACTTCGGCAGCCACCGCCACGGCCCATAGTCGAAGCTTTCGCCCGTCACGTTCATGTTGTCGGAATTGAGCACGCCATGGACGAAGCCTGCCACCATGTAGCTCGCCGCCATGTCGGCCATGCGCTCGACAACCTGATTGAAGAACCGCACCGCCGGATGGGGCGCATCTGCGTGGCCCCCCGGAAAGTTCGCGAGGCAGTAGGTCACCAGTTGCGCCATCTCGTCTTCGAGTTCCAGCGCCGCCAGCCGCTGGAACGTGCCGATGCGGATGTGCCCATGGCTCAAGCGTACCAGCACTGCCGATCGCGTCGGCGAGGGTTCGTCCCCGCGATACAGCGATTCGCCGGTCTCGATCACCGAAAGTGTGCGGCTGGTATTCACCCCCAGCGCCTCGAGCATCTCGGTCGCCAGAATCTCGCGCACTGCGCCTTTCAGCGTCAGCCGCCCATCGCCTGCGCGGCTCCACGGCGTCTGGCCGGAACCCTTAGTGCCCAGATCCATCTGCCGCCCGCCTGCGTCGAGCATCTGTGCAAAGGTAAACCCGCGCCCGTCGCCCAGGTCAGGGTTGTAAACCCGGAACTGATGCCCGTGATACCGTAGCGCCAGCGGTCCGGGCATGTTGTCGGCCAAAGGCTCGAAACGCCCGAAATGTCGCACCCAGTCCTGATCGGTCAGACGCGCCAAGCCGATCTCGGCTGCCGCCCGGTCATTGCGCCAGCGCAGTATGGTTTCGGGAAAGTCCGCCGCCTTCACCGGATCGCCGATCCAGTCGGCCAGAGCCATGATACGGGGTGAGGGGCGATAGATCGCGTCTTGCGGGAGCGCCTGCATCCGGCAATAGTGGGCATGACCAGGCCTGCCCGCAAGCAGGCACCCCCGATTTCACGCGGAATACCAGACGAAATGGCCGAATACGAAGATCGCTACTGGACCAGCAGCGACGGATTGCGCCTGCATTTTCGCTACTTCGACGGCGATTCCAGCAAACCCCCGGTAATCTGCCTGCCGGGATTGACCCGTAACGCCCGCGATTTCGAAGATCTTGCTGCCCGCCTTGCCGGCACATGGCGGGTCCTCTGCCCGGAAATGCGCGGCCGCGGTGACAGTGATTACGCCAAGGACCCGATGACCTACACGCCCATGCACTATCTGCAGGACGTCGAGGCGCTGCTGGCGCAGGAAGGGATCGAGCGTTTCGTTTCCATCGGCACCTCGCTCGGTGGCTTGCTCACCATGCTGCTCGCGGCCGCCAACCCACAGCGCATCGCCGCCGCCGTGCTCAACGACGTCGGCCCCGAGGTCTCAGAGAAAGGCCTCGAACGCATCCGCGGCTATGTCGGTCAGGGGCGAAACTTCGAAACCTGGATGCACGCCGCCCGCGCGCTTCAGGAAAGCAGCGGCGATGTCTACCCCGATTGGGACATCACCCAATGGCTCCGCTATGCCAAGCGCATCATGGTCCTGGGTACCGGCGGACGCATCGCCTTCGACTATGACATGAAGATTGCCGAGCCGTTCGAGGCTCCCGCCGGCGCGACCCCGCAAGTCGACATGTGGCCGCTGTTCGATGCACTCACCACCCGTCCGCTGCTGATCTTGCGCGGCGAGAATTCCGACATTCTCGAAGCGGCCACCGCACAAAAGATGGCCTCACGGCCCGGCGTCGAACTCGTCACTCTCCCGCGCACCGGCCATGCGCCAACACTCGATGAGCCGGAAAGCATCGCCGCGATCGGACGGCTGCTGGCCCGGGCATGATCCGCCCACCGGTCAAAGGGCCCCTGAAACTGCTCCACCTGCATTCGACGTTCGATGCAGGCGGCAAGGAACGGCGCGCCGTCGCGCTGATGAACCGCTGGGGGAAGGGGCGGAAAGATCAGCCGATCGAGCATCACATCGTCTCGGCTCAACCTGGCGCGATGGGCGCCAAGGCCCTGATCGACAAGAAGGTGTCCGCGTTTTTCCCGTTCGGCTTTCCGCCGCTTGCGGGAAAGCTCAGGGTTGGCCGCCTGCGCCAGCTTGCCCGCGCGATGCAGGGATTCGACCTCGTCCTCACCTACAACTGGGGCGCGATGGACGCGTGCATGGCCCATGCGGTTTTCGCGCCGACCATGGGCCTTCCTCCCCTGATCCACCATGAAGACGGCTTCAACGCCGACGAGGCTGATGGCCTCAAGACCAGCCGCAACTGGTACCGTCGCGTTGCGCTTGCCCGCGCCAGTGCGCTGATGGTCCCCTCGCGTCAGCTTGAGCACATTGCACTCACCGTCTGGCACCAGCCGCGCAGCCGGGTTCAGCGCATCGCCAACGGCATCGACACTGGTCTCTATGCCCGCAAGCCCAAGCCCGACCTGCTGCCTCGCGTGGTCAAGCGCCCCGGCGAGAAGTGGCTCGGCACGCTCGCCGGCCTGCGCGCGGTGAAGAACCTGCCGCGCATGGTCCGCGCGATGAAGGGCCTGCCACCCGAATGGCACCTTGTCATCCTCGGCGAAGGCCCGGAACGCGAGGCGATCACAGCCGAGGCCATCCGCCTGGAACTCGGCCACCGCGTTCACCTGCCCGGTCACGTCGCCGATCCGTCGCTCGCCGTCGGCCTGTTCGATCTCTTCGCGCTCTCGTCCGACAGCGAACAGGCACCGTTTTCGGTCATCGAGGCCATGGCCGCCAGGCTCGCCGTTGCCAGCCCGGCCGTGGGTGACGTCGCGGAAATGGTGGCAGAGCCAAACCGGCGCTTCATCGTGCCCGCCAACGATGAGGCTGCCTTCGCCGGCGCCATCGCCACGCTCGCTGGTGACGAACCGCTGCGCCGCGCCATCGGCAAGGCCAATCGTGATCGCGCCCGCGACGAATTCGATGAGTCCGTGATGGCGAACCTCTACGCGCAAGTCTACGCGCAGGCGCTGGGGACCAACCCGTTCCGCTGAACAGCCTTCAGCAAGCGTTCACGCTCGTCGCGGCAGGTGGGGCACGAGCAATCAATTCCGTTGAAAAGGCGGGCCCATCCGCTAAACACCGCGCCAGACACACGCTAGCAAACGTCAACCAATTCCCGAAAGCGCTGCCTTGGCTCTCCGTCCTGATAGTCCGCAATCCCGTTCCAACCAACTCGCCGAGCGTTCGGCCGGGCAGGGCGATGCCTTCCTGCGCGAAGTGGACGATGCCCTGCGCGAAGATCAGGTCTACACCGCGATCCAGAAGTACGGAAAGCCGGTCGGTGCGCTGATCGTGGCGGGCCTGCTCGGTCTGGGCGGCTATCTCTGGTATGAAAACCACAGCAACGCCAAGGCTGCCGAACAGGGCGAAGTGCTGACGAAGGCACTCGACAACCTGGAAGTGCGCAATCTCAAGGCTGCCACCGATGCGGTTGCCCCCCTCGCTGCCGAAGGGACTGACGGTTACCGCGCTACGGCGAAGATGCTGGCGGCGGGTGTCCTGTCCGAACAGGGCAAGAACGCGGAAGCGGCTAAGGCTTTTGCCGCGATTGCCGCCGATGCCGACATTCCGCAGGCCTACCGTGATCTCGCCACGATCCGCGAAGTCTCGCTGACTTTCGACCAGCTCGGCCCTGACAAGGTGGTTGAGCGTCTTAAGCCGCTGGCCGTACCCGGCAATGCCTGGTTCGGCAGCGCGGGTGAACTCGTCGGCATGGCCTATGTCAAGCAGGGCAAGAACGACCTTGCCGGAGCGATGTTCGCGCAGATCGCCAAGGACAAGACCGTGCCTGATACCCTGCGCCGCCGCACGCGCCAGATGGCCGGATTGCTCGGGGTGGATGCCGTGGAGGATCCCGGCACCGCCACGATAGTGCAGAGCGCGCAATAAGTTTTGAGGATGCATTCGATGACGCCGAAACCCACTTTCCGCCGCGCTTCGCTGACCAGCGTGGTGGTTCTCGCGCTCGCTCTTGGCGGTTGCGGCGTCTTCAAGAAGGGCGTGAAGACCACGCCGACGGTCGGTTCGCGCCAGCCGATCCTCTCCAAGATCGATGCCGGCACCAAGGTCGATGATTCGATCTCGCTGATGACGGTCGTGCTCCCCGCCGCTGAGGTGAATACCGAGTTTGCGCAAGGCGGCGGCAACGCCTCGAAGTCCTACGGCCACGCCGCCCTTGCGGAATCGCCCTCGCGCGCCTTCAGCGTCTCGATCAAGGGCTCGAATGCCCGCCAGCGCCTCGCCGCATCGCCGGTCGTTGGTGGCGGCAAGCTCTTCGCGATGGATACGGACGGCACCGTCCATGCCTTTGACGCAAGCACCGGCGCCCGCGTGTGGGACACCTCGGTCCGCGCTGAAAAGCAGAACGCCGGCTCCACCTTCGGCGGTGGCGCATCCTATGATGACGGCAAGGTCTACGTCACCAACGGCGTCGGGGAAGTCGCCTCGCTTGATGCCAGCTCGGGCGAAATCAAGTGGCGTGTGAAGCCCGCTGGCCCGTTGCGCGGCTCGCCCACGGTCGCTTTCGGGCAGGTCATGGTGATGAGTCAGGATAACCAGCTCTTTGCCCTCAACGAAGCCGATGGTGCCGTGCTGTGGAATGAAAGCGCTTCGGTAGGCCAGACCAACGTGTTCGGCGTTGCCTCGCCAGCAGCAGGGCAGGGCACCATTGTCGCCGGTTTCTCCTCGGGCGAGCTCGTCGCCTATCGCTATGAGAACGGTCGCCAGCTTTGGGCTGACGCTCTGGCTCGCACCTCGATCGCCACCTCGGTTTCGACCCTGACCGACATCGACGCCGATCCGATCATCGAGCGCGGCCGCGTCTATGCGCTGGGGCAGGGCGGACGCATGGCCGCCTATGAACTGGTCACCGGCCAGCGCATCTGGGAATTGAACCTCGCAGGCATCTCCACCCCCGCCATCGCCGGAGACTGGATCTTCGCGCTGACCGACGAAGCCAAGCTGCTGTGCATCGCCAAGTCGAGCGGCAAGGTCCGCTGGATGACGCAGCTCCAGCGCTACCGGAACGAAAAGAAGAAGAAGAACCAGATTCTCTGGACCGGCCCCGTTCTTGCCGGCAACCAGCTGTGGATCGCCAACTCGCGCGGTGAAGTCATGCGCGCCTCGGTAAATGACGGCACGGTAAGCGAATTCACCAAGGTCGGCTCCAGCGTCACCCTTGCGCCCATCGTCGCCAACCAGACGCTCTATATCCTCGATGATGGCGGCAAGATCACCGCGTTCCGCTGAGCGCGACCTTGGGTCTGATGCTTCGACAAGCTCAGCATGAGCGGATTTGGTAGCGGCTCATCAAAGGGCCGCTCACCCTGAGCCTGTCGAAGGATGCCCGCGCAAGGTTGGTCATCACAACCATATCCTAACCCTTTGATGCGATGGACAGGTGCATGAGCGCCCGTCCGGCCCCGCCTCCGTCAGACGTCTCCGCAGGCACCGGCCTTGCCGGGGTCATCGGCCTTGTGCTGTGGGTCCTCACCTGCCGCTTCTGGCCTCAGATCGTCACCACGCTGGGCCTCTCTGCCCCCGCTGAAGTGATGGACGGCCCCTCCGCTGCGCTCGCCGCCCTGCTGTTCTCGGGTAGCGCGATGATCGGTTACGCGCTGCTGGTGGAGAAGGTCCACCTGCGCCCGTCGACCGGCATAGACTGGTCTCGCCCACGCCCCTTGCGCGAGGTCCTCGACATCTCGATCACCAAGATCGCCGGGCTCTGGACCACGTGGGCCGTCATCGGCTTTGCCTACTGCATCGCCCGCTGGTACTGGCGCGGACAATACGTCTTCGCGATGGAAGTGCTGGAAACGGCCGCGCCATTCCTGTTCCTTGGCGCCATCCCTTATGTCCTCTGGCTGGACCGCGTCCTCGTCAACCCGCGCGATGCATCGTGGCACTTCGGCGCCATGCTCATCGGGCGCGAACCCTGGGACGCGGCGGAAGTGAAGCGCCACGCCCTGGCCTGGCTGGTTAAGGGCTTCTTCTGTGCCTTCATGATCTCGATCGTGCCCGGTGGCTTCGCCGCAGTCATCCACTTCGACTGGGCTTCCGTTCTCGACGACCCCGTCGCGCTCGGCACCCTGTTGATCGAGACGATGTTCATGATCGACGTGCAGATCGCCATGGTCGGCTACCTCGTCACCATGAAGCCCCTGGACGCGCAGATCCGCACCGCCAACCCGCACCTGTCGGCATGGGTGGCAGCGCTGATCTGCTACCCGCCGTTCATCCTCATGGGCGATGGCGACGTGCTGGATTATCGCCACAATGGCGCGGAATGGGCCTACTGGCTCCAGGGTCACACCGGCCTGCTCTGGCTCTGGGCAGGAGCGCTGGTGTTCCTCACCGCCGTCTACGCCTGGGCCACCGTCGCCTTCGGCCTGCGCTTTTCGAACCTCACCTATCGCGGCGTCCTGACCAACGGCCCCTACCGCTACACCCGCCACCCCGCCTACCTGTCCAAGAACGCCTACTGGTGGCTCGCCTCGCTGCCGTTCCTCACCACCAGCGGTTCGATGGTCGATGCGATCCGCAACACCGTGATCCTCGGCCTCGTCAGCGCGGTCTACTACTGGCGCGCCCGCACCGAGGAGCAGCACCTTCTTGCCGAAGACGCCAAGTATCGCGAATACCATGCGTGGATGGCCGAACACGGCCTTATCACGTCGATCCTGCGCAAGCTTGCCCGCGCTGTCACGCCGCGCCGGCCAGTTGTCCAGCCGGCCGAATAGGCGTCAGACCTCCGCGCCCTCGTCGGTTTCGAACACGCGAATCTTGCGCTCGAACAGCCCCAGCGTCGCGCGCTCCTGCGCCCACGCCTTCATGTGTTCGGTCTGGAAGTGCGCCTTGAGCGCGCCCATGTCGCGCCACTTCTCGGCGATATGGATCAGCTTGGGATCGAGCACGTCCTGCGCATAGGCATACTGGATGCAGCCATCCTCGGCCAACGTCGCCGCGATGACCTTGGCCATCATCGGGCGGATCGCCTCGATGTTCTCGACCGGAACGCGGACAGTGCCCATCACGATGATCATCAGAAGCTCTTCTCGCCATAGATGCGCGAAAGGTCGCCGCCCCATTCGCCGTGGTAAAGGTCAAGCAGGCGTTCGGCGGGGGTCTTGCCCGAAGAGACAATCTCGTCGAGCGGCTGGAGGTAGCCCGTCTCGTTGTCACCCGCCTCGTTCAACTGCGCGCGTGCAGCCAGGCCTGAGCGCGAGATCGCCAGAACTTCGGCAGCAACATTGCGCAACTTGCCCCCACCCGGCAGCGACGCATCAAGCCCCAGCTTCGGCACTTCGGCGCGCAGGCGTTCGCGCCCTTCCATGTCCCAGCCCTTGACCAGGTCCCACGCCGCATCGAGCGCGCCCTGATCGTAGAGCAAGCCCACCCACAGCGCCGGCAGCGCGCAGATACGGCTCCATGGACCACCATCGGCCCCGCGCATTTCCAGGAACGACTTGAGCCGCACTTCGGGGAAGGCGGTCGAAAGATGGTCGTTCCAGTCCGAAAGCGTCGGCTTCTCGCCGGGCAGCACCGATAGCTTGCCGTCGAGGAAATCGCGGAAAGAAAGCCCTGCCGCATCGATGTACTTGCCGTCGCGGAACACGAAATACATCGGCACGTCGAGCATGTACTCGACATAGCGCTCGTACCCGAAGCCTTCGTCGAACACGAACGAGAGCATCCCCGTGCGCGCCGGATCGGTGTCGGTCCAGATATGGCTGCGGTACGACAGGAACCCGTTGGGCTTGCCTTCGAGGAACGGCGAATTGGCGAACAGCGCCGTCGCCAGCGGCTGCAGCGCAAGGCTGACGCGGAACTTCTGCACCATGTCCGCCTCGGATCGATAATCGAGGTTGGTCTGGATTGTGCAGGTCCGCAGCATCATGTCGAGGCCCATCGAGCCCACGCGCGGCATGTGCCGCAGCATGATGTCATAGCGGCCCTTGGGCATGATCGGCAGCTCTTCGCGGGTCTTGTCCGGCCACAACCCCATGCCAAGATAGGCAAGGCCCAGCTTGTCGCCGATCGTCTTGACCTGCGCCAGGTGACGCCCGGTCTCGGCACAGGTCTGGTGCAGGTTCACCAGCGGCGCGCCCGAAAGCTCCAGCTGCCCGGCCGGCTCCAGGCTCACCGCGCCATCGGGGCCAGACATCGCGATGACGTTCCCGCCCTCGATGATCGGCTCCCAACCATACTCTGTCAGCGCGTTCAGCAGGTCGCGAATGCCGCCTTGCTCGCCATATGAAGGCGCCGCACGGTCAGCCGTGCGGTAGACGAACTTTTCGTGCTCGGTGCCGATCCGCCAGTTTTCCTTGGGCTTTTCGCCCTTCTGCATCGGCACCACGAGCATGTCGCGGCTCTCGATGACGGGATCGTTGCTATTTGAAACTTGCCGCGTGCTCATGCCCGCTTCCGTTAATGGGCGGGACAGCTTTTAGCCAGCCTAATTGTAGCACGTCACCTGCAAGGCAATGTTGCCAAGAGCGCGCCAATCGCCTGTAACTTCAGGTTGCTCTCATCCGAACCAGTCGCCCTGCATGCCCATCCACAAGGCCGTCCCGGCGATCGCCGCCGTCTCGCCGCGAAGGATGCGCGGTCCCAGCGAAAGCGCCGCTGCCGCCGGATGCGCCCTCACCAGGGCCCGCTCCGCCTCGTCAAACCCGCCCTCCGGCCCGATCAGCAAGGCGGCCGGCCCGTTATGGATCGAAAACGCCACCGCCGCCGGCATCCCGCCGTTCTCGTCGGCAAAGAACAGCGTTCGCCCTTCCGGCCAGTCGCGCAGCAGATGCTCCAGCTTCACCGTCTCGCCAAGGTCCGGCAACGCCGTGCGGGCGCACTGCTCGGCCGCCTCGGCCATGATCGTCAGCGCGCGTTCCGGGTTCAGCTTGTCCGCCACGCAGCGTCGCGTCACCAACGGCACGATCTTTGCCGCGCCCAGTTCTGTCGCCTTTTCCAACACCAGATCGAAGTTCGGCTTCTTCAGCAGTGCCGCGCAGAGCCAGAAATCAGGAACGTCCTCGCGTTCACGCAGGCGCCGCTCGATCTCGACGACCACCTCGCGCTTGCCGGCCTCGGCCACGCGCGCCAGCCACTCACCGGTGCGGTTATCGCAGACGATCACCGCATCGCCAGCGCCTACGCGCATCACCTTGCCCAGATAATGCGCCTGTTGCCCCTCGATCGGCAGTCGCATTCCCTCGCTCAACGTCGTATCGACGAACAGCCGCGGCGCGGATCTCGGTGGCCAGGCAGGAGTCGCTGTCATCCCCACCGCCTAGCGCGGATATTGCCTTTCGTTAAGAGTCTGTAATGTGACTTCGACCACTTCCGAAACGATCGTCCCCGACAGCGAACATAAGGGTCTGGTCGCCAACCTGCCGCAGCCATGGCGCAACCTTGCCTTGCTGGCGCGGTTTGATCGCCCGATCGGCTGGTGGCTGCTGTTCTGGCCTTGCGCCTGGGGCCTGTTCCTGGGCGGCTGCACGGCGCGCTGGGGCATTCTCGCATGGATGCTTTTGGGGGCCATCGCCATGCGCGGGGCAGGGTGCGTCTACAACGATATCGTCGATGCCGATCTCGACGCCCGCGTCGCCCGCACCGCGGCTCGCCCCATTGCCAGCGGCGCAACCACCAAGCGTACCGCGTGGATCTGGCTGCTCACGCTCTGCGCCGTAGGTCTTGTGGTCCTGCTCCAACTGCGCTGGGAAGCGCAGGTCGTGGCGCTTGGCAGTCTCGCGCTCGTGGCCGCCTATCCCTTCATGAAGCGCATCACCGGCTGGCCGCAGGCGTGGCTTGGCCTTGTCTTCACCTGGGGCGCGCCGGTCGGCTGGGTCGAGGCGACGGGCTTCGAACGCCTCGCCCCGCTGGCTGCGCTCTACGCCGGGTGCTGGGCCTGGTGCATGGCCTATGACACCATCTACGCACTGCAGGATCGCGAAGACGATGCCATGGTCGGCATCGGCTCCTCCGCGCTTTCGTTCGGGCGCCACGTTCGTGCAGGCGTCGGCGGGCTCTACACGATGGCCTTGCTGTGCTGGGCAGGGGCGATCTGGCTCACGCGCGCCGATCCGCTCGCATTGCTGGCACTGGCACCGGTCTCGCTCCACCTCCTGTGGCAGGTCGCCACGCTCAAGGAAGATGGTGCCGATCCGCTGGCCAAGTTTCGCTCGAACCGCTTTGCCGGCTTGCTGATGGCCGCGGCCTGCTACGTCGTCGGCGCGGCCTGAGTGCCGAACAGCGCCTCGTGGCGGGCCTCGATCGCGGGCCACAGGTCAGCCGCTTCGGGCACGTCGATCAGGAACAGGTCGTGCAGGATGCTGACCAGCTCCCGAGCGGAGCCCAGTTCGCGCCGCTCTTCGCCATGCGCTCCCACAACCGTGAGCACCTTGCCCCTGAGCATCAGGTAGCTGCCCGAAAGCCGCCTCTGCACGGTCAGGTTCTGTACGAAGACCGAGGCAGGATCACTGGCCTGCCAATGGCATAGCGCCGAAAGCTGATCCTCGTCGGCAGGTTGGTCCACGAAATCGTACGACATCGCTGTGGGGCCAAGGCTGACGGAAACCCGCCACATCGCGTCGTCTGTCCGGCCGAGCGACACCGGCAGCGGATCATGCATCCACTGCCCCGGTTCGAGCGGCACCGGCGCGCCGAGCCAGCTTCCGAACCCCGCATCGACCAGCTTCGGCCCATCGCACTGCACCAGCAGGCACAAGTGCGAACCCATGCACTCATCGCCGCGCGCTTGTCGCATGACCCCGGCGCTCATCCGCACGACATCGAACCCGATTGCCGACAATGCCGCGCCCAGTACGCCATTGTGCTCATAGCACCAGCCTCCGCGCCGCGCTCCCACCAGCTTGGCGAAGGCCGCGGCAGGATCGATCGTCAGGCTGCGGCCAAGCTGTACGTCGATGTTTTCGAACGGGATTGCCTGAACATGCGCCCGCACGATGGCATCCAGCGTCGGCAGGTCGGCGGCCACAGGCGCGGACACGCCGATCCGCGCTAGATAGGCGGCCAGTTGCGCAGGGGAGAGCGGTTCAATCGCCATAGCTGACCACTTCGAATTCGATCCCGTCCCAGTCATAGAAATAGAACCGCCGGCCCGGCTCATAGTCCGCATGATTGAACGGCTCGAGCCCCGCTGCAATCACGATCTGCTCGGCAGCGGCGAGGTCATCCACTTCGATGCCCACGTGCTGCAGCGGCATGCCTTTGGCAAAGCGCGTCAAGACACCACCCGGCGGGGTATAGAACACGATGTAATGGTTCTCGGTGCCGAGATGGATCGAAAATCCATCGTCGATTGCCAGGCCACGCCAGCGTTCGTGCCACCCGCAAAGCTCAGTGAAGAACGCCGCAGAGCGTTCGGCATCGCTGACCGAGATGTTGACGTGTTCAAGGCGGGCAGACGGCATCGTCGGGGTCCTTTCGGGATACGGTGTCGAATCGATGCTTGCGAATCTGCAACCTCAAGTTAACTTGAGGTCAAGCGGAAAGCGTGGAGTCGCAGAACCTTGGCCATTACCCGCAACGATCTCATCCCGATCGGCACGCTCGCGCGCCGCACCGGCCTCGCGGTCAGCGCCATCCGTTATTACGAGGATCGCGGGCTCGTCACCTCGATCCGCACGGGCGGGAATCAGCGCCGCTTCCTTCGCTCCGACATCCGCCGGTTGAGCTTTGTGCAGATCGCGCAGAAGCTCGGGCTTGGCCTGGCAGAGATCGAACGCGAACTCGCCGCCCTGCCGCAGGGCCGCACCCCGAACGTGCTTGATTGGCAGCGCATAAGTCGCTCATTGCGCAAGGAAATCGACAGCCGCATCCAGCTCCTTACCCGCACCCGCAACAAGCTTGACGAATGCATAGGCTGCGGCTGCCTCAGCCTCGAACGCTGCCAGCTCTACAACAAGGATGACCGCGCCGCCGCAGCTGGGCCGGGGCCAAGGTATGTGCTGGATTAGCCCGCGTTCTCAAGCAGTTCCACAGCACCGCCCAAGTCCACGCTGACAAGGCGCGATACGCCGCGCTCTACCATCGTCACACCGAACAGGCGGTGCATGCGGCTCATCGTCACGGCGTTGTGCGTGACGATCAGGTAGCGGGTGCGGGTTTCGGCGACCATCGCATCGAGCAGGTCGCAGAACCGCTCGATGTTGGCATCGTCAAGCGGCGCGTCGACTTCGTCGAGCACGCAGATCGGGGCGGGGTTGGTCAGGAATAGCGCGAAGATCAGCGCGACGGCAGTCAGCGCCTGCTCGCCGCCCGAAAGAAGAGTCAACGATTGCAGGCGCTTGCCGGGTGGCTGCGCGAAGATTTCGAGGCCTGCTTCCAGCGGATCGTCGGAATCGACCAGCGCCAGATGCGCCTCGCCACCGCCGAACAGGCGGCTGAAAAGGCGGCGGAAGTGGCCATCGACAGCCTCGAATGCCGCCCGCAGGCGCTCGCGCCCTTCGCGGTTGAGGCTGCCGATGGAGCCTCTAAGTCTATGAACTGCCTCGGTTAGCTCCGCCTGCTCGGCCACCGAGGTACCATGCTTTTCCTCGGCATCCTTCAGCTCGTCAGCCGCCACGAGGTTCACCGGCCCAATGCGCTCCCGCTCCGCCGAGAGACGGTCCATCGTCGCCGACTCCTCGGTCGCGGCGGCAACGTCGGCTGAGGAAAATTCGAACCGCTCGGGCAGGAGGGGGGGAGGGCATTGGAAGCGCTCGCCGGAAATGGCCGCCATCTCCTGTCGGCGGGCGTCTTCGTTCTCGGCACGGGCAGACGCTCCGGCGCGGCCTTCGCGGGCCGTGGCGAGCGCCTCGTTTGCGGCCGAGAGTGTGGCCTCTGCCTGCGAGAGTTGGCCTTCCGCCTCGGAGAGTTGCCGCTCTGCCTCGGAGAGTTGGAGAGTGAGCCGCGCGCGGATTCCCTCGCCCTGTTCGATCTCGGAAATCAGTCCCGCAGGCTTGGCGGCAGAGATCGCGCGCTCGGTTTCCAGCTCCTCGCGCCGCCCGGTCATCTCGGCAAGGCGCTTGGCGGCATCGCCAGAACGGGCCTGCCACGCACGGATATCGCCCTTGAGGCCCGCCAGCCGCTCCTTGCCCGCGGCGATCTGCTGTTCGAGCGCGGCCGAAGCGGCGGTGGCGGATTGCAGGGTGACGCGGGCCGCGTCGTTGCGCGCGCGCGCCGCTTCCAGCGCCGCCCGGCCCGCCGCCGGATCGGGCAGGGTGCTGCGCTTGTCCTCAGCCGCCGTCACTTCCGCCTGGGCCGCAAGGCGTTGATCCGAAAGCTCTTCCTGCGCCCGCGTCAGTTCCGCCTTGCGCTGTTCGAGCCGCGCCCGCGCTGCCTCTGCGGCATCCAATGCCCGCAGTGCCATACGCTCGGCATCCGCAGCGGCAGAGAGCGCGCGTTCCACTTGCGTGAGTTCGCCCTGCACCTCGGAGAGCCTGGCGCGAACCTCTTCCTGCGCGGTCTCGGCAGACAAGACCGCTGCGCGCCGCTCGGGCAGGAGCGCCTGCAACTCCGCCAGCCGGTTCTCGGCCTCAAGCGCAGCGGCTTCTGCGGCCCCTTCGCCCCGCGCGATGAATCCGTCCCAGCGGCGCAAGTGCCCGGCCTTTGTGACCAGCCATTCGCCGGGGACGAGCGCCTGACCTTCGTCGGCATCGACGACGCGAACCAGGGCGAGGCGCGCTGACAGTTCGGGCGGGCACTGGGGGACGTGATGGGCCAGCGAATCCGCAAGTGGCTCAGGCACTTGCGCACCTGTCCAGAAGCGCCCCTCCGCAGTGGCCGGGGCCGCGCCCACCGGAGCAGAGGCGTCACGCCCGAGCACGGCGGCCAAGGCGCGCTCGTAGCCTGGAGCAGCGCGGGTTCCGGCAATGGCGGACTGGCCCAAGCCCTTGGCGGAGCGCGCTTTCTCCCGCGCCGCCTTGTCGCGGGCGAGCGCGTCGGCTTCACGCTCGATCCCGGCAAGATCGGCGCGGGCTTGGGCCAAGGCGTTGCTGGCAGCGTCACGGCGGGCAGACAGGTCTTCGCGCTGGCCGGTGAGGTCCGCGCGGCGTCCCTCGGCAGACGCGATGGCCTCCGCGGCGGCCGCGCGCTTTGCTTCCGCCTCGGCAATCTGCGCAGCCGGATCGGCTTCGCGGGCAAGCGCTTCGGCCTGCTGGGTCAAGCGCGCGGCATCGCCATCGAGCCGGGTCAGCCTTTGGCGCGCAGCGGCGACGGCTGCTTCGGCCACGCGCCATTCGGCATCGATCCCGGCCTGCTCCGCCACACGTTGAGCGAGGGCGACTTCGGCTGCACGGGCGGCACGATCGGCGTCGTCCACGGCTGCGGCCAGCGTGGGGCGACGTTCGCTATCGGCGGCAAGCGAGTCCTCGGCTGCGGTGAGGTCCTGCTCCAGTTTCGCCATCGCCGCGGCGGCATCTTCGGTCAGCCGATCCGCGCTGGCGCGGTCTTCCTCGATCCGAGTCAGCTGGCGATCGATGTCCTTGACCCGCTGCTCAGCCGCTTCGAGCTGCGCCGTGAGCGAGGCCATGCGCTGGCCGTGGGCTGCGGCGTCCTGGCGCCGGTCGAACAGTTCGTCCCGCGCCTCGGCCAAGGCTGCAGCAGCCTTGTGCTGGGCTTTCTGGGCCGCTTGCGCGAGGTCGGTAGCCCGCTTCACTGCTTCCTCGGCCGCGACGGCCTGCTTGCGTGCAGCATCGGCGGCGGCGGCGGCATCGCGCCAGCGGGCGAAGACGAGGCGGGCTTCGGCGAGGCGGATCTTCTCGCTGACGGCGCGATAACGCTCGGCAGCACGGGCCTGCCGCCTGAGCGTGCCGATCTGGCTTTCGAGGCCTGCCAGCATGTCTTCAAGCCGCGCCAGGTTTGCCTCGGTTGCGCGCAACTTCTGTTCGGCATCGCGGCGCCGCACGTGGAGGCCAGCAATCCCGGCCGCTTCTTCGAGCATCATGCGACGTTCGGCAGGCTTGGCGGCGATTACTGCGGCGATCCGGCCCTGGCTGACCAGGGCTGGGCTGTGCGCGCCAGTTGCCGCGTCAGCAAAGACCAGCGCCACGTCCTTGGCGCGAACGTCCTTTCCGTTGACGCGATAGGCGCTGCCTGCGCCGCGCTCGATGCGGCGGATGACTTCAAGCTCTGCCCCGAATGGCCCGTCAGGATCGGTTTCGGCGGTGAGCAGGACTTCGGCAAAGGACCGGGCCGGGCGGGTTGCGGTCCCGGCAAAGATCACGTCTTCCATGCCGCCGCCGCGCATGGATTTGGGCGAGCTTTCGCCCATGACCCAGCGGATGGCTTCAAGAAGGTTCGACTTGCCGCAGCCGTTGGGGCCAACGACGCCGGTGAGGCCAGGTTCGATACGCAGTTCGGCAGGTTCGACGAAGCTCTTGAAACCGGAGAGTTTCAAGCGCTTGAATTGCACCGATCAGGCCCCCCGACCCGTCTCGGCCCCCTTAGCGGGCGCCAGCCTTCTGCAGCAGCGGTTCGAGTTCCTGCCAACTGGCAACGCCGGTCTTGCTGCCGTTGAGGAAGAAGGTCGGCGTGCCGGTGATGTCGAACTCCTTGCTCCACTGTTCGTTGGTGGTGGCAAGCTTGGTGGCCTTGGCGCTGTCAGCCAGGCATGACGAGCCCTGAGCGGCCGCAATGCCGCGCGAGGCGAAGAATTCGCTCATGCCGCCGAGTTGGGCGATGCCGGCAAAGCGCTTGTCAGCGGGAAGGTTCTGGATCTGCTGGAAGGCGGCTTCGTCCTTCTGCAGGTTGGTGAACATGTTGGGTTGCCAAGCCCAGAACTGCTCCGACAGCGGAATCACAGCTTCGGGGGCGCCGCACGTGGCCAGCAGCACCGCCGGCATGTCGAGCGCGTTCAGCAGGAACAGGCGCAGTTCATAGGAAACGCGGCCCGATGCGATGTATTCATCGCGCAGCTTGGGGAAGCCCTTTTCCGAAAATTCCGCGCAGTGCGAACACGACAGCGCGCCGAATTCGATCAGCTTGATCGGGGCGTTGGGATTGCCCATCAGGTAACCGCCTTCGGGCGTGACCGAGAAAGTTTCGGTCCACGACTGGCCGGCGGGCGCAGGAACCTTGGCAATCGGCTCTGCGCTGGCAATCTCGCCTCCGGCAGCGGCGTCCTTCTTGTCACAGGCGGCAAGGCCAAGCGTCAGCGGAAGGGTGGCAAGCAGGAGCGCGCGGGCGAGTTTCATCGTCTGGATATTCCCGTTTTCTGGCGGTTTGGAAGGACGCTAGCGGATTGTTGCCGGGGTTTGAAGGGGGTGTGCGGTGGGGTTGTGGATGGCGGTTGATCGAGAGGTCATGGGCCCCGGCCTGCGCCGGGGCAACGGAGAAATGAATGGCCTTGTTGCTTGTCGCCCCGGCGCAGGCCGGGGCCCATGAGGCCCGAAATATGAAACTTCCTCAATCCATCCGCGCGAGGATTTGCGGGCGCAGCGAATCCCAGTCATGTGTGCCTGCGAGCAGGATGCCATCGATCATGAAGCTGGGGGTGCCGGTGACGCCGAGCTTCTCGGCAGCGTCATTGGTCCGCTGGGCAAGCTTGTTGGCCAGCGCCTCGTTCGACAGGCAACGGTCCATGGCCTGGCGGTCCATCCCTCGGGCTGCCATGAATTCGTAGAACTTGAAGTCGCTGGCGATGGCGCGGGTGCGGGTGGCGAAGGGGCCGGTTGTCCACCGCTGGCGCTGTGCTGCGGTAGCGTTCGAAAGCGGGCCGATCCACTGCGGCTGCAGGCGCATGAAGGCAGTGTGCAACTGGAAGAAGCGGTTGGCAGGCGCGCAATTGGTGATGAGCGCCACGGTCATGTCCACCGGATCGCGCACGAAATTGCGCACTTCAACCGCGCCCTTGCCGGGGGCGATCATGCCGATCTTGAGCTGGCCTTCGGACTCGGTCTCGAAATGCGAGCAGTGCGGGCAGGTGTAGCTGACGAATTCGATCAGGCGCAACTTGGCAGCGGGGTTGCCGAGCACGTGATGGCCTTCAGCCGTGATGGAGCCGGTGACGGCCCAGTTGAGGCCGCCTGCCGGGCGCGGTGCAGGCTTTTTGGCGGCCTGCCCCGAAGCTCCCGTTGCGACGAGCGCTGCGGCGGCGATTGCTGCTGCTGCAAACTTGCGGATCATCCGATCTTCTTCCCCCCGGTTGCACTATCGAGACTGCGCGCCAGCGATTCCAGCACCGTGCGCAGTTCAGGATCGCCGATATCGCGCAGCGAATCCCCCAGTTCCATCGGTATCGGCTTCAGCGAGGGAGGCGCCGCACGCGGTGCTTCCTTGGGCTTTGGTGCCTGAACGGCGCCTTGCCGTATCTTTACCTTGGCTACGGCATTGTAGCCGAAAAAGCGGTTCACCCGGTCAATGATTTCGGGCGTGACGTGTTGGATCAGCGGCGCATGTGCCGGGCTGACGACCAGTTGCAGGATGCCTTCGGATTTCTCGCCCGGGGGAAAGCGGATCGATTCGGGCATGCAGTGGCGCGCATGCCGCTCACCCACGATCTCGGGCCAGCGGGTGACCACGCTGGATTGCACGAAGCCGAAGCGGCGGAAGGCGGTGCGGCCGATGGCGGGCATGAGATCGGCGATCTGGCGCGCTTCGCCGCCCCTGGGGCGCTCGTAGAGCTTGCCCGCCTCGGTCTTGGTGGACCGGGCGCTCTTGCGTTTCGGCGCGTCCGAAGGGGTGCTTTCCATATCGCTTCGCGCCATGCCATAGGTGCGCGATGCAAGCCAGAGAGGAAGCCGCAAAGTCGTTCGATCCGGAGGCAATCGCCCCGCTTCTGCTGGCGTGGTACGATACCAACGCACGACGCCTGCCATGGCGACGGTTGCCGGGCGAGGAGCGGCAGGACCCCTACAGGGTCTGGCTGTCCGAAGTGATGTTGCAGCAGACGACCGTGGCGGCGGTGGGGCCATACTATTCCAGATTCACCGAGGTCTGGCCGACGGTGGCGGATCTCGCGGCAGCCGACGACGGCGACGTGATGGCCGCTTGGGCGGGGCTCGGTTATTATGCCCGCGCCCGCAATCTGCTGGCCTGCGCACGGGCCGTGGCGGCGCGCGGCGGGAACTTTCCCGATACCGAGGCGGGCTTGCGCGAATTGCCGGGACTGGGGGAATACACTGCTGCTGCCGTTGCCGCGATCGCGTTCGGGCGCCGCGCAGTGGTGGTCGATGCCAACGTCGAGCGGGTCGTGGCGCGGCTGTTCGCGATCGACGAACCCCTCCCTGCGGGTAAGGCGGCAATCCGTTTTGCGGCGGGGCAGGTGACACCGGAGGAGCGCGCCGGGGACTTTGCGCAAGGGATGATGGATCTGGGCGCGACGATCTGCACGGCAAGGTCTCCGCGCTGCATGCTGTGTCCATTGCGCGAGGGATGCCGTGGTTACGCGCAAGGTTCGCCCGAGAGGATGCCGGTGAAGGCGGCGAAGAAGGCCAAGCCGGTTCGGACCGGCCGGGTCTATTGGGTGGAGCGCGATGGCAAGGTCCTGCTGGTGCGCCGGCCCGGGCGCGGAATGCTGGGCGGGATGCGCGCTTTGCCCGACGATGGGTGGTCGGCCAAGGGTGATGGCGCAGATGCGCTGGCGGGAGATTGGCGCGCTGGCGGAATGGTGCGCCACGGCTTCACGCATTTCGATCTCGAATTGCAATTGATGCTTTCGGTTCAGCCACAAGCGGTTAGTCTTCCGCAAGGAGAATGGTGGCCGGTCGAGACAATCGAGGCTGCCGGATTGCCGACCGTGTTCGCCAAGGCGGCGCGGCTGGTGGTCGCTGGAAGGACAGACTGAGCAATGCAGCAGATTTCGGTTTCGCGGCGCGGGTTCATCGGGGCGCTCGGGTTGGTCGCCGGAAGCATGGCCTTGCCGCGCATGGCGTGGGCAAGCGCTGCGGCGGAAGCGCGCTTTCCGACGGTTGCGGGAATGCTCGATGGCTATGTCTCGTCGGGCAAGCTGCCCGGCATGATCGCGGCGCTGGGCTGGGGGGCAAGCGAGGCGCCGATGGACATCGCCCGCGGCACTTTGGCCAAGGGGATGGCGCCAGCTATCGAGATGGACAGCCTGTTCCGCATCTATTCGATGACCAAGCCGATTACCGGAATGGCGGCGATGATGCTGGTGGATGAAGGCAAGCTCCGGCTCGACCAACCGATTGCCGATCTGCTGCCTGCCTTCGGCAAGATGCAGGTTCAGGTCACGCCTGACGGTTCGATGACCGATCTGCGCCCGGCAAGGCCACAGATCACGGTTCGGCACCTGCTGACGCACACCGCGGGGCTTGGCTATTCGATCATCCAGAAGGGCCCGATCAAGGACGCATACATCAACGCGGGGCTTGTGCCGGGGCAGGCCAGCCGCATGCGGCTTCCGGGCATGGATGCGCCCAAGCCACTGGGCAGCCTTGCCGAGTTCGCCGATGTCCTGGCAACGATGCCGCTGGTCTACGAGCCGGGTACGGTGTGGAGCTATTCGGTTGCGCTCGACCTGATGGGGCGGGTGATCGAAGTGGCATCGGGCAAGCCGTTCGACGTGTTTCTGGCCGAGCGGCTGTTCGCCCCTTGTGGCATGACCTCGACCTGGTTCCGTGTGCCCGAGAGCGAAGTGGGGCGGCTGACCACGAACTACGCTGCGGTTGGGGGTGCCTTGCTGCCGATCGATCCGGCCAAGGCTTCGATCTATCTCGATCAGCCGCCCTATCCGTTCGGCGGGGCAGGGCTGGTTTCAAGCCCTCGCGACTATGACCGGTTCCTGCGGATGCTGCTGGGCTTCGGGCGGATCGATGGCAGGCAGGTGATGAGCGAGACTGCCGTGCGCCTCGGCACCAGCAATCTCCTGCCGGCAGGCACAGACCTGTCGCAGGCTTTTATCAAGGGCAACGGCTTTGGCGCCGGCGGTTCGGTGGGGCTGGGCGAGGATGCCGGGACCTATGGCTGGGCCGGGGCGGCAGGCACTGTGGGCTTCGTCAATTACCGGGTCGGGCTGCGGGCGGGAGTCTATACTCAATACATGCCGTCCGATGCCTATCCGGTGCACAGGGAATTCGCGAAGGCCGTGCTGGCCGACGTAACGGGGAAGAAGGCCGCAGCCTGATGGACACGACGATTGCATTTGCTGGCGGCGGACTCGACCGCGCCGATCACATTCGTGGCGATGCGGACAAGCTGGGCAGCCTGATGAACTGGCGCGCGCGGCTGCTGCGGCTGGAAGGGATCGATCCGGTGATCGCGCCCGACGGCGGGCTGGATTGGGGCACGCTGGCCGATGCCGATCCAGAGGCGGAACTGGTGTTCCTTGGTCTGAGCGAAGATGGACGCGGCTGTTTTGCACAGGTGACGCCGGCGATCGTCGGAAGCGTTGCGCCGCCCAATCCACGGTTGTGGGCGGCGATGGGATCACTCTCGACGGGCGACCTTTCGATCTATGGCGGAGCGCGCAGCCTGGTCGACTGGCATGCACGGCACCGCTTCTGCGCTCGCTGCGGATCGGCGACGAAGCTGGCCAAGGGGGGCTGGCAGCGCACCTGCACCAACGAGGTCTGTAAGGGTGAGCACTTTCCGCGCGTCGATCCGGTGACGATCATGACGGTCGAGTGCGAGGGTGAACTGCTGCTCGGTCGTCAGCCGCGCTTTCCGCCGCGGCGCTATTCGGCGCTGGCGGGTTTCGTGGAGCCGGGGGAGGGCCTTGAGGACGCGGTTCGCCGCGAGGTGCAGGAAGAGGCAGGGGTGAAGGTAGATGAGGTGCGCTATGTGGCGAGCCAGCCCTGGCCATTCCCTTCGTCGTTGATGATTGCTTGCCACGCCTTCACCACGCAGCGGGAAATCACCATCGACGCGACCGAACTCGATGACGCGCGGTGGTTCACCCGCGAGGAAGTCCGTTATGCGATGAGTGGTGCCGAGGACGGCGCTTTCATTGCGCCGCCGCCGTTCGCCGTGGCGCATCACCTGCTCAAGTGGTGGTTGTCGCAATGATCGCGCCTGCAAATGTCACGCTCGACATCTGGTCGGACGTGATGTGCCCGTGGTGCGTGATCGGGCTGAAGCAGCTCGACAAGGCGCTGGCCAGCATGGACGGCGAAGTGGATGCGACCGTGCGCTTCCATCCGTTCGAGCTCAACCCCGACATGCCCGAGGAAGGCGAGGAGCAAGCCGCGCATATCCAGCGCAAGTATGGCCGCACGGCAGAGCAGTCGGCAGGCGTGCGCGAAACCTTGCGGCAGGCCGCCGAGCGCGCAGGCTATTCGTTCGATTACACCGGCGAAGGTGATGCTCCACCCGCGATGATGTGGAACACGCGGATGGCGCACCGGCTACTGACTTGGGCCCTGCGTGCTTTCGGGCCGGAGCGTCAGCAGGCGCTCAAACGCGCGCTGTTCGACGCGCACTTTCAGGCGCGGCGCAACGTGTCTGACCCGGAAGTGCTGGCCGAGGTTGCAGAGAGCGTCGGCCTGCCACGGCTTAACGCGCTGCAGGCGATGATCGACCCGCAGATCGATGCGATCGTCACCGCCGAGGAGCGGCAGGCTTGGGACTGGAACGTCACAGGCGTGCCGGCGGTGGTAATCAACGGCAAGTTGATTGTGCCCGGCGCGCAGGAGCCTGAAGTCTACAGCGACCTGATCCGCAAGGTCCTGGCTCGCGAAGCGGCCGGGAAAGCCTAGACCAATCCAAGCTTGGCGAGTTCCGAAGCAATCTGGGCGGGCAGGACTTCGCCCGCTTCTCCGTCACCCAGATCGGCCGGGGCATCTGCTTCTTCGAGATAGCGCCAGCCCTGATGCGCGCGGCGGGGCTTGGGGTGGACATCGATCAGGCGGGTGCTGACGACAATGTTGGTGCGGCCGCCTTCGGCTTCCTCGAAACCGACGATCTCCGATCGCGCGACAAGCTGATGCTTGTGGATCCAGTAAAGCGAGCCGCCGATCATTTCCTCGGCGCGCTTCGGGCGGTTGCGCGTGGTGAGATAGGCAACTTTCGCGCCACCGCGACGGCCGGTGTCCGAGAACCATTCGTGGATCTCGGCCAGTGATTGGGCGCCGTAGGCCACCTTGGTCATGTGCAGGGGCATGAAACTTCTTCCGGATCAGGCAAGGCCGCTCAGCACGGCGAGGCCGAGGAACGAGAAGAAGCCCATGACATCGGTCGCCATGGTCACGAATACGGCCGAAGAGA
Organism: Novosphingobium sp. GW835-FHT14H07; assembly: GCF_058793515.1. NCBI lineage: Bacteria > Pseudomonadati > Pseudomonadota > Alphaproteobacteria > Sphingomonadales > Sphingomonadaceae > Novosphingobium > Novosphingobium sp. GW835-FHT14H07. The sequence goes on from NZ_JBXAFX010000009.1 coordinate 80,449, forward strand.
CAGCCGGATCCACCTTGAGCCGATCAAGCGTGACCGGAACCAGAATACCGGCAAGGCCGGCCACAAGGTTGTTGATGACCATGGCCGAGCCGATGACGGCACCGAGCAGCGGGTTGGCAAACAGGAGACCCGTGCCCAGCCCGATCAGGATACCCAGCGCCGCGCCGTTGGTGGCTGCGATTCGCAACTCGCGCAGGATCATGCGTATCGTGTTCGAACTGGTCAGCTGATTGGTGGCAATTGCGCGCACCACGACGGCCAGTGTCTGCGTCCCGGCGTTGCCGCCCATTCCCGACACGATCGGCATCAGCACTGCGAGCAAGGCAAAGCGGGCGATGGCGCCCTGGAACATGCCGACGACCGAGGCGGCAACCAGCGCCGTGCCAAGGTTGACCACCAGCCAGGTCAGCCGGGTGCGAACGGTGAGCAGGATCGGCTCGTTGATGTCGCCATCGCCGGCACCGGACAGGCGCAGGATGTCCTCGCTCGCCTCTTCCTGAATGATGTGGACGATATCGTCGACGGTGATCTGGCCGACGAGGCGGCCGCTTTCGTCCACCACCGCGGCTGAAATCAGCGCGTACTTCTGGAAGCGCAGCGCGACTTCTTCCTGATCCATCGAGACCGGGATCAGCGTCTGGTCGCGCTTCATCACGTCGGCCAGCGGCACGCTCCGCGGCGCGCGCAGGATCCACGAGAGGCTGCAGGTGCCGACCGGATGATGCTTGTGGTCGACGATGAACACTTCCCAGAATTCGGTGGGCAGTTCGTCGTCGCGGCGCAGATAGTCGATCAGGTCACCGACGGTCATCGCCTCGGGCACCGCGATAAGATCGCGGCTCATCAGGCGGCCGGCGGTTTCTTCCGGATAGGACAGTGCGGATTCGATCGCGGCGCGATCTTCCGGTTCCATCTCGGCAAGGACGGCCTGCTGGTCTTCCTCGTCGAGGTCCTCGATCAGGGCGACGGCGTCGTCCGTCTCCATCTGCTCGGCTAGGTCGGCGACTTCCTCGGGCTCGAGCTCTTCGACCAGCAGTTCGCGGACGTGATCGTTGAGCTCGGCAAGAACCTCGCCGCCCATGAGGTCGTTGATCGCCCGGGCCAGCTTGACGCGGTCATCCTGGTCGATCAGCTCGAAAAGGTCGGCGATATCGGCCGGGTGGAGCGGTTCGACAAGATTGTAGACGGTCTCGTCGTCACCGGCTTCGAGTGCCTCTGCGACGCGGCGGACGAAGCTGGGACGAAGGGTATTGTCCTCCTCGTCAAGGCTTTCGGAATTGCGCGAGGGTTCGGCCGGCGCGGGCGCATCGTCCACGTCGGGGAGCAGGCTGTCGATGATGTCGTCGTCGCGCTCCATAGGGGCGGGTTACCGGCTGATGCGGCAATTGCAACCAGTCGGCAGACCTATGCGTGACTTTATTTTCGGAAGCCTTATATCGGCGCGCAAACAAGCAAGGATTGCGACTAATGGCTGACGAAAAACTGGTCCTCACGCTCGATTCCGGCGATGTCGTGATCAAGCTGCGTCCCGATCTGGCCCCCGGCCACGTCGAGCGCATCAAGGAACTGGCGAACGAGGGCTTCTACAACGGCGTGAAGTTCCACCGCGTGATTCCGGGCTTCATGGCGCAGGGCGGCTGCCCGCAGGGCACCGGCATGGGCGGTTCGAGCAAGCCAGACCTCAAGGCCGAATTCAACGATGAACCTCACGTCCGCGGCGTGTGCTCGATGGCTCGCACGAGCTATCCGCATTCGGCGAACAGCCAGTTCTTCATCTGCTTTGACGATGCACGCTTCCTCGACAAGCAGTACACCGTGTGGGGCCAGGTCGAGAGCGGCATGGACCTGATCGACGCGCTGCCCAAGGGTGAGCCGCCGGCGAACCCGGGCGTGATCAAGGAAGCGAAGGTCGTCGCTGCCTGATTGGACTGCTGGTCAAGAAAAGAGGGGCGGGGCCTGACGGCTGCCGCCCCTTTTTCATTGGCGCCGAGCTTGTCAATGATTGACTTGAGCCCGCTCATGCTGAGCTTGTCGAAGCATCCGGCGCAATGCCAGCGTCCTTCGACAGGCACAGGACGAGCGGGTTGGAAATTAAAACTTCAGCCGCCGCACTGCCTCGTCCTGCGCGATCAGCGGCAGGAGGGCGGCCATTTCGGGTCCGTGGTCATGGCCAGTCAGCGCCTGACGCAGCGGCAGGAACAGGGACTTGCCCTTGCGGCCGGTGCTGTCCTTGAGGGCGCTGGTCAATGCGCGCCACGGCTCGGCAGACCAGTCGAGTGTGATGGCAACCTTGGCGGCTTGCGCCAGGTAGGCGCGGGTTTCCTCGTCGAACGCAGGCACGGTCACCGGTCCGGTCACGACCTGCCACCAGTCCTTCGCCTCGTCGATATGGGCGAGATTGGGGCGGATGGCATCCCAAGCAGTTTGGCCCATGCCTTCGGGCAGAAGATGGGCAACGCGGGCGTATGGCAGGCGGTGAACGATCTGGGCGTTCACGCGGTGGAGGTCGGCTTCGTCGAAGCGGGCCGGTGCGCGGCCGAAGCGGGACAGGTCGAAGTTCTCAGCCAGTGCAGCAGCATCGAGTGACGGATCGACCGGATCGGACGTGCCAAGGCGGGCGAGCAAGGCGACAATTGCCTCCGGTTCGATGCCCTGTTCGCGGAAATCGGCCATCCCCAATGCGCCGAGGCGCTTGGACAGCTTGCCCTCGCTTCCGGTCAGCAGCGCTTCATGGGCAAACCGGGGAGGCCGGGCACCAAGAGCGGTAAACATCTGAAGCTGCGTGGCGGTGTTCGAGACGTGATCTTCGCCGCGCAGCACATCGGTAATGCCCATGGCAATGTCGTCGATTGCCGAGGGGAGCATGTAGAGCCAGGAGCCGTCAGCGCGGCGGATCACTGGGTCGGACATCTGGCGCGGATCAAAGTTCTGGGGGCCGCGAATACCGTCTTCCCAGGAAATCGGCTGTTCGTGATCGAGCAGGAAGCGCCAGTGAGGGGTTTCGCCCGCAGCGGCTTTCGCAGCGTGGTCCGCCTCGGTCAGCTTGAGCGCGGCGCGATCGTAAATCGGTGGCAGGCCGCGGCCGAGCAGAATCTTGCGCTTGAGGTCCAGTTCCTGTGCAGTCTCGTAGCAACGGTAGATGCGGCCCGCGTCGACCAGACGCTGGAACTCGCGCTCGTAGAGCTCGGTGCGCAGCGACTGGCGCTCCTCGCCGTCGTAGGTCAGGCCGAGCCAGGCAAGGTCGGCACGGATGGAATCGACATGCTCCTCGCGGCTGCGCTCGGCATCGGTATCGTCGATGCGCAGCAGGAATCGGCCGCCGGTCTTCTTCGCCAGAAGCCAGTTGTGGAGCGCAGTGCGGACGTTGCCGACATGAAGCTTGCCGGTGGGCGAAGGAGCGAAGCGGGTTACCGTGGTCATGCGCGCTGCCCTAGCGCGCCGCTGCTGCAAGGGGAAGGCCGGGGACTCTAGGGTATCAGCGCCACGGCATGGATCGTCGCGTTGTAGAGCGCTTCGTGGCGGTCAGCGCGGACAAAGCCCGCGATGCTTTCCGAGAAGGCTTCCCGCTTGCCCGAGACGGCGGCGCGGGCGAGGGCTGCAAGGGTGGTCTCGTCCGGCGTCATGGCAAGACAACAGGGGCGGTTGACCAGGAACGGTTCGGGCCAGACCTGCTTGATCGTCTGCACGAGCCCGTGGACGGCGCAGGCCGCTTCGATGGAGCGGTAGCGCTGGGCAAGGTCGGGCACGGGATCGCGGCCAGAGGCTTCAAACATTGCACACAGTCGCATCGCCATGGTCACGTGCAGGCCCTTCAGCGACAGGCCGCGCACGTCCTGTGGGCGGGCCATGCTGTCGATCAGGGCGGAGTAGCGGGTGGAGGACTGGCCTGCAGGCATTGCACATCCTTTCTTGCGAACGATTCGCAAGTTAACATGAGCTTGGCTCAGGTCAATGCGAATCGTTCGCAACTACTCCCTAGTCGCCGCTACGCGGTGGGATCGCCAGCGAAGGGCCATGCCGACGATTGACAGCAGCATGCCGGCAAGCATGAAAGCAAGCATCAGTGGCTCGTCTTGGGCGGACTTGAGCGCGGGCACGCCGAGCAGAACGACGCTGACGCTCGACACCAGATAGCCGCTTCCCTTGAGGCGGGAGCTTTTGCGCATTCGTGAATATTCCCAGATAGTTGAATGACAAAACAACTACGGGATGGAGGATGTCAGGTTCCGGTTCGGAAACCGTGGGTTATCGGATAACGCCGGTCGCGCCCATAGTTGCGCGCGCCCAGCTTCACGCCAGGAGGGGCCTGGCGGCGCTTGTATTCAGCGATGTTGAGCAGCCGTTCGATGCGGCTGACGGTCGCGCGGTCATGCCCTTCGGCCACGATCTGGTCGACGCTCTTCTCGTTCTCCACCAGCCCCTGCAGGATCGCATCGAGCACGTCGTAAGGCGGGAGTGAGTCCGAATCCTTCTGGTCGGGGCGCAATTCGGCGCTTGGCGGCTTGGTGATGATCCGCTGCGGCATGACCGGGCCATCAGGACCCAGGCCAATCTTTGGGCGATTCGCGTTTCGCCATTCGGACACGGCAAAGACCGTGGTCTTGTAGGCGTCCTTCAGCGGGTTGTAGCCGCCGTTCATGTCGCCATAGATCGTGGCGTAGCCGACGCTCATTTCGCTCTTGTTGCCGGTGGTGACCAGCATCGGGCCGAACTTGTTCGACAGTGCCATCAGGGTCACGCCACGAATGCGCGACTGGATGTTCTCTTCGGTAAGGTCGGGCTGCTTGCCGGCGAACACCGGGGCGAGCATGCCGTCAAAGGCATCGACAGCCGGAGCGATCGGCACAGTGTCGAGCCGGACGCCGAGCATTTGCGCGCAACCCGCAGCGTCGTCGAGGCTCTCCTGCGAAGTGTAGCGGCTTGGCAGCATGACGCACCACACGCGATCGGGGCCAAGAGCATCGACGGCAATGGCCGCGCAGATCGCCGAATCGATGCCGCCAGACAGCCCAAGGACAACGCCGGGGAAGCGGTTCTTGTTCACATAGTCGCGCAGGGCCATGACCATGGCGCAGTAGATGTCTTCGGGATGCTCGGCGAGTTCGTGATCGACGCCGGGTTCGCAGCGCCAGCGCGAACCGGAGCCGACAGCGGTCTGGGTCCAGACGGTGGTGACGACGGATTCTTCCCAGTCCGGCATCTGCACCCACAGCGCGCCTTCGGGGCCGACGACGAAGCTCGCCCCATCGAACACGATCTCGTCCTGCCCGCCGACGCGGTTAAGGTAGGCCAGCGGGATGCCGGTATCGATCGCGCGGCGCTTGGCCACGCCGTCGATGCGCAGCACGTCCTTGTCGATCTCGTAAGGGCTGCCGTTGATGCAGATGAAGATTTCGGCGCCGAGGTCGGCGAGGTGGCGACAGACGTCGGGGTGCCAGATGTCCTCGCAGATCGGCAGTCCCAGCATCGCGCCCTTGAACAGCACGGGCTCCGGCAAGGGGCCGGGCATGAAATAGCGCTTTTCGTCAAACGTGCCGTAATTGGGCAATTCGTACTTGAAGCGGGTGGCTGCGATGCGACCGCCTTCGAGCAGGGCGACGCCATTGTGGAGGTCACCATCGCGGACGAAAACCGAGCCCACGAGCATGGCGGGGCCGCCATCTGCAGTGACCTTGGCCAGCTTTTCGAGTTCGGTGGCAGCTCGCTCGATCAGGGCCGGCTTCATGATCAGGTCTTCCGGCGGATAGCCGATCAGCATCAGTTCCGGATAGACGATCAGGTCCGAATCCGGGTTGCTCTCCCGCACGGCAAGCATGGCCGCGACATTGGCGGCGAGATCCCCAACCGACTGGTTGAGTTGGGCGAGCGTGATGCGAAGCGTATCGGCCATGGCCCAACTCCTAAGGGACTGTTCGCTGGGCGGCAACGCCCATGGCTGCCAAGAGTTGCAAAGCTGTCATCATGGGCTAAGGGCGCGTTGGGGATCGAATCCGAGGGAATCGCACGCAATGAAGATCATGGCCGGCAACTCCAACCTGCCGCTCGCCCGCGCCATTTCGGCCTATCTCGAAATGCCGCTGACCGACGCCAGCGTGCGCCGCTTCGCTGACGAGGAAGTTTTCGTGGAAATCCACGAGAACGTCCGTGGCGAGGACGTCTTCGTCGTCCAGTCCACCGCCTACCCGGCGAACGACAACCTGATGGAACTGCTGATCTGCATCGACGCGCTTCGCCGTGCTTCGGCAAAGCGCATCACGGCGGTTGTCCCCTACTTCGGCTATGCCCGCCAGGACCGCAAGCCCGGGCCGCGTACTCCGATCTCGGCCAAGCTCGTTGCCAACCTGATCACGCAGGCAGGCGCCGATCGCGTGCTGGCGGTGGACCTCCACGCCGGCCAGATCCAGGGCTTCTTCGACATCCCGACCGACAACCTGTTTGCGGCCCCGGTGATGGCAGCCGACATCCAGACCCGCTACGGTACGCAGGAACTGATGGTAGTGTCGCCCGACGTCGGCGGTGTGGTCCGTGCACGTTCGCTGGCCAAGCGCCTGAACAACGCGCCGCTCGCCATCGTCGACAAGCGCCGCGACCGCCCCGGCCAGTCCGAAGTCATGAACATCATTGGCGACGTCAAGGGCCGCATGTGCATCCTGATCGACGACATCATCGATTCGGGCGGCACGCTGTGCAACGCAGCGCAGGCACTGATGGACGAAGGCGCGGCGGGCGTCTCGGCCTACATTACCCACGGCGTGCTTTCGGGCGGCGCAGTGGCGCGCGTCAGCAATTCCGCGCTCAAGGAACTGGTGATCACCGACACGATCATGCCGACCGAAGCGACCGCCGCTTCCGACCGCATCCGCGTGCTGACGATTGCCCCGCTGATCGGCGAGGCCGTGCGCCGCATTGCCGACGAAAGCTCGGTTTCCAGCCTGTTCGACTGATCCTGCCGCAAGTCAGCCGTTTTTCAGGCGCTCCAGCCATGCGCGAGCCTGCTTCGGCTCGCCCACAGCGTTGGCCGGAGGCTTGCCGCGGGAAGCCATGAACTCGTCGTGGAGGGTGAACGGCTCCATGAACAAGGCCTCGCGCGCCTCAGCGATCTCGTCGGCAATCTCGGTGAGGTTGTCGATAATCGGTGCAGTGGCGGCGCGCATTATCTTGTCCGCGTTGTGATCGAACAGGCCCCACTTGCCCGCCGCGGTCACTTCAAGCGCTTGGATCAGCACAGCGCGATAGTCCGCTTCCATTTCGGAGCGGCGTTTGTCGAGACGTTCGAGACGGTCAGCCCTGGCCATGCCTGAGCCTAGGTGGTGAAGCGGAAGCGCGCAATGCTGGTCACTCCCAGGGCTTGACCTCGCCGGGTTCCAGCCTGCGTATTTCCTCCAGCCTGCGGGCCTGCCGTGTTTCAAGGCCCAACGTCATAAGTGGCTGAGGGCGGTCGACGAACTGGCGCGGGCTCATCCCGAACAGAGCGGTGAATTCGCGTATCAGGTGGCTCTGGTCATAATAGCGCAAGGCAATTGCCTCGGCCTCTTCTTGATCTGCCACGCCGCGCAGGTGACTCGCCATGTCGAGCGCGCGGGCACGCCGCAAGACCTGCTTGGGTGGCATGCCGAAGTCGCGGTGAGCTATCCTTTCCAGCCGACGCTGCGTCACGCCCAGCTTTTCGGCAAGCCGTGCAACGCTGATCGTGGGATCGGCAAATGCGGCGGCCTCGAAGTGGGCTGAAATCGGATCCGGCTCGCGCACGGCGCGATCAGCGATCAGGCTGCGCATCTCGCATTCCATGGCCTTGACCCAGTCTTCCGGCGACGCATCGGGATCGAACAGGTCTAACCAGCGCTGTTCCGGCATCCCCAGATCGGCGAAAGGGGCCAGCCTGTCTGTCAGCGTGGCAATGTCCGGACCCCGCAGCGCATGACAGACGCCAGGTCGCAGGAAGATGCCGATGCTGACGAAGCTGCCGGTGACGCTGATCGGCATCCGACGAGAATGTGGACCGAACAGCATTGCCGCTTGCTCGGAAGTGCGCACGCCATCCGCCGTGGTGGCCTCCCACTTGCCGCGCAACTGAATTCGGATGCACGCGAAATCGCTCAACAGTCCACAGTCCAGGCGATGTTCAGGCGGGGTCCCGACGATGGTGACGTAGAGCCTTCCAATCCAGCGATCGAGGTCGGGAGCCGGGGCCCGGCTGTAGGAAATCGGCTGGCCATCGCGCGTGGCGATCGGCGAAACTATCGCGCGATCAACGCCCGGCCTGTTGCTGCGACTCATCTAGCGTGCCCCCAAGACAATCGGTGCATGAAGGTCTAGCGCCCCAAAAACCTTTCATGCGTGCGGTTTGTCACGCCTTCCTTAAAATTGCGCAGGCACATTTGTCCAATGCCGATTCTGGTCTTGCGGGTTGACCGTATTGGTTGAAAGCAGGCAGAGCCGGGGGATGAAGCTTGAAAACGACATCGCCCTTGCCATGCGTCTCGCCGACGCGGCGGCGGAGGCCATTCGCCCGCACTTCCGCACAGTAGCCGCCGAGCGGAAGGGCGACGCTACGCCGGTAACCCTGGCTGACCGTGCGGCTGAAGAGGCCATGCGGCGCATCCTGACGGCAGAGGTGCCGCGCGACACCATCATTGGCGAGGAATTCGGTTCGACCGCCGGTTCGTCGGGTCGGAGCTGGGTGCTTGATCCGATCGACGGAACAGCGGGTTTCCTGGCCGGCCGACCGATCTTCGGCACATTGATCGCGCTGGTGGTCGAAGGGTTTCCGGTGCTCGGCGTGCTGGACCAGCCCATCACCGGGGAGCGCTGGGTCGGTGCCATGGGCAAGCGGACTACGCTTAACGGCAAACCGGTGCAGACGCGAATCTGTCGTGAACTGTCGGAAGCCACGCTGGCGACGACCGGGCCGCATTATTTCGACGACCACGATGGCGGGCACTTCATGGGCCTTGCTGCGAAAACCGATCACAAGCGCATGGTGATGGGTGGCGATTGCTACAACTACGCCATGCTCGCCACGGGGCAGCTCGACGTGGTCTGTGAAGCGAACCTCAAGCTTCACGACTGGGCTGCGTTGGTGCCAATTGTCGAAGGTGCCGGTGGCACAATGGCCGACTGGAATGGCGATCCCTTGCACGCAGGTTCCGACGGCCACGTCATCGCACTGGGAGATCCGGCACGGCTGGAGGACGTGGTGGAGGCGTTGGCTTGCGCGCACTGAGCTGGCCGATGATCCCGTCCGACCCTCAGCGCGAGTTGCCGGGCGAGCGCGAAAGTTCCATCAACTCGTAGCGCTCTCCTATTGAGGGCAGGACCGGCAGTAGCGGCAGGCAATCGGATGGCTCGATCCAATAGTCTGTCAGATGCGGCGCCTGATCGCTCCAGCGGATCGTGTAGCGCAGGGCTCCAGCTATCGGACAAGAGGCAAAGATCTTCTTCAGCGCACCAGTAGCTGTACCTCGGACAGTTCGATGACCGGTATCTCCCAAGGGTGCGCAGCCATGAGCGCATCGAGTGCGGGCGCGAGGTCTGCGTCCGCATCGGCGTAGGTCGTAATGATCGCGGTCGGCGAGAGGGCGCGCTCGCCCGCACTTCCCATCGTCGGCTTGGCGTCCGGCCCGGGCTGGAAGCTTTCCCATCCCGGCGATATCTCGCAAACGCCATTGTAGAGCTTGAAGTCACCCAAGGGATTGTCGGCGCGGATCACGGCGAGCATGGCAGCTGCGGCGGGGTCGCGTTCGATCGCGTCGCCCTCGCCATTGAGCAATGCAGTGAGTGTCAGGGCAGAAATCGGGCAGTGGATCTTCACCGCAACGGCGCGGCGGCGGCTGGCGCTCAAAGCCCTGCCTTCAGCATCCAGTCGTGGAACAGGCGCACCGGGCGCGATTGCAGTGCGCGGGGCCGACAAACGAACCAGTACGAATAGGGACTGTCGACATCGATATCGTAAAGCCGGGCGAGGCGGGAATCATGGCTGCGATGGTAATGGTCATCGTGCATGATCGCGATGCCAAGACCCTGCGCCGCTGCCTCGAGGATCAGCTGACCGGAATCGAAGTGATCGATCGCGGCCGGTTCGAGTTTTTCGAGGTGTAGCGCTTTCTTCCATGCCTCGAAGCTGGCGGGAAGGTCATTATGTACAAGGAAGGTTTGCTTGGAGAGCTTGGCGATATCGGGACGCTCGCCAAGCTCGGCGGCCAATTCGCGCGAAGTTATCGCGTGGACCCGGTTGTGATCAAGGCGCACCGAATGCAGAGAGGCGTCCGGCCCTTCCGAAAGGACGATGGCGGCATCGATGGTGTCGCCAAGCTTGGTCTCGGCGGCGTGGCCTGAATCGATATCGATGTGCAACTGCGGATGAAGCTTGCGCAGTTCGCCGAGGCGCGGAAACAGGCGCTGGCTGCCGAACAGCGGCAGGACGCCAAGCCGCAGGCGCATGACCTTGCCGGTATCGATCAGTCGATCGACGCGGTCTGCCATCTCGTCGATCAGCGGAGCAACGGCATCGTAAAGCTGCTGGCCTTCTTCAGTGAGCTTCAGCGCCTGATGCTTGCGTTCGAACAGCGGCTTGCCGATGAAATCCTCAAGCGCGCCGAGACGACGCGACAGGGCCGAAGGACTTAGCGCAAGTTCCGCGGCCGCCGTCTTGGCCGAGCCTGCGCGCACGACGCGAATGAACGCCTCGAGCGAACGCAGTGGGGGCAGGCGGCGGATCATCTCTTCGTCCTATTCTTCTTCGGCCAGCACTGCCTGTGGCGCATGCAGCCTGAGGCGGGTGAGGCGCCGTTCATCGCCTCCGGTCACTTCAAGCCGCCAACCACTGGCATGTTCAAGCACGCGACCGACAGGCGGCACTTCGCCTGCCAATACCACGGCCAGACCGCCGAGCGTATCCACGTCTTCCTCCACTTCCGCAAGCCTTGGATCGACGGTGTCCGCGACGTCATCCAGTTCTGCCCGCGCATCGGCATCCCAGGTATCAGGATCGATCCTGCGGAGCAGTTCTTCGGGCGCATCGTCGTGTTCGTCCTCGATCTCGCCGATGATTTCCTCGACCAGGTCTTCGATGGTGATGATGCCATCTGTGCCCGAATACTCGTCGATCACCACTGCAAGATGCGTACGGCGGCTGCGCATGTCGGCCAATACGTCAAGTGCGCCCCTGGCCTGCGGCACGAACAGAGGCTGTCGCATCAGGCTCGTCCAGTCCTTGGGCGGCTGCTTGTTCGACAGCATCATGCCAGCGATGATGACGAAAACGTCCTTCACGTGGATCATGCCGACGATCTCGTCGAGCGATTCGCCATAGACGGGCAGGCGGCTGTGGCCGTGCTCGGCAAAGGACGCGACCATCTCCTCGAACGTCGCCGAGGCTGGCACGGCGATGATCTCGCCGCGCGGAATGGCTACGTCATCGGCGTCGTGTTCGCTGAAGTGAAGCAGGTTGCGCAGCATCTGGCGCTCGAGCGGAACAAGGTCGCCGTTGCCGTTGCTGCTGTTATCCTGATGGACCTCGCCCTCGTGCTCGTCGATCGCTTCCTCGATCTGTGCGCGCAGCGATTGATCGTGGTCCGGACCTCTGAAGAAGGCCCTGATCGCGCGCCACAGGGCGCGACTACTGCTACTGTCTCCGTCTCCCGACCGGCTGTCGCCGGCGGAGCCATTGCCCTCGGGCACTGTCGTATTCCCTCACTTGTTCAGTCTTCGACCGCATATGGGTCGGCAATGCCCATCAGCGCAAGCGCCTTCCGCTCCAGATTCTCCATTTCCTCGGCTTCGGCCTCACCCAGTTCGTGGTCGTAGCCGGCAAGATGGAGCAGGCCATGAACTACCAGATGGGTGGCATGGACCTCTACCGACACGCCCTTTTCCGCCGCTTCGCGCGTGCACACCCCGTGCGCAAGGATCAGGTCGCCGAGCATTCCAGGCGCGTCGGTATCCCGCGCTGCATGAAGGACTTCCTCGCGACTCAACATCGGGAAGGACAGGACATTGGTCGGCTTGTCCTTGGCGCGCCACTGCTTGTTGAGCGCGTGAACTTCCTCGTCATCGGCCATGACGAGGCTGACCAGCAGGTTCTCGTGCGCCAGTTCGCCGGCGATCTGCGCCGTGGCTTCAGCGGCGCGATTGGCGAGGTCCTCCCAATCGGTTTCCTCGCCCCAGACCGGATCGATGTCGATTTCAAGGATTGGCGCGCTCAAGCGTCCTTCCCTTCATATGCCTCGACAATGCGTCCGACGATTGGATGGCGCACCACGTCGGCGGTATTGAAGCGCACCGTTGCGATGCCTTCGACCCCTTCGAGACGCTGTACCGCGTCGTTCAGGCCGCTGGCGCCGACACCGCCGGGCAAGTCGACCTGCTTGGGGTCACCGCAGATCACCATTCGGCTGTTCTGGCCAAAGCGGGTGAGGAACATCTTCATTTGTGCAGGCGTGGTGTTCTGCGCTTCGTCGAGGATGACGAAGGCATCCGCGAGCGTGCGCCCTCGCATGAAGGCGATGGGCGCGATCTCGATTTCGCCGCTCGCAATGCGGCGCTCGACCTGTTCGGGCGGCATGCAATCGTACAGCGCGTCATAGAGCGGACGAAGGTAGGGGTCGACCTTCTCCTTCATGTCGCCGGGCAGGAAGCCGAGGCGTTCGCCGGCTTCCACAGCCGGGCGTGACAGGATCAGGCGTTGTACTGAACCGGAGATCAGTTGCGCTACGGCCTGCGCTACGGCGAGGTAGGTCTTGCCGGTACCCGCCGGACCGAGCGCGAAGATCACGTCGTGGCTGATCAACGCCTTCATGTAGTCGATCTGCGTCGGACTGCGCGGAATGATGGTTTTCTTGCGCGTGCGGATCATGATCGGCGGCGCACCACCCGGCGCCCCGGTGATGATGCCCTCAAGTGTCGGCTCGACGCTCATCGCGATCAGCGATTCGACCGCGCCGGAATCAAGTTCCTGCCCCGACAGCAGCCGCTGATGCATGCCCTTCAGCACGTCGCGCGCTCGGGCGACAGCGTCGTCGGGCCCTTCGATCAGCACGCGGTTGCCGCGCGCCGAAATGTAAACTCCTAGCCGATTCTCGATCTGCACGAGATTGGTGTCGAATTGGCCGAACAGGGCGCCAAGCACGGTCTGCTCGTCAAACTCGACCTCGACCCGGGCACGGCGATGCTGTGTTTCCGGGCGATGATGCGCCTCGTCGGCGCGATGGGGTTTACGGGCCATGAGCTCCTTTCAGGTTTGGGCCTGATTCAGAGCATAGGAACGGAAGTTGCGCGCACAAGACGCGCGCGCAGACTTTGCACAGGGCAATTAGACGAGCTGACCTGCCAGCGAGTTCGGACCGGCTTCAACATGCTTCACCGTAACCATCTGGCCGATCTCGGCTTCGCCGACGAAGTGCACTGATTGCAGCCAGGGCGATTTGCCGAGCCACTGGCCGGGATGCTTGCCCTTGCGTTCGACGAGGACTTCGCAGGTCTTGCCGACGCTGCCCTGATTGAAAGCCAATTGATCGCGGTTGAGCGCCGCTTGCAGGCGCTGAAGGCGCTCGTCCATCACTGCTGCCGGAACATGGTCGGGCATCGTCGCAGCCGGGGTGCCGGGGCGGGCGGAATACTTGAAGCTGAACGCCTGCGCATAGCCGACGGCGTCGACGAGACGCAGTGTTTCCTCGAATTCTGCATCAGTCTCCCCCGGGAAACCGACGATGAAATCGCCCGACAGCGCGATGTCGGGCCGGGCGGCGCGGATCCGGTCGAGCACCTTGAGGTAGCTGTCTGCGGTGTGGCTGCGGTTCATCGCCTTGAGCACACGATCGCTGCCCGCCTGCACCGGCAGGTGGAGGAAAGGCATCAGCTTCTCAAGTTCGCCATGCGCGGCGATCAGGCCATCGGTCATGTCGTTGGGATGGCTGGTTGTGTAGCGGATGCGCTTGAGGTCCGGGTCAGCTGCTAGGGCGCGCGCCAGCCCGTCCAGGCCGATGCTGCGGCCCTTGCCGTCCTCTCCAGTCCACGCATTCACGTTCTGCCCAAGCAGCGTGATCTCGCGCGCACCGCCGGCAACGAGCAGCTTCGCCTCTTCGACCAGATCGGAAAACGGGCGGCTGATCTCTGCACCGCGCGTATAGGGCACGACGCAGTAGGTGCAGAACTTGTCGCAGCCTTCCTGCACGGTGAGGAAGGCGGTGGGGGCTGACTTGCGGCGCTTGGGCAAGGCCGCGAACTTGGCCTCTGCCGGCATGTCGGTTTCGGTGGCGCGCTTTCCGGAAGCGGCCTCGGCAACCATTTCCGGCAAGCGGTGGTACGATTGCGGGCCGACCACCACCTTCACGCTTGGCGCGCGGGTCATGATTTCCTCGCCTTCAGCCTGGGCCACGCAACCCGCGACTGCGATCATGGGTGCCGAGCCATCTTCCCGGCGCAGCCGGCCGATATCGGAATAGACCTTTTCGGTCGCTTTCTCGCGGATGTGGCAGGTGTTTAGAACGACGAGGTCGGCGTCATCCCCGTCGCGGGCGGCAGACATTCCTTCTGCTGCCAAGAGTTCGGCCATGCGCTCGCCATCATAGACGTTCATCTGGCAGCCGAAGCTCTTGACGCGGAACGTCTTGGGGGAAGAAGTTGCGGTGGAAGACATGGGCCGCGCCGATAGTGGATTTGGCAGGGTTTGTCTAACGCGCGCCGCTCATCGCTGCGAGGATGCGTTCGCGTGCCGCTGTAGCCATGACCTTGCGGTTCGCTGTCTCCTCAGGTCCGAGTGGCGCGAGGAAATGCACTGTCACCGGGATCGGCTTACTCCGGGCGAGGATCTTGAGGAAATTGTCCAGCCCATGTTCCTCCCCCACCCATGCTATCGCCGCAACGTCCGGCCCGTAGTCGAGCCACACCGGCTGTATCGCAATGCCGGGCGGGGGCGGATCCAGCGCGGACAATAGTGACGACTTGAATGGCAGCAGGCTGACGCCGTTGCTCGTGGTGCCTTCCGGAAACACGGTGAGCGCACCAGTGTCGGTGAGAGCTGCACGCACCTGTTCGACCTGGGTATGGACCGAGCGCCGGTCATGACGGGCGACGAACACCGTGTCGTTCATTTCGCACAGCCATTTGAGCAGACCGACATCGGCAAGCCCTGAGTGGGCAACGAAGGCGCTACCGCTCGCGCCTGAGATGACCGGGATGTCGAGCCAGCTGACATGATTGGAGAGGAGAAACGCGCCCTTGCGCGAAGGCTCCCCCGAGATCGCGACACGCGTGCCGGCGATGCGGGCGATGCCGCCAAGGAACACCCGTGGCCAGGGATTGTGCAGCCGCAGGATTCGCCAGACGTAATAAAGCGGTACGCATACGAGCAACAGAACCAGCATCGCTGCGAGCCGCACTGCGATGCGCAGGCGTCCGACAAGCGAAATTGCCTGACGAGGGATAGCGTCAGCCGTCGCGTTCAAGCTTCACGCCGTAAAGCTCCATGCGATGATCGACCAGTCGGTAGCCAAGTTTTTCCGCGATCTGGCGCTGGAGTTGTTCTAGTTCGGGATCGACGAATTCGATGACCTTCCCGGTCTCGACGTCGATCAGGTGATCGTGATGCGCCTCGGGCGTCGCTTCGTAACGGGCGCGGCCATCACCGAAGTCATGCCGGTCGAGAATGCCGGCTTCTTCGAACAGGCGCACGGTGCGGTAAACCGTCGCGATCGAAATGCGCGAGTCGATGGCCGAGGCGCGTTCGTGCAGCTTCTCGACGTCCGGATGGTCGTCGCTCTCCGAAAGGACGCGCGCGATTGTCCTGCGCTGGTCGGTAATGCGCAGGCCGCGTTCGGCGCAGAGAGCTTCGATGTCGATCGGCTGATGCACTGGGTACTCGTCATGAAAGGATCGGCCCGCCGATCTATAGACCGGCGGGCCAAATCTTCAACTGTACGCAATCGTATTGCGCACAGTCATTGCCACCAATCTGCCCGCGGATCAGGCAGCGGTCTTGCGGCCGCGCTTGGGCGCCGGCTTGCGGCCGAGGCCGATCTTCTTGGCAAGTTCACGGCGCTTTTCGGCGTAGGCCGGCGCGACCATCGGATAGTCGGCAGGAAGATTCCAGCGGGCGCGATACTGTTCCGGCGTCATGTTGTAGCGCGTTGCGAGGTGGCGCTTGAGCATCTTCAGCTTCTTGCCATCTTCCAGGCAGACGATGTGATCGTTCTTCACCGAAGCGCGGATCGAAACGGCAGGTTCCGGAGCGGGCTCTTCGGCAACTACCGGCTTTTCCAGCCCGGCCAGCGCAGAATACACGTTTGAAATCAATGCCGGGAGATCGTTCACCGAGACGCTGTTGTTGCTCACATGCGCGGCAACGATGTCCGAAGTGAGGGTGATCAGCGTCTCCCGCATGTCGTTCTGAATTTCACTCATGGCAAAACCGGCTTTCTATGTTTGTCCTGCGCGGAGGCATCTGGACTCGCGACTTGGTTTGGTGATCCAGATCACATTTATAGTCGCATCCCACAAGGATACAACCGGTTTCACGACAGATCGACGACGCTGTCAATGCTACTTAGGTTAATCCTAAGTATTGTTTCAATTGCCGAGTGCAAGTTCCTGGCTTATCGCATCAATTCTGGCCCCGCTGGGGGTGCGATAATAAGCCGGCCTTAATCCAATTTGGCGGAATCCGTGCGCGGCATAAAGAAAGCCAGCGGGATTGTTATCGCGCATCTCGAGGAAAACGCGGCGCATCCCGTTCTGCTTTGCGGACAGGATAAAGCGACCTAAAAGTGCGTGCCCCAATCCTTTTCGCCGGTACTTCGGAGAAATTGCGAAAAGGAGAAGTTCTTCCTCGTCGATGATCGCACGACTCAGGAAAAAACCGGCAGTTTCATCGCCGGATTCCAAGTCTTCGCTACCATCTGGTGCAATGAGGCCGTAGCGACAATTGCCGACCAGTAGCGCGTCGCTTACCTGCTTGCGGTTCCAGGCCTCACCGTACTCCGCGGCGAATGCCTGGTCCATGACGGCCATGATCCGGTCGATATCATCGGGTGGCGGAGTCATCGGTCAGCCTATCCCTTCGGTCATGCTGCCGAAGGAAGGCGGGCATCGGGCGCGCGACCGTAGCTTGGCCTGGGATCTCTATGGAACGCCCGCTCGTCCAAAAGGCCAGCGCAGCGAGCATCGGGATGCAAGCTGATCGCAACCGCATGAGTGCGGTCGGCGGCGAGTGCTGCAGCCTGGCTGCCTGCCAGCAACAGAGCCGTGCTTCTCGACTTGGCCTGGGCAGGCGTGAGCGATGCAAGGGGAGCGAGCGGTGTTGCGTCAGAGTCGAAGGGTTGGAAAAACCACTCGCCGTGACCGCCAGTCATGCAGACGTCGACAGCCGAGCCTGGCCGTTCCGAAAGGGCCATCGCTGCAACCAGCGCGAGGCTTTCATACCCCTGCAATCGCGCATTCCATGCCAGTGCAAGGGCTCGTGCTGCAGCAAGGCCGACGCGAATGCCTGTGAAGCTTCCGGGGCCGACGTCTATCGCGATCACATCCGCCATGCCCTTGTCGGGAAGGGCAGCAATCATGGGGACCAGACGTTCAGCATGACCGCGACCAAGCAGCGCGTATTCACCAGCCACAAGTACGCCATCCTCGATCAGCGCGACTGAACAAGCTTCTGTCGCGCAGTCTATCACGAGTTTGCGCATCGCCGTCAGATCAGGCTGCTCGAACTTCAGTAACTTCGGGCACGTAGTGCTTGAGCAGGCTCTCGATCCCGTTCTTCAGCGTAGCTGTCGACGACGGGCAGCCCGAGCAGGCGCCCTGCATCTGGAGGTAGACCACGCCCTCGCGGAAGCCCTTGTAGATGATATCTCCGCCGTCATTGGCCACCGCAGGCCGCACGCGCGTTTCGATCAGATCCTTGATCTGGTCGATGATGTCGGCGTCGGCCGGGTCGTCGGCGAAGCTTTCATCAGCTTCGGCAGGAACCGCGATGCCGGCGGCAGTGCCCCCCAGGAACAGCGGAGCCTGGCTGACGAAATGATCGAGCAGGATCGCCAGAACCTGCGGTTTCAGGCCGGCCCATTCTACGCCGGGTGCGGCGGTGACCGAAACGAAATCGCGCCCGAACAGCACGCCGGTCACGTCACCAAGATCGAACAGCGCCTGCGCGAGGGGCGATGCCTCAGCAGCTTCAGGCGAAGTGAACTCGCGCGTTCCGCTTGCCATGACCTGCTCGCCGGGCAGGAACTTGAGCGTGGCGGGGTTGGGCGTGGTTTCTGTCTCGATGAACATGATTCGCATGTAGGCCAGTCCTTCGCGTGGTCAAGGGCCCGACAGGCCGGGTTTTGCGCAGTTTCAGCGCAAGGTCTCATGGCGGAACCTCGCAAGGCTCGCTAATGCAGCGAGATGATCAAGCTCCCCCTTGCGCTCGTCCGCCTCGCCCCTGCCGTTCTTGCCTGCACCTTCGGTGCTTCGGCCTTGAATGCCGCCGCACCTGCGGCAAAGCCGGTCGCCCCATCGGCTGTCGCCATCCCGATGCCGCTGAATCCGGTGGTCGCGCCCGCACAGCGCCTCTGCTCCGCCAAGACTGCTAGTGGGCTCGGCACGATGCTCCTGAAGCCAGCCGAAGGCGCAAAGCCGACCAAGAGTGATTACGTGCTGGTCAATTACGTCGGCTATCTTGCCGCCAATGGGGAGGTGTTCGACCAGGGCATGCAGGCGGCATTTCCCGTGGATGGCGTCATTCCGGGCTTCTCTGAAGGCCTGCAGCTTCTGTCCAAGGGCAGCCTGATGCGTCTCTGCGTGCCCTCGGCGCTTGGTTATGGCGCTGAAGGCTCAGGCCCGATCGGTGCAAATGCGGATCTCGTGTTCCAGGTCGAACTGGTCGACTTCAAGACCGTTGCAGAAGTCGAAGCCATGCGTGCTGCCCAATCTGCAACCCAACCTGCGCAGCCGGCCACGACAACGCCCTGAAAGTAACGGGTCTATTCACTGGTCCTTCATGAGAAGGCTTCCTATAGTCGGCTGATGCGATCCCGTAACACGCGCGCCCGGCGCTTCGGCCTGTTTCTTTCCCTCCTGCTGGTTTCGGCGGCTCCCGTGGTTGCCGAAGCTCCTGCAAAAGCCCCGAGCGCGGCGACGAAGTCCAACGTTCCGTGGCTCTACAAGGGTTCGGACGTTCCGCAGGACAAGGCCTGGACCTTTGGCATCCTGCCGAACGGCATCCGTTATGCGGTTCGCCACAGCGGCGTTCCGCCCGAGCAGGTATCGATCCGCGTACTGGTGGATGCGGGTTCGATGTACGAGACCGAGCCGCAGCGGGGCTATGCGCACCTCATCGAACACCTGACCTTCCGTGAATCGAAGTATCTAAAGGAAGGCGAGACGATCCCAACGTGGCAGCGGCTGGGTGCCACCTTCGGAAGCGATACCAACGCCGAGACCAGTCCCACGCAGACGGTTTACAAGCTCGACATTCCCAATGCGACTGCACCCAAGCTGGACGAGACGTTCAAGCTGCTGTCGGGGATGATCACTGCGCCGATCTTCACCGATCGTGGCGTCAAGACCGAGGTTCCGATCGTTCTTGCCGAAATGCGCGAACGCACCAGCGCGCAATCGCGGGTGCTGGACGCCACGCGGGGGCTGTTCTTCAAGGGGCAGCTCCTGGCATCGCGCAGCCCTATCGGCACGGTGGAAACTCTCGAAGCGGCCGACGCTGCTGCGGTAAAGGCCTTCCATGACAAGTGGTATCGCCCCGACAATACCGTGATCGTGGTGGCCGGCGATGCTGACCCGGCAGCACTGGTCGCGCGGATCGAACAATGGTTCGGCGGGTGGCAGGTGGCCGGCAAGAAGCCGTTGCAGCCTGATTTCGGCAAGCCGATTGCGCCCGCCGGCATCGATCCCAAGAACCCGGTCGGCGAAGCGAAAGTGCTGGTCGAGCCGGACCTGCCACGACTGGTAAACTGGGCGATCCTGCGTCCATGGACAAAGGTCAACGATACCATTGTCTACAACCAGGGCCTGATGATTGATCGGCTCGCGCTGGCTTTGATCAATCGCAGGCTTGAGGCCAGGGCGCGGGGCGGCGGGAGCTATCTGGTGGCGTCCGTGGACGAGATGAAGCAGGAGCTTTCGCGATCCGCAGACGCCACGATCGTGACGGTCACGCCATTGAGCGAGGACTGGAAAAGTGCGGTAACAGACGTGCGCTCGGTCATTGCCGATGCTTTGGCCACGCCGCCCTCTCAGGCAGAGATCGACCGCGAAGTTGCCGAATTTGAAGTCGCCTTCAAGGTCTCGGTCGAAACGCAGTCCACCATTGCCGGGTCCAAGGCGGCTGACGATATCGTCAACGCCGTCGATATCCGCGAGACCGTAGCCAACCCCGACACCGTCTACGACATATTCAGGCGTTCCATACCCTTGTTCAAGCCGCAAGCCGTGCTTGAACATACCCGTGCCTTGTTCAGGGGCACCGTGGTACGCCCGATGATGATCACGCCAAAGGCTGGCGAAGCTGACGAAGCCTCCTTGCGCGCGGCATTGACTGCGCCTGTCAAGGCGGCATCGGAAAGCCGCGTGGCGGCAAACGCCCTCAAGTTTTCGGACCTTCCACCCGTTGGCACACCTGGCACTGTCGCCAGCGCGCGACCGATCGGGTTGCTAGGCATCGAGCAGGTCGAACTCTCCAACGGTGTTCGCGTTCTGCTGTGGCCCAATGACGCCGAGCCAGGCCGCATCATCATCAAGGCCAGGTTTGGCGGCGGGTACTCGGCGATCCAGCCCCAAGATGCGGTTTATGGCCCGATCGGCGAGGTGGCGCTGATGGACAGCGGCATCGGCGCACTCGGGCGGGATGATCTGGACCGTCTGGCGACAGGCCGCAAGTTGAGCCTCGATTTCGACATAGACGACACGGCATTCGTGCTTTCGGCCGATACGCGCCCGGCGGACCTTGCCGACCAGCTCTATCTCATGGCTGCCAAGCTGGGCATGCCGCGTTGGGATGCCAATCCGGTGTTGCGTGCCAAGGCCGCGGCAAAGCTCCAGTACGAAAGCTACAATTCGGCTCCCAATGCGGTACTCAATCGCGATCTCAACTGGCTGTTGCGCGATGGAGACCCGCGCTATGCGACGCCAAACCCGGCCGAGCTGGAGAAGGTAACTCCGGAGGGCTTCCGCAAGACATGGGAGCCGCTGCTTTCGGAAGGACCGATCGAGATCGACATGTTTGGCGATTTCACGCGCGAACAGGCATTGGCTGCTCTGGAAAAGACTTTCGGCGCCTTGCCGGTCCGCACTCCGACAGCGGCGCCGACACTTGCCCCGAACATCCCGGCACACAACGCCGAACCGCTGGTTCTGACCCATCGCGGCGATCCCTCGCAGGCCGCAGCCGTGGTGGCATGGCCAACCGGGGGCGGCCAGGCCGGTGTGCGTGAAAGCCGCCAGCTCGAAATCCTGGCGCAGATCTTCAACAATCGCCTGTTCGATGCGATGCGCGAAAAGGTGGGAGCGAGCTATGCACCACAAGTCGGTTCAAGCTGGCCCCTGGATCTGCCATCGGGCGGGTATCTCTCGGCGATGGTCCAATTGCGGCCGGGAGATTTCGACACTTTCTTTGCTGCCGTTGACAAGATCGCAGCTGAACTTGCTGCTACGCCGCCTTCAGCAGACGAGATCAGCCGGGTGACTGAACCGCTCAAGCAACTGATCACGCGGGCCAGCACTGGAAATGGCTTCTACATGTACCAGCTGGAAGGAGCTGCATACGATCCGCGCAAGATTGCTGCGATCCGCACGATCCTCAACGATTACAGCCAGACAACGCCCGAGCGCATGCAGGCTCTGGCGCAGAAATACCTGCGAGCGGACAAGAGCTGGCGCCTGGAGGTTGTCCCGGAAAAACGCTGACCGAAATGTCCTCAGGCCTGTGTCAGCATTCGATCTTGTCGTTCGTACCGCTCAGGCCAGGACCGACATTACGGTCGTCACGGACGATGATGGCTGCCTGTTCGTGTATCGTGATCGGCTTGACGAACATCGTTCCGAACAGGCCTTTGTACTCGTACCAGACTTCGGCGACCATGACCGCGCTCTTGCTGGATGACGTCATCTTTCTACCGCCGAGCGAAATGCCCGAAGCTATCGAGGACAATGCGCTGCCTGTGGGATCTGGCTTGCCATGCGCAGAGGTCTGGCGGCCCTTGCCCATGCACTTCTGCCAATGAACATACTGCTTGCCAGTCAGTGGATGGACTTCAAGGCTGGACAGGATGACTCGGCCATTCTCGGCCAGATCGATATTAGAGCCTTCCTCCAATGCGCCTGTCAGGACCGAGTGTACGTCGTTGCTCGTAATGGTGGGGGTCACGCCGCTATTGTCGGTTTGGCCAAGACGGGAAGCATTGTCAGCAAGCGCCAGAGCAACCTGGCTCGCTTCCATTGAAGCGGCGTTGAGCCATGCGATTTCGGCCCCATACATGCCCAGGATCATGAATACAGGCACAACCAGAGCAAACTCGATGGTCGATACCCCGTCCTGTCGGCTGAACAGACTTTGCAGTATCTTCATGGGCAGCTCCCGGCCGTGGCGCCATAGCCCGTCTGGTTGCCGAACGGCTGGTTCTTGGTCACTGCGGTAGCCGTGAGCGTTCGTTCCGACCACATTTTGGGCAGGAAGGGCACCTGGAACACGGGCTTGAAGGTTGCTGTCACCTTGTAGACGACGACGTCATTGGCGGTACCGGCGCTGTCCTTTTGCCCAACGTCCTGGTCCCATTGGCCATTTCGGTTTTCGTCGGTAAAGGTCTCGCCGGCATCGCACACGGCATTGGCGTTCTTGTCGTTCCATTTCTCGGCCCTGCCGACGTCGGCAAAGTCGTAATAGCTGGTCCGGCTCGTCTTGATGGTTACGCCAGGAAGCACCGGACGGATGGCGTCGAGTACCGAGGCGTCGGCTTCGCTGGTGTTGCGCGTTTCCAATGAAGAATCGCGCGCTGCGCGGTGTACAGCGCCGGTCAGGACCGATTTGCCATAAACCATCTGCCCGATGTCCATGATGCCAATCAGCAGCAACAGGAACAGGGGCACGACAATCGCGAATTCGACGACTGTTGCACCTTCGTCGTCAGTCCTGAGCCGCATTTCGGTCATTGCACCACTCGCAGTTCGCCGACCTGTTTTGCGATCGACTGGAATGCCGCATCCAACTGGTTTGCGTTGGCTGCCGTGAAGGCACTCGCGCTGGAGGCGCATGTCTGGAGTTCGGGCGTCATGGCCTGTGCAAACGCGATGACCCATATGCGGATGCCTTTGGCCTTCACGGCTTCGCACAGGGCGAGGAACCGTGAGTTATGGCGCGCAGCGTCTTCGTTTACACCATCATCGGTCACACGGCGATCATGGTACTCAATGCCCCATGCCGATTGGATGGAGTAGCTGGGCGCCATTTCGCCATCGGTCATGAAGATCAGATGGCGCGAAACCTCGCCGCCGTTCGTGGGCGCTTGGCGAACAGTGCTCGACCATAAGCCGTCTGGCGATGCCAGCCGCGCTCCCCAGACCATCCCGATGTCGTGATAGGTCGCGCCTTCGGGAACGAGCGAATCCGCGAACGCATCGAACGCTGTCTTGTTCATCGTGGCCAGCAAGCGCGCGCCAGTCGGACAGAATGATGCCGCCTGCTGTCCCTGCGATGACGGTACCGCACTGTTCATGTAAACAGTGCCGTTGTCGGTGACCGTCCGTATGTAGGCGACATTCGGCCACATCGGAGCCCATTTGCTGGATGCGGAGCTGTCAGGGGCGGAATCGATTTCGAGGTCCAAGGCGCCGGACGGGTTGAAGCCCCCCAGCGACGACCACGTGAAGCTCGGCTCGGATACGGTTGCGCGCTCCTCGATGCACCCTTTCCAAGTTGACGAAACAGACGCGCCGTTCTCGCCGGTTGGTGTGGAGACCGCTTCGAAATTCTTGAACCGGCTCGTATCATAAGTCACCGGGCGATATTCCCAACGATCGAAGACTTGCGAGCTTGTATAAATGGGATCGGCCGTCGTGGTCGTCGTCGTCACGGAGTTGCGCGAGCCGGTTCGCGACTGGATCCTGTAGTTCAGGATCAGCCAGGCGCACTGATAGAAAGTCGCCGTCTGCGGCTGGGTCACGACGGTCGTCACAACCCGTTGACCGGACGAGTTCGTTGTCGTCGTCGAGGTGGAGGTGGCACTCCCCGAATTGGCCCAGGCCGTATCGGCTGGCTTTGCGTTGTTACATGATGTCGACGTCAGGTAGATGTTGGAGCCGTAGTTGGCCCAGAGGGAGTAGGTTGGCGTTGTAGTTGTGGTCGTCGGTGTCCCGCTTCTCGGCGTGCCGTAGCCACTCAAGGTCTGAACGGTTCGGTAAACCGCATGACGAGACTGGATTGTCCAACTGTCAACCAGATACGACGGATCAAGGTCGTGTAGAAGCCTGCCAACGTTGACTGACGAACTGTACGGCACGAATCCGTATCGCACACGTGCGTTTGTGCCCGACAAGGCGTTCTCGACAGTGCTGTGGAAGTTCTTCAT
The DNA here is from genome assembly GCF_058793515.1 of Novosphingobium sp. GW835-FHT14H07. Lineage (NCBI taxonomy): Bacteria > Pseudomonadati > Pseudomonadota > Alphaproteobacteria > Sphingomonadales > Sphingomonadaceae > Novosphingobium > Novosphingobium sp. GW835-FHT14H07. The sequence continues at coordinate 104,997 of NZ_JBXAFX010000009.1, forward strand.
GGCAGCGCGCAGTGCTTCGATGCGTGTCTGCGTACTTCCCGCCAGCAGTGAGGCCATGGAGCCAGTGGTATCGAGGACCATCATGATGTCGCTGTTGCCGACGCCCATCGAGGCCGTGCATCTGACGCTCAGATCAAAACCCTGGAAGCCGAAGATCTGCATCATCAGGGGCGGAAGCATGGTTGTGGCCACGGCGTCGATCGTGCCGCCTTTGTCCGCCGAGGTCGACTCGAAAGTCGTGTCTCGCGAACCTTGGTGAGTCTCGTCGAAGTTTGCGAAGAAGTAATTGTCCGCCTGCGTCTTTGCCGCGGCATCGAAGCCGTTTGTGGTTACGGCTCGACGGCCTGCTAGAACACCTGCGTCGCATGCCGCCTGCAGCCTCGTCTGGGTGCGCCAGGCGCGGCTTATGTCGATGGCGCCGCCAATCAGCGCGGCCACGGCGAAGATTGCCATGGCCGATAGAGGCAAGATGTTTCCGCCGCGGCTTCGGGCCAGTAGGATCAGGAGGCGGCGAAGGGCAAGCATTCGAAAACAAACGACCTTTGGTGGGGCCTGCACGGTTAACCGCCCGTCCACCAAGACATCCTGATGAGGTGACTAAGGTAAATTCCCTATCGATGGCCTTGGGCGTGATCGCGATGATCGATTGCTGTGACAGCAAGCCTTCCTTTGCTTTTCCTGCTCAGGGGGCGTATGGGCGCGCCTCTTGAAAGGAATGGAAAGTGGCACAGAACTGGACTGCGGATTCGTGGCGCGGGTTTGAAGGGCGGCATCTGCCGGTCTATCCCGATGCCGAAAAGCTGAACGAGGTCGAGAAGACCCTGACGAGCTTTCCGCCGCTGGTCTTTGCAGGTGAGGCGCGCGCTCTGAAGGCCGACCTCGCGCAGGTGGCCGCAGGTAAGGGTTTCCTGCTGCAGGGTGGAGACTGTGCCGAGAGCTTTGCCGAATTCCATCCGAACAACATTCGCGACACGTTCCGCGTGCTGCTGCAGATGGCGGTCGTGCTGACCTTTGCCAGCAAGCAACCGGTGGTAAAGGTGGGCCGCATGGCCGGGCAATTTGCCAAGCCGCGCTCCTCCCCGGTTGAGAAAATCGGTGACGTTGAACTGCCGAGCTACCTCGGTGACAATATCAATGGCATTGATTTCACTGCGGAATCGCGCATTCCGGACCCTGAGCGCATGCTGCGGGCCTACAGCCAGGCAGCGGCGACACTGAACCTGCTGCGCGCCTTCGCGGGCGGCGGCTACGCCAACTTGCGCCAGGTCCACCAGTGGACGCTGGACCACATCGGCAAGAGCCCGTGGGCCACGAAGTTCCGTGAAACCGCCGACAAGATCGGCGAAGCGCTCGACTTCATGGAAGCCTGCGGCGTCGATCCGCGTACCGTGCCGCAGCTTCAGGGCACCAGCTTCTACACCAGCCACGAAGCGCTGCTGCTGGCTTACGAAGAGGCGATGACCCGGCAGGATTCGCTGACTGGCGAATGGTATGACACCAGTGCCCACATGCTGTGGATCGGCGATCGCACGCGTTTCGAAGGTTCGGCCCACGTCGAGTACCTGCGCGGCGTCAACAATCCGATCGGCATGAAGTGCGGTCCTTCGCTCAGCGTCGATGCGCTGCTGCGCATGCTCGATACGCTGAATCCCTCGCACGAGGCCGGCCGCATGACGCTGATCAGCCGCTTCGGCCACGACAAGGTCGAGGCAGGGCTGGCTCCGCTGGTTCGCGCCGTGAAGCGCGAAGGCCATCCGGTGGTGTGGTCGTGCGATCCGATGCACGGCAATGTCATCAAGGCCGACAACGGCTACAAGACGCGGCCGTTCGACCGTATCCTGACCGAGGTGAAGGGCTTCTTCGCGGTCCACCGCGCCGAAGGCACCCACGCTGGCGGGATTCACATCGAGATGACCGGCCAGGATGTGACCGAGTGCACCGGTGGTGCCGTCGCGATCACCCAGGAAGGGCTGGCCGATCGCTATCACACCCATTGTGATCCGCGTCTCAATGCAGCGCAGTCGATCGAACTGGCATTCCTGCTGGCCGAGGCACTGAATGCCGAGCGGGAAGGGACAAAGGCCGAAGCTGCCTGACGTCCTTCCCAGACTGCAAAATCATGGCCCCGGGGGTTCTGCCTCCGGGGCTTTTTCTTTGCCTAGCGCGGGTGTCTGGCGTTCAAGGCTATGCCCGCAAGGTTCTGCTCGCGCTTAACCCATCGAACACGCGTGGGCGGATTCGCTCCAGCCAGCTTCCGGAAGCGCTCCAGATGCACCCGGTCACTTGGCGAAGCCGCTTTCGCGCGGCCATTGGCCTGTGCGATCACCGAACGGCTGTCCCCCAACAGATCGAATGCGGCGGCGCCACTGGCCTGTGCCACTTCAAGCGCATGGATCAGGGCCAGCCATTCGGCATCGCCATTGGTGCCGTTGCCAAGATCGGTGCGCACTTGGGCCATCCCACGCATTACAGCCGCAACCTCGATGGGACCCGGGTTGGGCCGGCAGCCGCCGTCGAAGTAGACCTTGAGACGCTTGTGCTCTGCCATGGGTGGGGCGGTATCAGGCCCCGGCCTTCACCGCAAAACTCAACGCCAGCTCTGCCAGCGGTCGGACTCTTTCCGACATCGCCTTGGCGTGAGCGCTTGAGGCTGTCCCGTCGATCACGCGCTTCTTGATCCCCTGGATGATGCCTGCCAGCCTGAAGAAGTTGTAGGCAATGTACCAGTCAAGCCCCGGCAATCCGTCACGTCCGGTCTTTTCGCAGTATCGTGCAACCACTTCTTCAAGTTCCGGAATGCCCAGCGCCTTGCGGTCCAGGTCCTGCACGCCCGAACGTCCGCCATTGTCCTGCACCCATGCCGTGCAGAAATAGGTGAAGTCGGCAAGCGGATCGCCCAGCGTGGACAGTTCCCAATCGAGCACCGCAACGACCTTGGCTTGCGTGGGATGGAAGATCATGTTGTCGATGCGATAATCGCCATGCACCACGCTGGTCCGCGTCTGCTCGGGGAGGGTTGCGGGCAGCCATTCGATAAGCCGCTCCATCTCGGGCATCGTCTCGGTTTCCGAAAGGCGATACTGCTTGGTCCAGCGATCGACTTGCCGGCCGAAGTAATTGCCAGGCTTGCCGAAGTCGGAAAGCCCGGCCTGCTCGATATCAACCGAATGCAATGCGGCAAGCGTATCGACCATGGCGTCGTAGGTCGCACGCCGGAATTCCGGTGTGGCGCCCGGCATTGCGCCGTCCCAGATCGTCCGCCCGTCGACACAGCCCATGACATAGAACCACGACCCGATGACGCTGTCGTCCGTGCACAGCCCATACTGGCGAGCAACCGGGAAGCCTGTTCCTGATAGCCCCGCCTGAACCTTGTATTCGCGGTCCACCGCATGGGCCGATGGCAGCAGCTTGCCGAAGGGCTTTCGCCGCAGCACGTAGGGCCCTGAAGGGCTGTCGATCTTGTAAGTCGGGTTCGATTGCCCGCCCTTGAATTTCGAGACCGTAAGCGGGCCCTGAAAGCCCGCCACGTTTTCCTCGAACCAGCGGGTCAGGCTTGCCCCATCCAGCTTGTCCGCGCCTTCGGGAACGACCGTTCCCGTAAACGCTGCCTGTGCGTCCATCACCGCCTCGCTCATTGGCCGAACACGATGACCGAGCGGGCAGAATTGCCCTGCTTCATCTTCTCGAACCCTTCGTTGATGCCCTCCAACGGAATTCGTTCGGCAATGATGGTGTCGAGATCGAGAAGCCCGCGCATGTAGAAGTCAACCAGACGCGGCAGATCCACGGGGAAGTGATTGCCGCCCATGATGGCGCCTTGCAGCTTCTTGTCCGACAGCAGGTCCATCGCCGACAGGCCGACCTTGTGATTAAGCGGCATCATGCCGAGGATAGTGGCCGTCCCGCCGCGCCGCAGCGAAGCAACTGCCAGGTCGCCGGAAGCCGGCCTGCCCACTGCCTCGATGGCATGGTGGACGCCGCCCTTGGTCATCTCGACGATTTCCTTGGCCGCATCCGGCCCTGCGTCGATCGCATCGGTCGCGCCGAGCTTCAGCGCCAGTTCGCGCTTCTCGGGCATGGGGTCGACAGCGATGATTCGTCCGGCCCCTGCAATCTTTGCGGCATTGACGGTGGCCAGTCCCACTCCGCCGCAGCCGACGACGCAGATCGTTTCGCCCGGCGTCAGCTTGGCGGCGTTGAACACGGCGCCGGCACCGGTCGTCACCGCACATCCGATTACGGCGGCGCGGTCGAGCGGCATGTCCGGCGTGATCGCGACGCAGGCATGTTCATGCACCAGCATCTGCTCGGCAAAGGCCGAAAGGTTCAGCATCTGGTTCACGGTGCTGCCATCGTCGGTGCGGGTGAGGCGCGGGGGCGCGCCAACCCCGCGCCGGGTGTCGGCACCGAGGCACAGCGACATGCGTCCGGTGACGCAGAACTCGCAGTGCCCGCAGAAGGCCGACAGGCAGGTGACGACCGCGTCACCCACCTTCACGGTCCGCACTTCCGAACCCACGGCCTCGACGATCCCGGCTGCTTCATGTCCTGGCACGGCCGGGAGCGGATGCGGATAGGCGCCCTCGATGAAGTGCAGGTCCGAATGACACAGCCCGCAAGCGGCCGTACGGATCAGAACTTCGTGCGGACCCGGCTTTGAAACGGTCAGGTCCTGGATTTCGAGCGGTTTGCCCGGTTCGACGAGTACGGCGGCTTTCATCTTCTCTCTCCTTACCGAGCCACGCCCAGATCGCCCGAACTGAAGCCACGGTCGCCCGAGGGCAATTCCGAATGACGGGCAAATTCGATGCGGGCGATGGCGCGGGCGTGAACTTCGTCTGGTCCATCGGCCAGTCGCAGCGTCCGCTGGTGGGCATAGGCTTCGGCAAGACCGAAGTCTTCCGAAACGCCGCCGCCGCCATGGGCCTGGATCGCATCGTCGATGATCCGCAAGGCCATGTTCGGCGCCTGGACCTTGATCATCGCAATTTCCAGCGCAGCCGACTTGTTGCCGACCTTGTCCATCATGTCCGCCGCCTTGAGACAGAGCAGGCGGGTCATTTCGATGTCGATGCGGGCCTGCGCGATGCGCCATTCCCAGATCGATTGATCAGCCACGCGCTTGCCGAAGGCCACGCGCGATTGCAGGCGCTTGGCCATCTTGGCAATCGCCTCCTCGGCCACGCCGATCGTGCGCATGCAGTGATGGATGCGGCCCGGCCCGAGGCGTCCCTGCGCAATCTCGAAGCCGCGACCTTCGCCGAGCAGGATGTTGGATGCGGGCACGCGCACGTTGTTCATCACCACTTCCATGTGGCCGTGCGGCGCGTCGTCATAGCCGAAGACGGGCAGGTGACGGACGATCTCCACGCCCGGCGCGTCGAGCGGCATCAGGATCATCGACTGCTGCTGGTGACGCTTGGCCTCGAAGTCGGTCTTTCCCATGACGATGGCGATCTTGCAACGCGGATCGCCCACGCCCGACGACCACCACTTGCGCCCGTTTATCACGTACTCGTCGCCCTCGCGGCGGATCGAGGTTTCGATGTTGGTCGCGTCCGACGAGGCGACGGCCGGTTCGGTCATCAGGAAGGCGGAGCGAATCTCGCCGTTCATCAATGGGCGCAGCCACTGCTCCTTCTGCTCGAGAGTGCCGTAGCGATGGAACACTTCCATGTTCCCGGTATCAGGTGCCGAGCAGTTGAACACCTCGCTGGCCCAGCCGATGCGGCCCATTTCCTCGGCGCAAAGTGCATATTCAAGGTTGGTCAGGCCCGGGCCTTCGAATTCGAAGCTTTCCTCGACATGATGGTGACCGCCGTTGCGTGGCGGCATGAACAGGTTCCAGATTCCGGCAGCCTTGGCCTTGGCCTTCTCCTGCTCGACCGTCTGCAAAACCTTCCACCGGTCGCCCGTGGCCTGTTCGGCCTTGTAGTCCTTGTAGCGCGGGCGGACATTGTCCTCGATGAACTGGCGGACGCGGTCACGCCAATACTTCTGGCGGTCGGTCGGTTCGAAATCCATGAGCCTCTCCTTGGTTGCCCGGCAATGTCCATCGGGCCATGCGCGAATTCAAGCGGAAATTAAGTGACCGATTAAGTTCTGTCGTTGATTGGGATCATTGCGGCGTCAGGGATGCAATCCCGCGGCATCGGGATCGGCCCTTGCCACCTGATTGAGCCGTTCAAGTCGAGCCTGGTGCGTCGCCCGGTCAATCGGAAATCGCCGGACCACGAATGCGGTCATTCCCGCCAGCACGGCAATGCTGGCGCAATAGGCAAGACTGAGGCGATATGTCACTTCCGGCGCGACGGCATCGGGGGCGGTGTTGGGTTCCAGTCCCGCAAAGCTCAGTAGCAGCCCGGTACAGAACACGCCAAGCCCGCCTGCACACTTCGAGGCAAGGAATGCGCCTGCCGACAGTGTCCCTTCCGACCTTCGCCCGGTCTGTTCCTCGGACGCCTCCACAACATCCGCAACCATCGACCACAAGGTCATGGTGCCGGTGACAGTGAAGGTGTTCGAAAGCAGAGTGCATGCAAACATTCCCCCCAGCGACAAGGTAGAACCGTCTGCTGCCCACAGACCCAGCCAGCGCAACAGTAGCGGGCCTGCCCAGAAGACCATGCCCAGCGGCGCCATCCGCATGACTGTCCCCGCCTTGCCCCAGCGCAGTTGAGCGCGTCCGACGAGCAGCGATGCTCCCACGACGCTGGCGAAGAGCAGGAATGGGAAGGCCTGCAAGGCGGTTGGCGTGAATTTCCAGACGTAGAGGTAAAGGTAGTTGGACAAGGCAAACGTGATGCCCTGCGCGGTCAGCGCCGCTGCAATGCCTGCCATCACGATGAGGCAGGCAGGATGTGAGAAGCTCTCGCGAATTTCGTCCAGAGAAGCGAGGGCGCTCTTCCCTGTCGCCCCCCGTTCCGGTGGCCAGCCGGCAACTGCCCGATGTTGCCCGAATGCCGAAACCAGCACGCAGGTCACCATCAGCGCTGCGCCGAACAGGCCGAAGTTGCGATAACCTTCGCGTGCCAGCATCGCGTCGGGCAGGAACACGCCATAGGCGAGCAAAAGCATCAGCAGCCCGCCCCCCCATGAGAACAGGAAGCGGAAGCGTGTCAGGCGCGTCCTCTCGTCGTAGTCGCGGCTGATCTCGGCAACCAAGGCTGCAGACGGAACTTCGCACATCGCCACCAATGCGCGCACGATGATGGCTGATGCCAGCAACACGGCAAAGCTCGGCTCTCCGATCGGAGACCACAGGAATATCCAGGCAAGCCCGAGAGGGATTGGCGCGATATACAGGTAGGGCAATCGCCTGCCCCAGGCGGTTCTGGTGCGGTCGCTGAAATGCCCCACTATCGGGTCGATCAACCCGTCGAAGACCAGCGCGATCAGGAGGGCCAGGCTGACCAGCCGCGCGTCCATGCCAAGGACCTGATTGTAGAACAGCAGCAGGAACGTGGCGAAGCCATTGTCCTTTACGCCATAGGCGACACTGCCCAACCCGTTCGCCAGGGCGAGCCGGGTCGGCACGCGGCCTTCGATCGGGATCATGCAGCCTTTCCGCTGTCGACCATCTGCTGCAGCGCGTCGAACAGACCCGGCATGTTCGGGTCCCAGCTATGACGCGGCCCGATGGTGATCCCGCCATCGACGATGAGCGATGTACCCGTGACAAAGCCCGCCGCCTCGCTGGCGAGGAACAGCACGGCTTGCGCAATGTCGTCAGGCTGTCCGCCGCGCGCCACCGGCTGCGCCTGCTGCGACATTGCGGCAATCGCGCCCTTGGCCTGCGCCTCCAGTTCGGCGGGCATATCCAGCGAAGCGGTGAAGATGTTGGTGTTGATGAAGCCCGGCTGGACCGCGTTGACCCGGATCTGGTGCTTGGCAAGGTCGGCCGCGGCGACTTTGGTCAGGTGCAGGACGCCAGCCTTGGCGACCGCATAGGCAGTGGGCGAATAGCCCGGTCCGACTGCGGCAACGCTTGAAGTATTGACGAACGATGCGCCCTTGCGCCCGATCATGTGGGGGACGGCGTAGCGGATGCCGAACGCGACCGAACGCAGCAGCAGGTCCATAGTCCGGTCCCAGCCTTCGGGCTCGATCTCGTCGATCGGGGCTCTGTCGCCGCCAGCGCCTGCATTGTTGAAGACCGAGTCGATGCCGCCGGTCTCTGCCGCGGCGCGGTCCATCAGGGCCTTGATGTCCTCGCAACGCGTGACATCGCAGCGGGCAGTGACGACCTTGCCATTGGATGCGCTCGCCGTCGCCAGAAGGCCGGCCTCGTCGATGTCGGCAGCGTAGACCGTTGCCCCCTCGGCCGCAAAAGCGATCGCGCTCGCCCTCCCGATTCCCGAAGCTGCGCCGGTCACGACGACCGTCTTGCCGTTGAATCGCATCCCTCTCTCCAGCGTTCTTGTATCGTTTTACGTTTACGTCAGCTTAGGCGCGAAAGACCGTCCGTCAATGGCGATGGGGTTTACGCTACGGCAAGCGGCATTTGCCCCAAAGCGCAGGAAAGGCGCCGCAAATCCGCCCTTGCCAGACCATCGCGACTCGCCTTAACCTTCCGATTAAGAGAGGAGCATAACCATGTCAGACCTTGATGCTTTCCGCGCGGAAATCCGCGCATGGCTTGAAGAGAACTGCCCTGCCGAAATGCGCGAGCCCGTCCGCGACGAGGGCGACGTCTGCTGGGGCGGACGCAACTTCAAGTTCAAGAACGAGGCGCAGAAGACCTGGATGGAGCGCTGCGCAGCCAAGGGATACACCGTGCCCGATTGGCCCAAGCCCTATGGTGGCGCCGGCATGTCTCCGGCCGAGGCGAAGATCTGGCGCGAGGAATGCGCCCGCATCGGCGCCCGTCCGCCGCTGTCCAGCTTCGGCATCTGGATGCTCGGCCCCGCGCTGCTGAAGTTCGGCACGGAGGAGCAGAAGGTTCACTACCTCAACCAGATCGCCCGCGGCGAAATCCGCTGGTGCCAGGGCTATTCGGAACCCGGCTCGGGCTCGGACCTCGTCAGCTTGCAGACTTTCGGCGAGGACAAGGGCGATCACTGGCTCGTAAACGGCCAGAAGATCTGGACCTCTTATGCTGACAAGGCTGACTGGATCTTCTGCCTTGTCCGCACCGACAAGGCCAACAAGTACCAAGGCATCAGCTTCCTGCTGTTCGACATGACCACCCCGGGCGTGACGACCAAGCCGATCAAGCTGATCAGCGGCAATTCGCCGTTTTGCGAAACCTTCTTCGACAACGTCGTGGTGCCGAAGAACCAGATCGTCGGAGAACTGAACCGCGGCTGGGACGTCGCCAAGTACTTGCTCGGGCATGAGCGCGAGATGATCTCGGGTGCGGGCGGCGGCGATCGCCTCAACGCTATCGGCGCGATCGTTGCCCGTAACGGTCTCGAAGACCCGATCTTGCGCGCCGACCTCGCCATGTTCGATGTCGATGCCTTGGCCTATGCCTGCATGGGCGAGAAGTTCCTGGATGAGGCCAAGGTCGGCCGTGCCCATCCCGCGCAGCCCAACATGATGAAGTATGCCGGCACTGAACTGAACAAGCGCCGTCACGAACTGCTGATGTCGGCAGGCGGAGCGACGGCACTCGAATGGGAGAGCGAGCGCACCAATGGCGGCTCCCCGTCGCGTTCGTGGCTGCGCACCAAGGCCAACTCGATCGAGGGCGGCACCAGCGAAGTCATGCTCAACGTCGTTGCAAAACGCATCCTCGAACTGCCGGGAGCCTGATCGATGCCCCTTTTCCACACCGAAGATCAGGCCATGCTGGCCGAAAGCGTCACCGGCTTCATGGCCGATGAAGGCGGCATCAAGAAGCAGCTGCGCCACTATCGCGACATGAACTGCCAGGATGGCTTCGGCCATGCCCTGTGGAAGCAGTTCGCCGAGATGGGCCTCACCGGCATGCTTGCTGCCGAGGCTGATGGCGGTCTGGCGATGGGCCACGTCGAGGCAGGCATCGTCCTGCGCGAAATCGGTCGCAACCTAACCCCTTCGCCATTCCTGACCACCTCGGTCATGGGCGTGACGGCGCTTGCCGGCGGATCGGACGAGCTGCGCGGCCGCTGGCTCCCAGGGGTAATCGCCGGCGACAGTGTATTGGCCGTAGCGGTCGACGAAGGTCCGAAACATCGCCCCGAACGCATCGCCTGCAAGGCCGAAAAGGCTGGTAACGGCTTCCGCCTTCAGGGCAGCAAGGCCTTCGTCGTGCATGGAGCCTCGGCTGACGCGATCATCGTCGCTGCGCGCACGTCGGGCAGCGATACCGACAACGACGGCATCACGCTGTTCGCCGTACCCAAGGACGCATCGGGCGTGTCCCACGAGAACCTGCGCCTCGTCGACAGCGCGATGGCCAGCAACGTCACCTTCGACAGTGTCGAACTCGACGGCGATTGCGTTATCGGCGAAGTCGATGGCGGTCGCGAGCTGCTGAACAAGGTTCTCCGTGCAGGCCGCATCGGCGCTGCTGCCGAACTGACCGGTGTCGGGCAGGGGGCATTCGACATCACCACCGCCTACCTCAAGACGCGCAAGCAGTTCGGCCAGCTGATCGGAGAATTCCAGGCGCTTCAGCACCGCGCCGCGCACCTCTATTCCGAGCTGGAAATCGCCGAAGCCGCCGTGATCAAGGCGCAGCAACTGCTCGACGGCAATTCGGAGAAGGCCGACCTCATGGTTTCGGTTGCCAAGGCCAAGGCGGCCAAGGCCTGCAACCTCTCGGTTCGCGAAGGCGTTCAGATGCATGGCGGCGTCGGCATGACCGACGAATACGACATCGGCCTCTACATGAAGCGCGACCGTTCGCTCGCCGAGTTCATGGGCGACCAGTATTACCATGCCGAGCGCGTGGCCCAGCTTAGCGGCTATTGATGCAATCGCCCCCTCCTCGGCAGGGGAGGGGGACACGACCCGGGAAACGGGCGCGCAGGGGAACGACAACATGGATTTCAGCAAGCTTTTCAGCCTTGAAGGCCGCATTGCGGTCGTGACTGGTGGTTCGCGCGGGATTGGCGAGATGATCGCCGAAGGCTTCCTCGCCGCAGGTTGCGAGCGGGTGTACATCACCGCTCGCAAGGCTGCCGTGGTCGAGGAAACCGCCAGCCGCCTTGGCGATCGGTGCATCGCACTGCCCGGTGACATTTCCAACGTCGCCGGCATTGAACAGCTCGCCGCAGACCTTGCTGGCCGCGAAAACAAGCTCGACATTCTCGTGAACAACGCGGGCGCTGCCTGGGGCGCAGACTTCGAGGATTTTCCCGAAGTTGGCTGGGACAAGGTCATGGACCTGAACGTCAAGACGCCGTTCTTCCTCACTCAGAAGCTGCACGGACTGCTCAAGGCCGCCGCCAGCAAGGAACAGCCCGCCAAGGTGATCAATATCGCCTCGGTCGATGGCCTGCGTCTCAATGCTTGGGAGACCTACAGCTACCAGGCATCAAAGGCTGCCGTCATCCAGTTGACCAAGCGCATGGCGGCGCGGCTGATCCGGGACCAGATCGTCGCAAGCTGCATCTGTCCAGGAGCTTTCCCATCAGAGATGAACAAGGCTGCGGCGAAGAATCCCGAAGCCTCTGCCAAGGGCATCCCATCCAGGCGGATCGGCACGATTGAAGACATGGCCGGGGGCGCGATCTTCCTCGCCAGCCGCGCGGGCGACTATGTCGTCGGCACGCCGCTGCCGATCGATGGCGGTATCGTCAACGGCTGGATTCCTGAGAATGCCGTGGATCCATCGGGGCATTGATGGCGCTGACATTTGCGCCCCCGCGAAGGCGGGGACGCAAGTGTTGTTACGGAATTTTGGCGTCAAACCGCTGAGGTCCCCGCCTGCGCGGGGACGCAACACTTCCAGATGAGATACTACCCCCGCATCAACCCACGCACGAAGTCGATCAGCCCGGTCTGGCGCGTGCGCTTCATGCGCTCGGCGGCAAGGATCTCGCGCACCTTGTCGAAGCAGCCCTCAACGTCGTCGTTGATCACGACGTAATCGTAACCGTCCCAGTGGCTGATCTCGGCCTGTGCCCGGTCCATGCGCGCCGCGATAACCTCGGCGCTGTCGGTGCCGCGTCCGGTCAGGCGGCGGCGCAGTTCATCGAGGCTCGGCGGCAGGATGAACACGCGCACCACGTCGGCCTGCGCTTTCTGGTAAAGCTGCTGCGTGCCCTGCCAGTCGATGTCGAACAGGACGTCTCCGCCCGCTTTCAGCCGGTCGCGAATGTGCGCCTTGGGTGTGCCATAGCAATTGCCGAAGACCACTGCCCATTCATAGAACTCGTTCGCCTCGACCATGCGGTCGAACTCGGCCTTGTCGACGAAGTAGTAGTCCTTGCCCTCGACTTCGCCAGGCCGCATCGGCCGCGTCGTCACGGAAACGGATGCCGCGATCTCGTCATCTTCGGCGAGAAGCTTGCGTGCGATCGTCGTCTTGCCGGCGCCGGAGGGCGAGGACAGGATGAGCATCAGGCCCCGGCGGTGCAGGGTGTCGTCGTCTTGGGACTCGTGGACCATGTGCGCTAGTGGCGCATCGGTTCCCGCCCGGTCAAGGGGGGACGGCTCCGATCAGCCCTTCTTGCCGCGCTCGGCCTGTTCCTCGATTGCCGCTTCGCCAGCTGCCTCGGCGGTTCTGCTACGGCGGCGATCGTAAAGCGTCTTGGCGAGAAGACCACCCCCGACAACGATCGCGCCGGGAACGGAGCGGGTTGCAACCCGGGCGATGGCAGTCCCGACCAGAGTCTGCATCATCGTGCGCCCCTGGATCACACGACCCGCCTTCTTTGAACCCATCTTCGTCCCGATCAGGCCTTTTTCAACGCCACGGCGAAGCAACGAGCCCCCGGCGCGGAGGGCAATATCGGCCAGGATCAAGTTGGTCATCGGGTTGGGGCTGGGGGCAGGCACCTTGTCAGCGGCATCCTTGGCCGCATTTGTCAGCTTCTTGCCCTTCTTAGCCATGCCCTTGCCTTCTGTCAGCGGGGCGTTGTGCCCCTTACTTCTTCTTGCCGAAATCGACAGTGACGACGTTCGATCCGTCCTCGGTCCGCTCAACGGCAGGCGTGTCGGCTTGTTCCGGCGAATCGTTTTCGGCAGGCTCGACAGGTTCCGCCTCGTCATCCACAACTGCCTGGAATTGCAGACCGAAATCGACTGCTGGATCGACGAAAGCCGTGATTGCCGAGAACGGAATCACCAGAGTCGAAGGGATCTGATTGAATGAAAGGCCAACGCTGAACTGATCTGCCTCGACCTTGAGGTCCCAGAACTTGTTCTGGAGCACGATCGTCATCTCGTCGGGGAAGCGTTCGCGCAGGCGCTGCGGAATGTCCACGCCCGGAGCGCCGGTCTTGAAGGTGATATAGAAGTGATGGGTGCCCGGCAGCATCCCGCCGCCCGCTGCCACTTCGCCCAGCACGCGTCCGACAACGGCGCGCAGCGCCTCCTGCACGATTTCGTCGTAGGGGATCAGGCTGTCAGGTGCATCGCTCATGCCGCCACAACTGACCGCCCCGGCCCTTCGGGTCAAGTGGGGACGGACATTGATTCTAAACCGGAGCGGCGTATAGGCGCTTTCCCATGCGCACCGGATCGATCACGCGAAAGACCGAGGAAACCGACATTGCCGTGTCGGTGAACCTCGATGGCACCGGCACCTACAAGGTGGAAACGGGCATCGGCTTCCTCGATCACATGATCGAGCAGTTCAGCCGGCACTCGCTGATCGATATCGAATGCCGGGTGAAGGGTGACCTCCATGTCGACCAGCACCACACCACCGAGGACAGCGCCATCGCGCTCGGCCAGGCCATCTCACAGGCGCTGGGCGACAAGAAGGGCATAACCCGGTACGGCCACACCTATTCGCCGATGGACGAGGCGCTGAGCCGCGTCGCGCTCGATATTTCGGGCCGTCCGGTGCTGATCTGGAAGGCCTCATTCACGCAGCCTCGCTTGGGCGAGATGGATACCGAGCTGTTCGAGCACTGGTTCCAGTCGATCAGCCAGGCAGCCGGCATCACGCTGCACATCGAAAGCCTCTACGGCTCGAACAACCACCACATCATCGAGGGCATCTACAAGGGCTTTGCCCGCGCGATGCGTGCAGCGATCACCATCGATCCGCGCAAGGCCGATGCAGTCCCTTCGACCAAGGGCATTCTCGGTGGCTGATACCCTCGCGCTGGTCGATTACGGCGCGGGCAATCTGCGCTCCGTCGCCAACGCCCTCAAGGCAGCCGGTGCCGAAGGCGTGGTGGTGACGGCCGATCCCAATGTCGTCCGGGCCGCGGATCGTATCGTCCTGCCCGGCGTCGGTGCCTTCCGCGCCTGCATCTCGGCGCTTTGCGCTGTGCCCGGCCTTGTCGAGGCGATGGAAGAGCGCGTCCTCGTCGGCGGTGCTCCTTTCCTCGGCATCTGCGTCGGCATGCAGCTTCTGGCGGATCGCGGCATCGAGTTCGGCACGACCGACGGGCTTGGCTGGATCGGGGGCGAAGTCCGCGTAATCGAACCAGCCGATCCGTCGATCAAGGTGCCCCACATGGGCTGGAACGATGTCGCGCCGATGCCGCACCAGGGCGGTGCCGAACTGCTCGAGCCCGGCGAAGCCTATTTCCTGCACTCCTACCACTTCGTGCCCGAAGAGGGCACGCACGTGGCGGCGATGAGCGATCACGGCGGCGGCATCGTCGCCGCCGTCGCGCGCGACAATATTCTTGGCGTGCAGTTCCACCCGGAAAAAAGCCAGTCCTACGGCCTGTCGCTGCTCAATCGCTTCCTTGAATGGAAGCCCTGACAGGTTAGCCTGAGGGAACTGTAACACGCGCCCAGACCTTTCCTTCCTTTGAAGGAGGCCCTGCCGCATGACCACGTTTCCGTTCGACCGCCTGGTATTCACGCCCTTCATGGTGGACCTCGCGCAGTCACCGTTGCGCGGCCACTTCGATGCGGAAACTTACGTTCTGGGGGCCTTCAACCCCGGCATGACGGTCCTGCCGAACGGCAACCTGCTCTTCATGGTCCGCGTGGCCGAGGCGCTGCGCCAGCCAATCCGCGATGGCAAGGTCCATGCGATTCGCTGGCACGACGGGGGCTATGTTCTCGATGGCTGGCCGCTGGAGCTTGCCGATACTTCGGACCCTCGCAAGTTCCTTCTGCATGGTGGCGGCTGGAAGATCATGGCGCTGACCTCCCTGTCATGGCTGTTGCCGGTCGAGATGTCGGCCGACGGGCTTGATGTCATCGCAATCCACTATGACAAGGCCATCGCGCCGCAAGGTTCGTTCCAGTGCTACGGCATCGAGGATGCCCGCATCTCGCGCATGGGCGAGGGCGCCTATCTGATGACCACCTGCTCGGTCAGCCCGGAACGACACTCGACCACGCTCTATTCCTCGGAAGATGGCCTGAACTGGCATTTCGAAGGCATTGCTCTCGATCACCAGAACAAGGACATGTTGATCTTCGAGGGCCTTGTTCACGGCGAATACTGGGCACAGACCCGCCCCTTGGGCGACCTCTACTTCGCCTACCCGCCTGGCAGCGAATGGCGCTCCGGCCCCTCGATCAACCTTGCGACTTCGCCGGATGCCCTTCACTGGCGTCCTCGCCTCGAACCAGGCATTCGTCCGCATGCTGGTACCGCCGCAACGGCGCGCATGGGTGGTGGCACACCCCCGATCCTCACGGAGATTGACGGTCAGCGTGGCTGGCTTACCCTCTGGCACGGCGTCGAACCGAAGGAGATCGTGGGCATCTACCGTACCTACTGGACCCTCCTCGACCCGGAAGAGCCATGGAAGACCATCGGCGGCAGCCACACCCCGCTGCTGGAGCCCAACCCGGAACTCACCCGACCGCTCGAGGACCTGCTCTACTTGCGCGATGTCGCGTTCACGACCGGCATCGCTGAGCTGGAGGATCGCTACATCGTCGCCTCGGGCGAGGCCGATCTTGCCTGCCGCATCACCCATGTGCCCAAGGAAGCCTTCCGTTCGGCGTAATCCGCTGCTAGGCGCGCGGTCCATGATCGTCTTTCCCGCCATTGACCTGAAAGCTGGCCAGGTCGTTCGCCTCGCCGAAGGAGACATGGACCGCGCCACGGTCTACGGCGATAACCCCGCCCATCAGGCAAGCCTCTTCGCCGAGGCCGGTTCGCAGTACCTCCACGTCGTCGATCTCGACGGTTCGTTCGCCGGTCGCGCCGAGAACCGCGAGGCGGTGGAGGGAATCCTCAAGTCGTTCCCCGGCCACGTCCAGCTCGGCGGCGGCATCCGCACGCGTGAGGCGGTCTCGGGCTGGTTCGACGTCGGTGTCAGCCGCGTCGTCATGGGCACGGCTGCGCTCAAGGACCCGCAATTCGTCAAGGACATGGCAAAGGAGTTCCCCGGCGGCATCGTCGTCGCGGTTGACGCACGCGACGGCATGGTCGCCACCGAGGGCTGGGCCGACGTGTCCGACGTCTCGGTCGTCGATCTCGCCCGCCGCTTTGAGGATGCGGGCGTTGCCAGCCTGCTCTTCACCGACATCGGACGCGACGGCCTGCTCAAGGGCGTGAATCTTGACGCCACCGTCGAACTCGCGCGCCGCGTCGACATTCCCGTGATCGCCAGCGGCGGCGTCAAGGGCATCGACGACATCCGGATGCTCAAGATTCATGAAGCCGACGGCATCGAAGGTGTCATCACCGGCCGTGCGCTGTTCGAAGGCAAGCTCGATCTTGCGGCTGCCATTGCGATGGCCGAGGCCTGACATGACTGTCCGAGTCCGCGTCATCCCCTGTCTCGACGTCGCCAATGGCCGCGTGGTCAAGGGCGTCAATTTCGTCGACCTGCGCGATGCCGGCGATCCGGTCGAGCAGGCGCGCGCCTATGACAAGGCCGGGGCGGACGAGTTGTGCTTCCTCGACATCTCCGCCAGCCATGAAGGCCGCGGCACCCTGCTTGATGTCGTCGCCCGGACTGCGGAAGTCTGTTTCATGCCGCTGACAGTCGGCGGTGGGGTGAGGGCAGTCGAGGACGCCCGCGCCCTCCTCCTCGCTGGTGCCGACAAGGTCGCGGTCAATTCCGCCGCCGTCGCCCGTCCCGAACTGGTGCGCGACATTGCCGAGAAGTTTGGCGCGCAGTGCGTGGTTGGCTCGGTCGATGCGCGACGCACCGGGTCGGGCAAATGGGAGATATTCACCCACGGCGGGCGCAAGGCAACTGGCATCGACGCGCTGGCCCACGCCGTGAACCTTGCCACGCTGGGCGCGGGCGAACTGCTCGTCACTTCGATGGACGGTGACGGGACGCAAAAGGGCTACGACCTGGAACTGACCCGCGCCATCGCTGATGCCGTGCCGGTCCCGGTGATCGCCAGCGGTGGCGTCGGCAGTCTCCGACACCTTGTCGCAGGTGTAACCGAAGGCCATGCCAGCGCGGTGCTGGCGGCATCGATCTTCCACTTCGGAACCCACTCGATTGCAGAAGCCCACGCCGCGCTGCGGGCTGCAGGTCTGCCAGCACGCTCCTGAGTCCCAAGATGGGTCATTAACCATTTGTTATAAGGGATTTTACCGAATCACGCGGTCTGGCATTGGGTTGGGGTTAACAACTCAAGGTCGCTTGCCCTGTGCTTCGTATCGGTACCATCCTTCTTGCGGTCCTCGCGTCGGTTTCTCCGTCGCTGGCGCAGTCGGCCGGCATCTCGATTCCCGAACCGACTGACGGCGCACTCTTCGCCTTGGGGCTCGTCGGTCTCATCGTCGGCCGCCAGATCGCCAAGCGCCGGGGTTGACCGCACCGCCCGTTCCGCGCCATTGCGCTGCCCATGGAACACGGTGAAATCCTCGCCCGGCTCGAAGCCACGATAGCCCAGCGCCGCGCGGGCGATCCTTCCGCCAGCTACGTCGCCAAGCTCAATGCCAAGGGTATCGCCAAGATAGCCCAGAAGGTTGGCGAGGAGGGCACGGAAACTGTCATTGCTGCATTGGCTGGAGACCGCAAGGAACTCGTCGGCGAAGCGGCGGACCTCATCTTCCACCTGATGGTGCTGCTCTCCGCCAAGGACGTGCCGCTCGCCGAAGTGCTGGCCGAACTCGAGCGGCGCGAAGGCACCTCGGGCATCGCTGAAAAAGCCAGCCGGAGCAACTGACATGGCCGTTGACGCAACGCTCCCCTACGACGACCAGAACATCTTCGCCAAGATCCTGCGCGGGGAGATCCCCAACCGCACGGTTTATGAAGACGATTATGCGCTGGCATTTCACGACATCAACCCGCAGGCGCCGACCCACGTCCTGGTGATCCCCAAGGGCGCCTACGTGTGCTGGGACGATTTCTCCGAGAAGGCTTCGGAGGCCGAAATCGCCGGCTTCGTCCGCGCAGTCGGCAAGGTAGCGCGTGATCTCGGTCTGGTGGCTCCGGGCTATCGCCTGCTCGCCAACACCGGCACCAACAGCCATCAGGAAGTGCCGCATCTGCACGTCCACCTCTTTGCCGGCCAGCCGCTTGGCCCGATGCTGGTGCGCTGAACGGGGGGAACACGGAGGTAAGGCGTTAACCACCCCTTGCCCTTCGACTCGTCGCAAGGGTAGGGTCACCGCCGAATGTCCGTTCCGCTTGCACCCTCCGGCCTGTTCGATGGCCCTCAGCACCTTTACCCGGTCCGCGTCTACTTCGAGGACACGGACCTTTCGGGCGTGGTCTATCACGCCAATTACCTGCGCTGGTTTGAACGTGCCCGCTCCGACATGCTGCGCCTGCTCGGCATAGACCAGCGCGCTGCGCACGAAGCCGGCGAGGGCGCCTATGCCGTCAGCGAGATGGACCTGCGTTATCTGCGCCCCGCCAAGCTTGATGATGAGGTCATGGTCCACAGCCACGTCGCCGAACTTTCCCCAGCCACCTGCCGAATCGTGCAGCGTGCGTTCAGGGACGGGACGCTTCTGTGCGAGGCGAGGGTGCGCGTCGCCTTCGTCGCGCCGGATGGTCGCCCCCGCCGCCAGCCGCGCGAATGGATGGCCGCTTTCCAGACAATCACAACTGCTCCCGAAGGACAGGAAACCGCATGATTCTCCCGATGCTCGCCAATGGCGTTGCCTTCGCGCCGACCTCGCTCAACCCCGTGCAGCTTTTCCTCGATGCTGACTATGTCGTCCAGGGTGTCATGGTCGGGCTCGTGCTCGCCAGCATCTGGACGTGGACGATCATCATCGGTTTTTCGCTGAAGATGGGCAGCGTCCAGAAGGGCTGTGACAAGTACGAGCGCGAATTCTGGGAGGCGCGCGACATCGACCAGTTCCAGAAGGACAACAAGGGCCGCGATCTGCCTTCCGCCCGCGTCGTCAATGCAGCGCTCGTCGAATGGCGCCGTTCCACCTCGGGCAAGGCCATCGATCGCGAAGGCACTCGCCAGCGCTTGACCACCGCGCTCGATGGCGCAGTCGTCACTGAGACAGACGCGCTGGCCAGTCGCCTCAATTTCCTCGCGACCGTCGGGTCGGTGGCCCCATTTGTCGGCCTGTTCGGTACTGTCTGGGGCATCATGGACAGCTTCTTCAACATCGGTGCGCAGCAGAACTCCTCGCTTGCCGTCGTCGCACCCGGCATCTCCGAGGCGCTGTTCGCCACGGCCATCGGTCTGTTCGCCGCCATTCCCGCAGTCATCGCCTACAACCGCTTTTCGCACCGCGTGAACCGCTTCGAGACCCGCCTCTATCGCTTCGCCGACCGCTTCCACGCCTCGCTCAGCCGCGAACTGGAGGCCTGAGTCATGGCGATGTCCATGGGTTCCGGCAGCGGAGGCGGCAGAGGTCGCAGGGGGCGTGGCGGTCGTGCCGCGATGAGCGAAATCAACGTCACCCCGCTGGTCGACGTCATGCTCGTGCTGCTGATCATCTTCATGGTCACCGCGCCGATGCTGGCCGCTGGCGTGCCGGTCGACTTGCCCGACAGCAAGGCGGACCCGCTCGACCAGCAGCAGGACCAGATCACCGTCACTATCGATGCTCAGGGCAACGTCTTCCTCGATGATCAGCAGCTCGCCCCCGGCGAGCTGACCGACCGCCTTGCCGGGCTGCAGAAGGGGCCGAAACCCCCGCTGGTGACCTTGCGCGCAGATCGCGTGCTCGATTGGGGCCGCGTCGCTGCCGTGATGGGAGAGTTGAACGCTGCGGGCTTCAAGTCGATCTCGCTGGTCACCAACAGTTCATCCGCACCGCAATAGGTCAGAAGCGATGCGCGATCCTACCGCAACAGGACTCTCGAAGCAGGAAGGCGCAGGGCTGGCCATTGCCGCGCTGGCTCACGCGGGCCTGCTCGGCTTCCTCATGCTTTCCCCACCGGGCAAGACGGTGAAGCCACCGCCGCAGCGCATGGAAGTGACGTTCTCCGAAGAGATTGCCGATCAGTCGACCTCGCCCGACCCCATGGCCGAGGCGGCGCCTGACGTTGCGCCCGAACTGGGCGAGCCCGCGCCTGAGCCGGTTGCGCAACCGCAGCCGCTGCCTGCGCCGCCCAGACCCGTTCCACCGCCGCCGCAACCGCAGCCCAAGCCGGTGCCCGCGCCGCCCAAGCCCGCGCCCAAGCCGCAGCCGCAACCAAAGCCTGCACCGCCCAAACCGACGCCGCCAAGGCCCGCTCCTCCGAAGCCTGCTCCTGCAAAGCCGGCTCCGGCCAAGCCTGCGCCAGCGAAACCGGCGGCGAAGCCTGCACCGGCGAAGGCCACGACGCCAAAGTCCGGTTCCGGTGATACCAGCCCCCGCCGCAGGCCGGATGCTCCCACGGGCGGTTCGCGAATCGGCTCGGACTTTCTGAAAGGCATTCCCGGCTCGACCAAGCCGGGAACAGCAAAGGCGGCCCCTGCAGCAACGATAGGACCCGAGGTCAGGTCGTCGCTGGCGGGCGCGATTTCGCGCCAGATCAAGCCGCACTGGGCGGCGCCCCAGGGCGTCGACGCCGACAAGCTGGTGACTATCCTGGCTTGGGACCTCAACCCGGATGGCAGCCTCGCCGGTCGCCCTCGCGTCGTCGATCAGCAGGGCATTACCCCCGCCAACGAGGCGCAAGCCAAACGGCATGCCGAGCAGGCGATTCGCGCTGTGCAATTGGCCGCTCCGTTCGATCTGCCAGATACCTACTATTCCGGCTGGAAGCGCGTTGCCGCCTTCCGCTTTGACAGGAAGTTGTCCCAATGAAGATGCGTTTCCTTGTTGTTGCCGCAGGGCTTGTCTCGGTGCCTGCGCTCGTCGCTGCACAGCAGACTGCGCTTCCTTCCTCCACTGCGGCGCAGGCCTCTGCCGACGAAGGGCTGACCGGCTCTGTCTCCGATGAGAACGAATGGCAGGACCTTGGCATTGCCATCCCGTCCTTTCCCACCAACGCCTCGGTCGCCACCGCAGCCGAAGGCGGCAACACCGAAGCGCTCGGCCGCAATGTCGCGCGCGTCGTCTACAACGACCTGCGCAACAACGGTCTGTTCAAGCCGGTCGGTCCCGATCAGCTTCCCGAAGTCGCCTTCCCGCAAGTCGCTGCGCCGACGTTCGACACCTGGCGCGGGCGTTCGGCTGAAATGCTGGTACAAGGCTTCGTCAAGGCGAACGACGATGGCCGCCTCACAGTCGGCTGCTATCTCTATGACGTTGCGCTCGGGTCCGAACTCGCGCGGCAGGGCTATGTCGTCAAGCCTGAGGAATGGCGGCGCGCCGCGCACAAGTGCGCCGACATGGTCTATTCGCGCCTCTCCGGCGAAAGCCCGTTCTTCGACAGCAAGATTGCCTACATTGCCGAGACCGGCCCCAAGGACCGTCGCCGCAAGCAACTTGCGATCATGGATTCCGATGGCGCCAACCATCGCTTCATCACCAACGGGCAGGCGACGGCTCTTACCCCGCGCTATTCCCCTGATTACAGCCGGATCGTCTACCTGAGCTACCTAAACGGTGCGCCGCGCATCTACGTCTACAACGTCGGCACCGGCCAGCAGACGCTGGTAACCTCAAGCACCAATCCCACTTTCGCCCCACGCTGGTCGCCCGATGGCAAGTGGATCCTCTATTCGATGGCCATCGCCGGCAACACAGACATCTATCGCGTGCCCGCCACTGGCGGCCAGTCGACACGTCTCACCGACAGCCCCGGCATCGACGTCGGCGGCTCGTACTCGCCCGATGGCAGCAAGATCGTCTTCGAAAGCGACCGTTCGGGCAGCCAGCAGCTTTACGTGATGGACGCGGACGGCTCGAACCAGAAGCGCATCAGTTTCTTCGGAGGTCGCGCCGCCACGCCGGAATGGTCGCCACGTGGAGACCAGATCGCCTTTACCCATATCGGCGGCAACTTCCGTATCGCTGTGACCGACCCGTACGGCAAGGGCATGCGGTTCCTCACGGATTCGTGGCAGGATGAAGCCCCGACGTGGTCGCCCAACGGCCGTATCGTGCAATTCTTCCGCACCGAGCGCGGCAGCGGCAAGACCGGCATTTGGCAAGTCGACCTGACTGGTCGAAATGAACGGAAACTCAACACGCCGGTTGATGGTTCAGACCCTGCATGGGGGCCGGTTCTGCCCTGACCCTGCCTTGGCAAGGGCGATTTGCGCCCTTGTCAATTCATCGCTGAAACTGCACCTTGCGTCGCCATCTCTCCCCCTCTCTCCCAAGGAGAATGCCCATGACCCGTCCGATCCTGATTGCCGGCCTTGCTGCTCTCACGCTTGGCCTCGGTGCCTGCGCATCGAAGCCCAAGCAGCTTCCGCCTGAGCCCGGTGCCACCACGACAACGCAGACGACCCCGCAGACTACGCAGCCGACCGGCCCGGTTCCCGGCAGCCAGGCCGATTTCGTGGCGTCGGTCATCTCCGACACCGTGAACTTCGATACGGACCGCTACAACATCGACGCATCCGACCAGGGCATCCTGCAAAGCCAGGCCTCGTGGCTGGCCCGCTATCCGGCCAAGGCCATCACCATCGAAGGCCACTGCGACGAGCGCGGCACGCGCGACTACAACATTGCGCTGGGTGAACGCCGCGCCAATGCGGCCAAGAACTACCTGGTCAGCCTCGGCGTAGATCCATCGCGGATCACGGTTGTCAGCTATGGCAAGGAACGCCCGCTTGCGCTTGGTTCGGACGAGGATTCGTGGGCGCGCAACCGCCGCGCGGTCACCGTCACGGTCAACTGATCACCCGACAATGCAGGCAAGGCCCGAACCCCGCCAGGTTCGGGCCTTTCGCATTGCCGGCACCACACCCATCTTGACCTTTCCTGCGGGTTTGGCTTGGGATTGAGGCATGGCACGCAATACACGATCGTCTGACTGGGGCTTCCCGCGCTGGCGTGGCTACGGCAGCGCCTTCGAGGCTGCGCCAGTGCGGCTGTGCGACCGTGCGGGATGCGACCAGAAGGGCGATTGCCCGGCGCCCAAGTCCCCCAACAACCCCGAACGCTGGTATTTCTGTCAGCAGCACGCGGCGGAATACAATCAGGGCTGGAACTACTTCGAAGGGCTGGACAAGGAAGAGGCCGAACGTCGCGAAGCCGAAGAGCGTGGCGAAGCCTCTGGTTTTCGCCAGGCTGCATGGGCCGAATGGGGCGGTTCTGGCGATGGCACGCGCAGCCGGGACGAACTGCGCGCCCTCGAAACCCTTGGCCTCGATCCGGATGCCGATTTCGACGCGGTGAAGAAGGCCTGGCGCTCCAGGGCCAAAGAAGTCCACCCCGATGTGCGGCCCGGCGACAAGGCCGCGGCAGAGCAGTTCCAGAAGCTGCAGGTGTCCTACGAGGTGCTTCGTGCTGCCGAAGAACGTCGCGAGTGGAAGGGCTGACATGACCGCAGGCATCTCGCGTTTCGGCGGAGAGGCCGCGGATGAGGCTGCCGAGGCGTTGTCAAGAGACGGGGTGGTCGCCCTCGAAGGGCTTTGGCCTGCGCAGCGGATTGACGAACTGGCCCTGGCCCTGCGCCAATCCATTCCCGGCGCGTTCGACACGCGCGCTCCGCTCCCGGAGGACATCTGGGTGGTTGGCACGAAGCGGATCAACGGCCTTGTCCCGATCGCCGGCAGGATGGCGGGCTGCATCGACCTTCTGCAAAACCCGGCGCTGCTTGCCTTGCTGGACAAAGCCCTGGGCAACAATTGGGTCTACGAATCCTTCGGCGTCATCAGCTCCTTTCCGGGTTCCACGGTGCAGAAGCTGCACTCCGACAGTCCGCATCTGTTCGAGGACAAGACGATTGCAGCGATGCTGCCGCCATTTGCGCTGACGATTTCCATCCCGCTCGTCGATGTTGACGAAGTCAACGGCTCGACCGAATTCCTGCCGGGCACGCACCGTATCTTGCAATCACCTGAGACTGCAGATGGCTCGGTGTGGAACGCCGTGCTGCGCGGCAATTGCATGATCTGGGATTTCCGGGTCCGGCATCGCGGACAGCCCAACAACAGCGCCGAGCCACGGCCCATGTTCTACGCAACCGCCTGCCGCGCCTTCTGGCAGGATTCCACGAACTTCGTGCCGGATGCGCGCAAGCTTGTCATCGGGCGGAACGCGCGGGCAAGGATCGCTGCCGATCGCCACAGGCATTTCGCGCGGGCCAGGCCGATGCCTGGCGTTGTCAGCGCGGCTCAGACCTTCAACCGCCTTGTGCGCTGGTATGCGCCACGATTTCATCGAGCATTGCGAAGACTTGCCCGGCGTCCGGAAACTGCGCTTTGATCCACCGCGCTTCCACCTGACGAAGAATGCGCGCAACCTCCGGGCCCGCCTTTATGCCGCGGGCAACAATGTCCCCGCCCTTGATCGGCAGCTGGGGCACGTTCCACCCCTCCAGCGGAGCCGTTGCCTGACCTGCCAGCAGCAGCCGGTCACGCGCTTCCTCGATACCCACGCGGTAGGCAAGGGCACGCGCATCGGTCTCTTCGCCGTCGCGGGCGGCAGCAATGGCAAGCCGCTTGCGCTGGGCAATGGAAAGGCGCAGTCGGGCGGCAACCTGTTCGGCAAGAGCCGGGTCCGCCGGCAGGAGCGCGGCAAGACGACGCAGCGCCACGGCCTGCGCTCTGGCAGCCTGCTCGTTGTCGATAAGGGTATCCAGCAATGCCAGGCCAGCCTCGGTTGCCTCTGGCAGGACATGGGCCAGAACGCCGAGTTCGGCCATGCGACGGACGGTCGGCGCGGGATCTGGCAGGCCCAGCAGGTTCATCAGCTCCCAGCCGACACGTTCGCGAGAAAGCCCTTTCAATCCCGCGGCAAGCTCGGAAACGGCTTCCTCTGAAGCCTTGTCTGCGGGAATGGAGCCAAAGCGGGCCTGAAAGCGGAAGTAACGCAGGATGCGCAGGTAATCTTCGCGGATGCGCTCGCGGGCATCGCCAATGAAACGCACCTGCCGATTGGCCAGATCCGCAAGGCCGCCGTGATAGTCGAACAGTTCCAGGCTACGCGGATCGGCGTAAAGCGCGTTGATCGTGAAATCCCGGCGGGCTGCATCGTCGCGCCAGTCGGTGGAAAATGCCACCGTCGCATGGCGGCCATCGGTGGAAACGTCGCGACGCAGCGTGGTGATCTCCACTGTGCCACCGTCGAGAACCGCAGTGATCGTGCCATGGGCAATGCCCGTCGGCACGGCCTTGATCCCGGCCTGGCCAAGCCGGGCGGCGGTTTCCTCCGGCAGCAGCGTCGTGGCCATGTCCACGTCTTTCGGGGCATGGCCGAGAATCGTGTCGCGCACCACGCCGCCCACCCACCGGCAGTTGCCCTCGGCATGCGGATCGAGCGCGGTTACAAGGGCGGCGAGGTCCTCGCGTCTTGTCCACGCAGCGGCGGGCAGGCGCTCAGTCATGCCAGCTGATCCGCTTTGCCAGGTTGGAAATGATCGCCGCCGTCACGCCCCATATGCGATGCTCGTTCCAAAGGATCTCGATGAAGCGCCCCTTGCGCCCGTTCCATTCCGCCGATTGCCAGACATGCCGCATCGGGTCGAGAAGGAAGCCCAAAGGGGGCTCGAACCAGCTCGCCACTTCCGCCGGATTGGGTTGAAGCGGCAGATCCGGCGGCACCAGCGCCAGCACGGGCGTGATGTCATAACCCGTGCCCGTGCGGAACCGGTCGGTTTCGCCGATCACGGACACGTCTTCCGGCCGGATGCCCAATTCCTCGTTGGCTTCGCGCAGGGCTGCCTCGACCGGGGTCTCGCCGGGATCGAGCTTGCCGCCCGGAAAAGCGGCTTGTCCCGGATGCGCGCGCATGTGCGAAGGCCGGTGGATCAGGAGAACCCCGGGGCCATCCGGATGGTTCTGTCGCTCGGTCACCGCAATCAGTACAGCGGCAGGGCGCAAACCGTGCTCGGGCAGTGGGCGCCAGTCTTCGTAGAGCTCCTTGGCAGGCTCCCGGTGTCCTTCGGCATACAGGTCCGTAAGCCTTGTCAGCAAATTCATGTGCCGGGCACCAGCACGAAGCGTTGGCCAAGACTTTCCACGGCAAGGTCAGCGCTGCCCAGAGACAGGGCATGATCGATGAGCTGTCCGTAGGTGCTGCGGTTGAGCCGTGCCTCCGTTCCGTTTCGGACGGCGAGGTAGAAGGCCGGGATGTCAGTCGTGCCCGCGACCCGCAGCGGATGGTCCGGCCCGCAGACCACCAGATCGTCGCTATTGAGCCGGAAGGCCAATGCCGTGCGCCCCTCGGGGTCCAGCTTGGCCTGCATGTCAGTCGCCAGGAAGGCGGCGTCCTCCACAGCGATCGCCAGCTTCTGGAACGGCGTTACCAGCCAGTGCTGGCCCTGCTCGTCGCGCGTCAACAGCGAGGAAAACGCGCGCACCATTGCTGGACGCCGGATTTCGCCATCCTGATGGAACCAGCGGCCATCTGCGGCGATGCGCATTTCGCTGTCTCCGATCTCCTGCGGGCTCCACTGGTTGATGGGCGGCAGCTTGCGCGCAGCAACCTGCGCAGCAAGTTCGGCAAGGCTCAAGGATGCGAGTTCGGGCGGGGGAGTGTAAGGCACCGTTTGCCGATGCCAGATCGGATCAGCGCCGCCAAGGCCCCAACATGCCCTCTTGCGGCAGGACGGCAGGATTGGCGGTGCGGCACAGCAGGCGATGCTGCTCGTACGGCCCCGGCAGGCGCCATCCGCCAGTCTGGGCGTTGCTGAAGCCGAAGAAGCGCTCGTAATACTCGGGATCGCCGATCAGCACTTGCGGCAGCGGCGCGCGCGGATCGATCGCGGTAAGCGCCGCCGTCATCAGCGCCTTGCCGAAGCCTTCGCCCTGAAGATGCGGCATGACCGCCACCGGGCCGACCATGATCATCGGATGCATGCGGCCACTGTCATCGGTGAGCGCCACCGGCCAGCACTGGATCGTGCCCGCCAGCATGTCCTCGTCGTCGAGCGCGGCGAACGACAGGTTTGGCAGCCATTCCATGCCCTCGCGCACCTTGTAGGCGGTTCGCTGGTGCCGCGTCGGCTCGAACGCAGCATCGAGCAACTGCTCGACCAGCGCGGGATCGACATCGGCAAGCGGGATGATCTTGGACAACGGCGGTGCTTTCTTCGGCCCTGCGAAGGCGGGCGGGATGCGCGCCGATAGCCCCCAAGGCCACATGCTGCAAGTTTGGAGGAACGGCGCGCTTGCACAGCGGTTTTCAGGATGCAGAAACTGCAAGCGCTGCTTCGGGAATATCACTTTAGCTCATGCTCATATATGGCTAGGAAGTGATTGAGGCGCCACGAGAAGACGCCCGATCCCGTGCAGGGGAGATAAACGTGTTCGCAGGTATGGACAGCCAAACGACCGCGCTGGTTCTGGCGCGTATGCAGTTCGCCTTCACGGTGAGCTTCCACTTCATCTTCCCGGCTTTTTCGATCGGCCTCGCCAGCTATCTCGCCGTGCTTGAGGCACTCTGGCTGAAGACCGGCAAGCAGCTTTATCTCGACCTGTTCCGCTACTGGCTGAAGATCTTCTCCGTCGCCTTCGCGATGGGCGTGGTCTCGGGTCTGGTCATGTCCTACCAGTTCGGCACCAACTGGTCGGTCTTTTCCGACAAGGTCGGCGGCGTGATCGGGCCCCTCATGGCCTACGAGGTTCTCACCGCCTTCTTCCTCGAGGCTGGCTTCCTTGGCGTGATGCTGTTCGGCATGAACCGGGTCGGCAGGGGACTGCACTTTGCCGCCACGCTGATGGTGGCCATCGGCACCTTCATATCGGCGTTCTGGATTCTCTCGGTCAATTCCTGGATGCAGACGCCCACCGGGTTCGAGATGGGGCCCAATGGCGAGTTCCTGCCCGGTCCAAGCTGGGCGGCGATCATCTTCAACCCCAGCTTCCCCTATCGCCTCGTCCACACCGTGATTGCTGCATACCTGACCACGGCTTTCGTCGTCGGCGCAGTCGGCGCGTGGCATTTGCTTCGTGACCGCGCAAACCTTCACGCCCGCAAGATGTTCTCGATGGCGATGTGGATGGCCGCAATCGTCGCGCCGGTGCAGATCTTCGTCGGCGACATGCATGGCCTCGACACGCTCGAGCACCAGCCCGCCAAGGTCATGGCCATGGAAGGGCACTACCAGTCCCACCCTGAAGGCGCACCGCTCTACCTGTTCGGCATTCCGAACGACAAGGACCAGAAGCTCGATTACGCCATCGGCATCCCCAAGGCCTCGAGCCTTGTCCTGAAGCATGATCCCGACGCCCCCCTCGCGGGACTGGACACCATCGCGCCGCACAACCGGCCGCCGGTGTGGATCGTTTTCTGGTCATTCCGCATCATGGTCGGCCTCGGTTTTCTCATGCTCGGCCTCGGCCTGTGGAGCCTGCTCGCCCGCACGCGCAAGAAGTTGTACGACTGGCCGCTGCTCCACCGCCTTGCCGTGCTGATGGGGCCCTCGGGCTTCATCGCGGTGATCGCCGGTTGGGTGACGACCGAGGTCGGCCGCCAGCCCTGGACAGTCTACGGCCTGCTGCGCACCGCAGATTCGGTCAGCCCGATCGCCGCGCCTGCCGTCGCCACCTCGCTCGCCGCCTTCGTCGTCGTCTACTTCGCGGTCTTCGGCATCGGCACGTGGTACATCCTGCATCTCATGAAGGACGCGCCACATCCGCACGAGCCGGGCCCGGAACAGGAAGAGCGCGCCCCGATCCGCTCTGCCGGGATCACGCCCGCTCAGCAGCAGGAGGAAGTGCAATGATCGACCTCACTGTCATCTGGGCCCTGATCATCGCCTTCGCCGTGCTGATGTATGTCGTGATGGACGGTTTCGACCTCGGCATCGGCATTCTCTTCCCCTGGTTTGACGAAGGCGCCGAGCGCGATCAGGCGATGAATGCCATCGCCCCGGTGTGGGACGGCAACGAGACCTGGCTGGTGCTGGGCGGAGGAGGGCTGCTCGCCGCCTTCCCGCTGGCCTATGCGATCATCCTGCCGGCGACCTACCCGTTGATCATCGCCATGCTCCTCGGCCTCGTCTTCCGCGGCGTCGCTTTCGAGTTCCGCTGGCGCGATCCCCGCCATCGCGCGTTCTGGGACCGTGCCTTCTTCGCCGGCTCGCTTGTCGCGGCCCTCGCACAAGGCATCACCCTCGGCGCGCTGCTGCAGGGCATCCACGTTGAGGGGAGGGCCTATGCCGGGGGCTGGCTCGACTGGCTGTCACCCTATTCGCTCCTGACCGGTGCGGGAGTTGTCGCGGGCTATGCGCTGCTCGGCGCCTGCTGGCTGGCGATCAAGGTCGAGGGCCGCGCCGAGGACAAGGCCTTCGCCTTCGCCCGCCGCGCCGCCTGGGCCACGCTGGCGCTCATGGCTGCTGTCAGCCTCGCCACTCCGTTCCTTGCGGGACAGTACTTCCAGCGTTGGTTCACCGAACCGATGGTCTTCTGGCTTACACCGGTTCCGCTGGCGACGGCAGCACTCGCCATCTCGCTCCTGCGCTCGCTCCAACAGCGCCACGCCGTGCGTCCGTTCCTCTACGCGCTCGGCCTGTTCCTGCTCGGCATGATCGGGCTGGGCGTCTCGATGTGGCCATGGGTCGTGCCACAGAGCATTTCGATCTGGGACGCTGCCGCGCCGGAGCGCTCACAGGTCTTCATGCTCATCGGCGTCGGCCTGATCATGCCGCTGATCCTCGCCTATACGGGCTGGGCCTACTGGGTCTTCCGGGGCAAGGTGGGCGAACATGGCTATCATTGACCCCCGCCTCGATGGTGCGGAGCGGGCCGAGGCAAAGCCCCTGTGGCAGCGTCTGGGCTGGATGGCGGCGATCTGGCTGGGCAGCGTGCTGACGCTCGGCGCGGTCGCCGTGGTAATCCGCTACTGGCTCAACTCTCCGCAAAGCTGAAGGGCTCGGCCCCGCGCCGGTAGTCGTCGGGCAGGATCTCGCGCCCGATCGGCGGCTCGGCCCGCGCCGTGCATTGCGCGCGGTGGCACAGCCGGCAGGTCACCCCGATCGGCGTTGCTTCCACCGCCTTTGGGTCAGCCCCCGCCGCATAGACGAGTCGCGGTGCGTGCTCGGCCGCACAGGCCAGCGCGATCGCGCGTGTCCATCGCGCCCGCCCGAACCCGCCACCGCCCGAAGTCACCGTCCGCGCCAGCGAGAAAAAGCGCTGCCCGTCCGGCAGCTCCACCCACTGCGTCACGATCTCGCCCGGCGTGCGGAAGCATTCGTGCACGCTCCACAGCGGGCACCCGCCGCCATGCGCGGCAAAGGGAAAGCCCGCGCCGTCCAGCCGTTTCGACACATTGCCCGCCGTATCGACGCGGATGAAGAAGAACGGCACGCGCTCCTGCCCTGGACGGCCCAGCGTGGTCAGCCGGTGCGCCACCTGCTCGAAACTCGCGCCGAACTGCCCGGACAGCGCTTCGATGTCGTACCTGCGGGCATCCACTGCCCTTGCAAACCGGTCATAGGGCATCACCAGCGCCGCCGCCGCGTAACCCGCCAGCGCCCGCCGCACCAATTGCGCCGCCGTCTCGCTGGCAAAGCTTTCCCCCCGGATCACGCCCGCGATCTCACTCCGCAGCGCGGTATAGGCAATGTGCTGCATCAGTTGCCACGCTCGCCCCGATGGCGACAGCGTGTCATCAATCAGCAATTGCTCGTTGTGCCGGTCATAGCGGCGCACTGCGTCCATCATCACGTCGGGCGGCAGGAAGCGTACCCGCACGCCGCGCAGCCGCAGCCATTCCGCTGCGCCGCCCGCCTTCGCGATTTCGTCCGAAAGCTCCTCCGCCTTCGAATCGATCGCCGGGAAATAGTTGCGCCACGCTGCCACAAAGCGCCGTGCCTCGCCCACCGGATCGCTCGCCCCGGTGCCTGGAACAGCACTGCGCTGCTCGGCCAATGCCTGCTGCTCGCGTTGCCACGCACCGTAAAGCCGTAGCAACGCCTCGGTCACACCCGGAAAGCTGGCCGCCACGTCCGACACTTCCAGTGCCGGCAGGTCGATGTCGGTGAAGATCGGATCGCGCAAGGCATCAGTCAGGCGCCGCGCATAGTCGTCGCGCTCGTCGCTGGCGAGGTCCGCCATGTCCAGCTTGTAGGCCCGTGCCAGCCGCAGCAGCAGGTCTGCCGTCAGCGGCCGCTGGTTCCGCTCGATCAGCGCGATGTAGCTCGGCGAAATGCCAAGTTCGTCGGCCATCGCCTGCTGCGTCAGCCCAAGTTCGCGACGGATGCGCTTGAGCCGCGGCCCCAGATACAACGGTCTTGTCGACACTTCACACGCCTCTTGTAGTGACTACACAACTTTACAAGCATATCCTGTAAAGTTTGACAACATCACTCCGCGCGCCGTTCCGTATCAGCGATTCGCGCGTTACCCCGATCTCACACAGACGCACACCACGTGAGGGAACACGGGACATGACCTACCACAGCAAGATCGTCGAAGCAGGCAAGGCCATCGCGCCTTTCGCCCAGACCTGGGATGGCATCGAGCCCGAGAGCGTGGCCCGCATGCGCCTGCAGAACCGCTTCCACACCGGCCTCGACATCGCCCGCTACACCGCGAAGATCATGCGCCGCGATATGGAAGCTTACGACGCTGATCCGGCGAACTACACGCAGTCGCTCGGCTGCTGGCACGGTTTCATCGGCCAGCAGAAGATGATCTCCATCAAGAAGCACTTCGGCACCACCAAGGGCCGCTACCTCTATCTCTCGGGCTGGATGGTCGCCGCGCTGCGCAGCGAATTCGGCCCGCTGCCCGACCAGTCGATGCACGAGAAGACCAGCGTTCCGGCGCTGATCGAAGAACTCTACACCTTCCTCAAGCAGGCTGACGCTCGCGAGCTCGGCATGCTGTTCCGCGATCTCGATGCTGCCAAGAAGGCGGGCGACGCGGTCAATACCCACCGCCTTCTGCACAAGATCGACGAATTCGAAACCCACGTGGTTCCGATCATCGCAGATATCGACGCAGGCTTCGGCAATGCGGAGGCGACCTACCTGCTCGCCAAGAAGTTCATCGAAGCAGGCGCCTGCTGCATCCAGATCGAGAACCAGGTCTCGGACGAAAAGCAGTGCGGCCACCAGGATGGCAAGGTCACCGTTCCGCACGAGGACTTCCTCGCGAAGATCCGCGCGGTCCGCTACGCCTTCATGGAACTCGGCGTCGATGATGGCGTGATCGTTGCCCGCACCGACTCGCTGGGCGCCGGCCTGACCAAGCAGATCGCCTACGTGAAGGAGCCGGGCGACCTCGGCGACCAGTACAACAGCTTCCTCGATTGCGAGGAGGTCGATGCCGCCAACCTCGGCCACGGCGACGTGCTGATCGCTCGCGACGGCAAGCTGATGCGGCCGAAGCGCCTGCCTTCGAACCTCTACCAGTTCCGCAGCGGAACCGGCGAGGACCGTTGCGTGCTGGACTGCATCACGAGCCTGCAGAACGGCGCCGACCTGCTCTGGATCGAAACCGAAAAGCCGCACATCGGCCAGATCGGCGGCATGGTCAGCCGCATCCGCGAAGTGATCCCGAACGCCAAGCTGGTGTACAACAACAGCCCGTCGTTCAACTGGACGCTGAACTTCCGCCAGCAGGTCTATGATGCCATGGTCGAAGCGGGCAAGGACGTCTCGGCCTACGATCGCGCCAAGCTGATGAGCGTTGACTATGACGGCACCGAGCTTGGGATCGAAGCTGACGAGCGCATCCGTACCTTCCAGCGCGACGCTGCGGCGCAGGCGGGCATCTTCCACCACCTGATCACGCTGCCGACCTATCACACGGCTGCGCTCAGCACTGACAACCTCGCCAAGCGCTACTTCGGCGAAGAGGGCATGCTCGGCTACGTCAAGCAGGTTCAGCGCGAGGAAATTCGCCAGGGGATCGCTTGCGTGAAGCACCAGAACATGGCCGGCTCCGACATTGGTGACGACCACAAGGAATACTTCGCCGGTGAAGCAGCGCTGAAGGCTGGCGGCGCCCACAACACGATGAACCAGTTCGCAGCGTAACCTGCGAATTGCAGAAAGCCCCTCCCTGCAAGGGAGGGGTTGGGGAGGGGCTTCCCCCTCCCACCCAAGCAAATCCTCGCGGCAATCAAGCCTCGAAGATCCAAGAAGGAGACCCACCATGGCTGAACCTGCACGTGCCCGCGCGGTCCTCTCGACCGAGGACTTCAAGCTGATCCGCGAAGCCGTACTGCACTACCTGAAGGCAATCGAGGACCAGCCCGAATCGGTCAAGTTCTCGAACCTTTACCACCGGCTTGGCAGCGCCCTCGGTCGTTAACACTTCACGGCGTTAACATTCTTCGCTGCCTGACAGGACCTTTCCTGGGGAGGAAAGTCCGGCCCGTCGCGCCTCATGCCAGGCGCGGCGGGCCTTTTTTGCGTGGTTGGTGGTACGCCAAAGTTTACCGCTGCTTACGATTGGATAATGAATTCCTTGTAATTCAACCATCGTGACGAACCCCAACGCGCCCGAACCCGATGCTTTACCGGTGAAGCTGCCGATCCTTGCCGTGATCGGATTGCGTGATCCGGTCGAAGGCGATTGGGGCAGGTTGCGCGGCTTGCAGTACTCCAGCCTCGCGAAGTTGACGTTCGCCCGGCTTGTCGCTCACGCAATGGCGGCCCTACTCGTTCTGCAGACCTATGCTGGCGAAGTCCACGTCGCGTTTCTGGTTGGTTGGATGGCGCTGCTGATTGGCGTCCTTATCTCCGGCGCAAGGTTCGATCGCACACTTATCGATGCGGACCGGCGGCGGGTAAGCCGTCAGGAGATGCACCGGCAGACTATCAGCTCGTTGTTCGTTGCATTGATCTGGGCCATCCCCATGCTGGCCTTCTCCCCGTTCGGAGATCAGGCGCAGCGCATGACGCTGTGGACAGTCCTTGCCATGCTGATGACCGGCATGGCCGTGACATTTGCCGCCATGCCGATGGCAACAGTGATGTTCGGCGGGATTGTCGGTCTGTCGGGCATAGCTGCATTCCTGTTCTGGGGGGAATACATCGCCGCAGCGGTTGCGGTCGCTTTCGTGCTGATCGTCAGCGTCGGCGGGGTCGAGGCCGCGCGCACTTTCCTTGGCGCGCGGGTCGCCGAAGCAGGCATGGCGGAGAAGGCCGAAGTCGTGTCGCTGCTGCTGCGCGAATTCGAGGAAGGAGACGCCGACTGGCTCTGGCAGGTCGATGCCAACCGCCGGGTCCGCTCGGTCAGCCCGCGTTTTGCCTTTGCGCTGGGCGAGGACCCCGAGGATGTCGACGGCAAGCCGTTGATCCAGCTTGTCGCAGGGCCAGCCTGGGATTCCGGCCACTTCCATTCCAGCCTCCACGATCTGGCCGAGCGCCTCAAGCGCCGCGAAAGCTTCTCCAACCTGCTTGTGCGCGTGTCGCTCCATGGCGGCTATCGCTGGTGGGAGCTGTCGGCTTCGCCCAAGTTCGATGAAAACGGCACTTTCGTCGGCTTCCGCGGAGTCGGGTCGGACGTGACCGAGCAGCGCGAAAGCGCCGAAAAGATCGCCTACCTTGCGCGCTACGATACGCTGACCGGCCTGCCCAACCGCCTGATGCTGACCGAGGCCCTCGGCGAGGCGATGGGCTATGCCGAGAAGTGGCGCACGCGCTGCGCTTTCCTGATGATTGACCTAGACCGCTTCAAGGCGATCAATGATACGCTCGGCCACCTCGTCGGTGACCAGTTGCTTGCCCTCGTCTCGGATCGGCTCAAGCTGATCATGCAGGAAGGCGAGGTCTGCGGACGTCTGGGGGGCGACGAGTTCGCTGTCGTCATCCGCGATGCGGCCGACGAGGCGCGCGTCACCGATCTCAGCGTGGCAATCATCTCTACGCTCTCGCAGCCCTACGAGATCGATCACCACATGCTCTATGTCGGTGCCAGCGTCGGCTCGGCGATCGGGCCGCGTGATGGTTCGACGGTCGAGACCCTGCTGCGTAACGCCGACCTTGCGCTCTACCGCGCCAAAGATGAGGGCGGTGGGCGGCACTGTACTTACGAGCCTTCGCTGCACGCCCACGCCGAGGAACGCCGCAAGCTCGAATTCTCGCTGCGCCACGCGCTTGAGCGCAACGAGTTCTCGCTGATGTACCAGCCTGTCGTCGATGCGACGACCGAGCAGGTGCTGAGCTTCGAGGCGTTGATCCGGTGGAACAGCACCGAGCACGGCTTCGTCAGCCCGGCCAAGTTCATTCCGCTGGCCGAGGACACTCGCCTGATCGTCCCGATCGGTGATTGGGTCCTGCGTACTGCCTGCGCCGAGGCGAGGAATTGGCCCGAGCATGTCAAGATCGCGGTCAATGTGTCCGGCGAACAGTTGCTCGATCCCTATTTTGCCGAAACCGTCGTCGGCGCGCTCGCATCGACCGGCCTTTCGCCGCACCGGCTCGAGATCGAGGTGACCGAGAGCATCTTCGTGCGCGATGGTACTACGGCGCAGATGACGCTCGAGAACCTCATGGGCATCGGCTGCGGCGTCGCGCTCGACGATTTCGGCACCGGCTACTCGTCGCTGGGCTACCTCAGGAAGATGCGCTTCTCGACGATCAAGGTCGATCGCAGCTTCGTGCAGGGCGCGGCCAAGGACAATCCGGAGAGCCTTGCCATTGTCCGCGCCGTCGTGGCCATGGCCGACGCGCTGGAAATGTCGACGACGGCCGAGGGCGTCGAGACCGAGGCCGAACTCGAATGCATCCGCCGTCTCGGTGCCAAGAAGATCCAGGGCTACTACTTCGGCCGACCGATGAACCGGACCGATGCACTGGCCCTGTTTGGCCAGACCCGCTTCAAGGAGCGGGCCGCAGGTTAGGCGGCGACGAGCCCGCGCACGACACTTTCGAACAGCGCGCGGCCGTCCGAACCACCCTGCGCCGCTTCGATCATGCGCTCGGGGTGCGGCATCATGCCCAGCACGTTGCCGCGATCATT
The DNA here is from genome assembly GCF_058793515.1 of Novosphingobium sp. GW835-FHT14H07. Taxonomy (NCBI): domain Bacteria; kingdom Pseudomonadati; phylum Pseudomonadota; class Alphaproteobacteria; order Sphingomonadales; family Sphingomonadaceae; genus Novosphingobium; species Novosphingobium sp. GW835-FHT14H07. The sequence goes on from NZ_JBXAFX010000009.1 coordinate 141,372, forward strand.
GAGGACGCCCGCGATGTTGCGCGCCGAGCCGTTGACGGCCTCTGCATAACGGAACGCGACGCGGCCTTCGCCTTCGAGCCGGTCCAGCGTCGCGTCGTCGGCGAAGAAGTTGCCGTCGTGGTGCGCGACGGGGATCGTGATCTGCTGGCCAGCGTCATAGCCCGCGGTGAACAGCGATTGGTTGTTCTCGACCGTCAGCTTCACGTCGCGGCAGACGAAGCGGATGCCGGCGTTGCGCATCAGCGCGCCGGGCAGGAGACCAGCCTCGGTCAGCACCTGGAAGCCGTTGCATACGCCGAGCACGGTCACGCCTCGCTCAGCCGCGCGCACTACCGCCTGCATCACCGGTGAGCGTGCCGCCATCGCGCCGGAGCGCAAGTAGTCGCCATAGGAGAAGCCACCGGGCAGGGCGATGAAATCGAGATTTTCAGGCAGGTCGGCATCGCCGTGCCAGACGCGATGGACCGTGCCGCCGCAGACCTGCTCGATCGCCACCGCCATGTCGCGATCGCAGTTCGAGCCGGGGAAGGTGATGACGGCGGAGGTGAAAGCCATGGCGCGGGTTCCTAAGCTCAGGCGGCCTTTTCGATGCGGTAGTTCTCGATCACCATGTTGGCGAGGAGCTTGCTGCACATCTCGTCAAGCGCTGCATCCGAAGTGGTGTCTGCCACGTCGAGTTCAATGACCCGCCCGGCGCGCACGTCGTTCACGCCTTCGAAACCAAGGCCTTCAAGCGCGTGGTGGATGGCGCGGCCTTGGGGGTCGAGGACGCCGTTCTTGAGGGTGACAATGACGCGGACCTTCATCGGCGGGGCCTTTCGGAACCTGAATGCTGGAGAATCTTGGGGGCGCCTATGCATCGGGAGAGCCGAAAGAGCAAGGCGAAGGGTTTACGGGGTTTACACTGTCCGGAGAAACTTCGGCAAAGGCACGCGGGCGCACTGAGGGATGGGCCGGGACCCCCGGTAAACCGCCAGTTTTCCGGATATAGCACAAAACGCTTACGTAGGAAAACGCTGAGACGAAGCCGCAGAAAGATGGCATCAAGGCCTTACTCCGCAAGGAGAAATCTCCTTTCGGTGGCAGGGCGGCCTGGACACCATAACTGCACCCCACGCAACGCATCCGGAAACCCTGCCACCGGACTTTTACCGCTTTACATGACTGACGTGTCAGTTATTTTGCGGCCATGCCACGAGTTACGCCAGCAGACAGACGCGAGCGCATTCTGGACGCTGCGCGCGAGGAATTTGCCGAACGGGGCTTTGCCGCCGCACGCATGGAGGACGTGGCCAGGCGCGTCGGCATCAGCCGCGCGGCGCTCTACCTCGCCTTCGACAGCAAGGACGCGCTGTTCCGTGCGCTGGTGTCGGAAGTCATCACCGAAATGATGCCGTCGCTGCTGCCGAGCGACTACGGCAGCCTGCCCGCGCCGGCATTGCTGCGGGCCTTCGTGAAGAACGCGATCAAGCGCATCGCCAGCCCGGAAATGGCCTTCCTGCCGCGCCTGATCGTGGGCGAGGGCCGCAATTTCCCCGAACTTGCCCGATTTTACCACGAAACCGCAATGATATGCATCCTTGGCGCGATCGAGCGGCTGATTGCCCATGGCATTGCCCGGGGCGAGTTTGCCTGCCCCGATCCGAAGACGGCGGCACAATGCGTGGCAGGAGGAATCATCTTTGCCGCACTGTGGCGCAACGTGTTCGAACCGGTGGGAGCAGAGCCGCTGAACGTGGACTGGATGGCCGAGAACCAGGCGGCGTTGGTGCTTTACGGGCTGACGACCGGGTAGGGCGGGGAGCTGGGTGCTGGGGGCCTACCCCCGCCCCCTCCCGCCTGCGGGAGGGGGGGAAGAAAGGGGCGCGTTCCGCCTGCGGCGATAATGGCCCCCGGACGTGGATCCTAGAAGCTATCGAGATCGCTGGCGATCGTTACAGGGCCCGCGTATTCGGCGCGGACGCCGGCCGTGACGCCTTCGACGTGCGCGGCGCTTGTGCTGCCGCCCGCGAAATGCGTGACGACCACGGCCTTGACCCCGGCATGCCTGGCCATCTTGCCGACGTCTGGCGGGGCGAGATGGTGCGTGGTCAGGTGCCGGACCAGATCCGCCTTCGCCTTTTCCGGCATGTTCGGCGAGTTGCGGGCGACCGTTGCCATGGTCGAATCAATGTCGATCATTTCGCTCACGAGCAGGTCTGCCCCAGCCGCCAGCTTCTCGACGGCGGCGGACGGGCCGGTATCGCCGGTATAGGCAATGGAGCGCCCGGGCAAATCGAACCGGAAGGAAAGCGACTTGAAGGATCGGTCTTCCTCGCTGCCGGGGGCGAAATCATAGTGGGTGTTCTGCGCTGCGCGGACCACAATGTTGCCCACGCTGGCCTTGAACCCATCGCCCATTTCCACGACGGCGACTGTCCCTGCAGGATCGGGCCAGGGCTTGCCCGGTATTCCGTATCCCGCGCGAGCAGCGGGCCGCATCGAGGCTACCATGCCATCGACCATTTCCCGCGTTCCGGGCGGGCCGTAGATCGTCAGCTTCTGCGCAACCAGGGTCTGGTTGCGCAGCGCCAGAAGCGCGGAGAGGCCGCCCGTATGATCGGCGTGCAGATGGCTGAGGAACACTGCCTTGACGTTCGGCAGCGCCAGGCCGGCCTTGGCCATCTGCTGCACGACGCCATCGCCCGCATCGACGACATAGAGATCCTTCCCGTCGACGAGGGCGTTGGCCGGTTGAGAACGGCGGCCATCACCGACCGGCCCGCCCATCGTGCCAAGCGTGATGAAGCGTGAGCCACTTTCAGATGACTCATGTGCCGCGACCTGGGCGACTTCTCCGGACGTGACCAGAGCAACGGCGATGCCGGCGATGATGGCCAATCGCATCAGAAGGTGTATCCCATGCGGATGCCATAGGTTCTGGGCGGAGCAAGCGTCGCGACGGAGAAGTCGAGAATTGGCCTTGAACCGGATCGCACGATCACTTCTTCATCCTCGATGTTGTTGATGAAGCCGGTGAGCGTCCAGCGGCCACCATCGCCCTCGAGCGTGAGGTAGGCATCGGACATCATGAAGCCGCCTTGCCGTTCTTCCGGGCGATAGTTCGGATTGAGGAAGCGACCGGATTCGATCGAGGTCCGGCCACCGAGCAGCAGGCGCATGGAATCGGACAGGTCGAACCCGCGTTCGTATCCGAGGCCCAGCGACCACTTCGGCGCGTTTACGGCTGGTTTGCCCGAACAGTCGATATCATAGAAGCGCGCATTGTTGCCCGGGACGCCCGGGTTGGCGAGGCGGCTGCCCAGCGTGGTACAGCCAGTGGCCACCGGCGCACCCGTGGGCGAGAAGTTGGCCGTCCTGAGGCTGTTGTACTTGCCATTCAGGTACTGCAGATTGAGATCGAACCGGTCGTTGCGGCTGGGCTGGAAGCGCACTTCGGCTTCGAACCCGTAGATGCGGGATTTGCCCGCGTTCTCGGTGCGCGAACCCTGGGCGAAAATGTTGTTCGCCGTGCGCACGCCGCCCACGAAGGTGATCTGCTGGTTGGTGTAGTCCCAGTAGAACGCCTCGACATTCACCTGCAGCTTGTTGTCGAAGAAGCGGTTCTTGCTGCCCAGCGTATAGGCCGTGAGCGTTTCGGGAGCGAAGGTGTTTTCCGGTGGCGCGGCAACGAAGAAACCGCCGGATTTGAAGCCGGTCGAAACATCGGCATAGATAAGCGATGCAGGGCCCGCATCGAACTCGATGCCGGCTTTCCACGTGAACTTCTCGAAATCCAGTGCGCCGGTGAACGGCGCTCCCAGCGGCGGATTGACCGGTCCGGGCCGTCCGCCAGACACCGTGGCGGTCAACTGATCCTTGGTTTCCTTGGTATAGCGCCCGCCGGCAACGAGCCGCAGCGCATCGGTGACCTTGTAGGTGAACTGGCCGAACGCGGCGAGGCTTTCCGTGTTGACGTTTGGCGTGAAGCGCGTGGTGGAAAGATCACCCTGGCGGAAGAAGTTCAGCGCGTTCTGGTCTTCCTTGAAATAGAAGCCACCCAGGACATAGTTGAGCGGGCCATCGTGATCCGACGCGAAGCGCGCTTCGAACGAGAACTGTTCAGCCTTTTCGGTGATTTCCCCGCGGAAGCCCGGGAGATAGGTGACGAAGTTGATGTCCGTCTTGCGCCAGGCCGGCTGGAGCGTGAGCTTGCCGAAGCCGAGGTCGCCCTCGATCGTCGCGCTCAGGCCATAGAACTTGTTGTCGAGGAAGCCGGTATCTGCCGGAAGATCGATGCAGCCGCTGGTCACGAACCCGCCGAAGCCGCCGCAGAACGGTGGCGCGAAAACGCCGGCGGCGAGGTTGCGGATCGCGGCCAGCGCGGCGGGGCTGGAAATGCCGACATGATCATTCAGGTCTGGCGCATTCAGCGTGGCACTCGGGAGCAGGACGCTGCCCCAACCCTTGCCATGCTGGTTGAAATAATCGCCGACCAACAGCACCGACCAGTCCGCCGACGGTTCGATCAGGAACGAGGCGCGCACACCTTCGCCCTTCTCGTCGTTGTAGCCGTCGGTAAGGAAACCATCACGGTCCACGACCTGCCCGGCGACGCGCAGGGCCGCGGAATCACCGATCGGAAGGTTGAGCGCGGCCGATGCCTTCTTGCTGTCGTAGTTTCCGTACTCGGCGCGCACTTCCCCGCCGAACTTGCCGAGATCGGGCTTGCGCGGGATGACGTTGATGGCGCCGCCAGTTGCGTTTCGACCGTAAAGCGTGCCCTGCGGTCCCTTGACCACCTCGACGCGGGCGAGATCGTAGAACGCACCGGCAGGAGCCGATGGGCGCGCCACGTAGACACCATTGAAGTTGAAGGCGACGGCATTTTCCGAGAACGAGTTCTGCGAATTGGTGCCAACGCCGCGCAGGAAGAAGCTGGTGGTGCCGCCGGTCGGCGAAACGGCCAGGGCGGGCACGAGCTTCTGGAGATCGACCAGTTCGGTGATGCCGGCTTCGGCAATGTCTGCCCCGGTTACGGCGGTGACCGCGACGGCAGCTCGCTGCAGGCTTTCCTCACGGCGCTGTGCAGTTACGACGATGTCGGTGATGCCCTGTTCTTCGCCTGAAACCTGCGCTTCCTGAGCGAGAAGCGGGGTGGCGGCGCACAGGGCGGCCAGCGACACGGTCCAGCGAATGACTGATTTGTTGCTCATTCTTGTCTCCCTTTGATCGGCTGCTTTTGATTTGCGCAGTCGTATGCATAAGGAGGCGAGATTAGAGAAATAGATTATATTTGCGGTTGGCTATGTCCAAAATTTATCAATTGAGACGTGGGCGAACCGGCGCTCGTGCTCAAGGAACGGCTGCTCCCTCGGGCAGAACGAGCACCTGCACCGCTTTCTCGGGAACGAGATAGCGCCGGGCGATGGCCTGCAGATCTGTCGCGGTGAGCTTTTCCAACCGGGCGCGTGCCGCCTTGGCGCGGGCGAGGCGCTCGGGCTGGGTCTGGGCGCGTTCGGCCAGCGCGCTCCAGCCGCCGTTGGTCTTCAACGAATTGTCGATGCGTTCGAGCATGGGGGCCCGGGCGCGTTGCAGCACGTCTGCATCGACCGGGGCGGCGATGAGGGCGCGGGCGGTTTCTTCCAATGCGGCGCGGGTGGCTGCGACGTCGACGAGGTCTACCGAAGCGTTCATCGTGAACGTGCCGTAGCCGGTCCAGACGCGGCTGAGGGCCGAGGACGCGCCGGGACTGTATGCCTTGCCGAGGTTCTCGCGCACCGTATCGAGCACTTCGATCCCGGCGACTTCGGCAAGCAGCGAGAGCGCCATCGCTTCATCCGGGTCCCGGTCGTCGCGGGTGGGCCAGGAGTAGCGGACCACGGCCTGATTGGCCTCGCCGGTGTGGCGGATGATCTGGAGACCGCGCCTGGACGTGAAACCCCGCCGGCGTTCGGCGGTGTAGGCGCGGAAATCGGGTTCCCGCTTGGGCAGGGCGCCGAAAGTGCGGGCAACGGCGTCGACCGCCGCTGCTTCGTCGATGTCGCCCACGATCGAGATCTCGATCGCACCGCGGGAGAGCCGGTCGGATATCTCTTGCCTGAGCTTGCCATAGCCGAGCGCGGCGTAGGCCGATTGCGGTTGCAGCGTGAAGCGCGGGTCGTTGTCCGAAAGGATGCCGCCGATGGAGTTGGACAGGGCCGCGCTGGGGCTTGAGCGCAGGCGGGCGAAGAAGTTGGCGATGTTCTGGCGATACAGCACTTCGCCTTCGGGGCGGTAGCCGGGGTCGGTCAGCAGCGCGGCGAAGAGCTGCAGTTGCAGCGTCAGGTCGCGCGGGGTTGTGGTCGCATCGGCCGAGAAGGTATCGCCCGATGCGCTCAGGCCGAATGCGACCGAGCGCCCGGCGAGCAGGGTCTGGAGGTCGTCCTCGCTGTGCTTGCCGAGGCCTCCGCGGGCGAGGACGCCGGTCATTTCGGTGGCGAGGGGATCTTGCGGGGTGTCGAGCATTTCGCCGCCGTCGAGATTGAGGCGGACGTCGATGCGGTCCTTGGCGAGGTCGGTGCGCTTGAGGTTGAGGCGGACGTTGTTGGCAAAGCGGATTTGGCGGATGCCGTAGAGCGGTTCGGTGGTGTCCGCCACGACGGTGCCGGCCGGGCCGAAGTCGGTGTAGGCGAAGGGGATCGGCGCGGGCACTTCGCCGGCCGGGGCCTTGGCGCGGGTGGCCTTGGCCCAGGTTTTGCGCAGTGCCTCCTCGCCACCCTTGGGCGCGGTGCGGCCCTGGAAGCGGAGCAGCGGGTCCTTGAGGGGGACGGCTTCCTCTTTCAGTGCGGCCATGACGGTCTTCGGGGTAATCGTCGGCGCGAACTGGTTGAAACGGGCGAGGCCGGATTGCGGCGTCGTCGGCACCTGATCATCGCGGATCAGGGCGAGCGCGGCGGCGACCAGCGTGCCGTGGGAGCGGGTGTCGGCCCCGGCGGCGGCGTTCTCCAGCCCGGTGCGGATGCTGGCCAGTTGCTCGTCGATCTCAGGCTTAGTGAAGCCGGTGGCGAGGGCGCGCGCGTAGACACCGGCTGCGGCGGCGAGGCCTCGCTGCCAGCCGCCGTCAACGGTATCGACGATGACATTGGTGGTGCGGCCGATCCTGAACACCTCGCTCGTGCCGAAGCCCGCCCCTCGGAACGGCGGGTCGATGGCGCGGCTGAGGCGGGCGAGGCGGCGGTTGACGACGCCGTAGCCGATCTGGCGCAGCAGGTTGCGGCGGCGGTTGGCGATGGTGTCTGGCTCGTCGAGCCAGGCCCCGTGCCGCGATGCGGTGACGCGTTCGGACAGTGACGGATCGAGGTGGATGTCGACCCTGGCCTTCTGCTTCGGCTCGACCTTGCCCTGATCGGGGCGCGGGGTCTGCGCCTTGGCTTGCCAGTCGGCGAAGCGGGTGCGGATGGCCTGTTCGACCGCATCGGTATCGAAATCGCCCACCACGATCAGCGTGGTCTTCGACGGGACGTATTCGCGCGCCCAGAAGGCCTTGAGCGCATCGGCGGTGGCAGCGTTCAGTGTTTCGACCGTGCCGATGGGCAGGCGCCTGGGGTAGGTCGCTGCGGGGTAGAAGAACGCGAGCTGGTCTTCGAGGTTGGTGCGGCTCCAGCCTTGCCCGTCACGCAGTTCGGACAGGACGACGCCGCGTTCGCGCACAACGGCTTGCGGATCGAAGGTCAGCTCGCTGGCGGTTTCTCGCATCAGCATCAGCGCGGTGTCGAGCAGCTTCGCATCGTTGCGTGGCAGGTCGAGCATATAGAGCGTCTGTTCGAACGAGGTCTGGGCGTTGGTGTCTGCTCCGAAGGACAGGCCGTTGCGCTCGAGCAGCTTGACCATCTCGCCTTCGGGCACGCGGGTCGAGCCGTTGAACGCCATATGCTCGACGAAATGGGCAAACCCGCGCTCGGTCTCGCGCTCGTCGAGCGAGCCGGTGGCAATGTCCATGCGCACCTGCGCGGTGCCGGCGGGCGTGGCGTTGCGGCGGATGATGAAGCGCATGCCGTTGGGCAACTGGCCGTAACGGTAGGCGGGATCGGGCGGCAGGTCGCTCTGCTGGAAGGCCCAGGTCGGTTTTGGCGCGCTATCTACGCTTGCGGGTTGCGCGGCGCAGGCGGCGAGGGTGAGAGCTGCGGCGAGGGGAAGCAGGCGGTGGAGGAACATTGCCTAGCGATGTGCCCGGTTGGGCGCGGTGGCGCAATGGGCTGTTAGGGATAGGGAAGTGCCAGCATCCTTCGACGGGCTCAGGGCGAGCGGGATTGAGGTGGGACTGCACAAATAAAAACCCCCTCCGTTGCCGAAGGGGGTCTTGTTTGTCAGCGCAGGGACTGAAGCTTACTTCTTCCCGCGGAGCTTGCGGTGGGCGCCGAGGTCGAAGACTTCGCTTGGGCCGCCGTCGTTCTCGAGCAGGCCGAGGCGGCGGGCGACTTCCTGGTAGGCTTCCTCTTCGCCGCCGAGGTCGCGGCGGAAGCGGTCCTTGTCGAGCTTTTCGCCGGTGGTCATGTCCCAGAGGCGACAACCGTCGGGGCTGATTTCGTCAGCGAGGATCACGCGGCTGTAGTCGCCGTCCCAGATGCGGCCGAATTCGAGCTTGAAATCGACGAGGCTGATGTTGATCGCCGCGAACATGCCGCAGAGGAAATCGTTCACGCGGATGGCCATCGAGGAGATGTCCTGCATTTCCTCGTTCGATGCCCAGCCGAAGCAGGCGATGTGCTCTTCGGCGATCATCGGATCGCCCAGCGCATCGTCCTTGTAGTAGTATTCGATCAGGGTGTGCGGCAGCGGTTCACCCTCTTCGATGCCGAGACGCTTTGAGATCGAGCCCGCGGCGATGTTACGCACGACCACTTCGATCGGGATGATCTCTGCCTGGCGCACGAGCTGTTCGCGCATGTTCAGGCGGCGGATGAAGTGGGTGGGAATGCCAATGTGGGCGAGGCGCGTGAACACGTACTCGCTGATGCGGTTGTTGATCACGCCCTTGCCGTTGATCGTGCCGCGCTTCTGCGCGTTGAAGGCAGTGGCATCATCCTTGAAGTACTGGATGATCGTGCCCGGTTCGGGGCCTTCGTAAAGGATCTTGGCCTTGCCTTCGTAGATCTGGCGGCGACGGGACATGATAACGTCTTCCTGCACGGCGCCGGGCAGCGGCCCGGCCAGAATACAAAACCCCGGCATCGCGTTGGAGGCGAATCCATCGCAAGCGCCGGGGCGTTCTTGCCGCCCATAGGCGAACACGCGCCAAAGTGCAATTCCGCGCACCTGTGCAATGGAGCCTTGCAGGGCAGGGTGCTGGATTGGCAGGGTGGGTGGCGCTAGATCGGACGGCAAAGGAGACACCTGTCATGACCAGCCCTGCCGCCCGTACTGACGCGATTGCCCTGCTGGCCCGCTATTACGCCGCCTTCAATGCCGGCCATTGGGAGGGGATGCTCGAGTGCCTGAGCGACGATGTGGCGCACGATATCAACCAGGGCGAGCGAGTTGTGGGCAAGGCGGCGTTCGCCGAATTTCTGAAGCACATGGAACGCTGCTACAAGGAGCGGCTGGAAGACATCGTGCTGATGGCCAGCGAGGACGGCACGCGGGCGGCTGCGGAGTTCGTGGTGCACGGGCAATATCTGGCGACCGACGAAGGACTGCCCGAGGCCAACGGGCAGACCTATGTGCTGCCGGCCGGGGCGTTCCTCGCGATCGAGGGCGGCAAGATCACGCGGCTGACCATGTACTACAACCTTGGCGACTGGACGAAGCAGGTCGTCGGGTAATGGGGATCGAGGTTCGGCCGCTGACCGGAAACGAGATCGCGGCGGCGCTGGATGATCTGGCCGCCTTGAGGATCACGGTCTTTGCGGCCTATCCCTATCTCTATGATGGCGATGCGGCCTATGAAGCGGACTATCTGACCGAATATGCCGCTGCGCCCGATGCGGTGCTGGTGGCAGCGTTCGATGGGGCGCGGATAGTCGGCGCGGCCACGGCGGCGCCGATGATGCACCAGAAGGCGGAGTTTCGCAGACCCTTCGAGGCACGGGGAATCGATACGGCGCGGCTGTTCTATTTCGGCGAAAGCGTGCTGCTGCCGGAGTATCGCGGGCACGGGATCGGGCATGCGTTCTTCGATCAGCGCGAGGCGCAGGCCGTGGCGTGCGGGGCGAATGCGGCCTGCTTTGCTGCCGTGGTGCGGGCTGACGACCATCCGGCCAAGCCGCAAGACTATTCGCCCCTCGATGCCTTCTGGGCGCGGCGCGGCTATGCCGTGGTTCCGGACCTGACCACCGAGCTTGCGTGGAAGGAGCATGGCGACGAGGCCGAGCGGGTCAACCTCATGCAATATTGGATGCGCCAATGGTAAGCTTCACCGTCGCCGCTGCGCAGTATCCGATTGACCGGTTGGACAGCTGGGAGGCGTATGAGGACAAGCTGACGCGGTGGGTGGAAGAGGCCGCAGCGCAGGGTGCCAAGCTCGCCGTGTTTCCCGAATATGGGGCGATGGAACTGGCGAGCCTTGATCCGGCGACGATGGGCGATCTGGCGGGGTCGATCGAGACGGTTTCGGCGCTGCTGCCGCGTGTAGATGCACTGCATGGCCAACTTGCGGCGCGAACCGGCCTACATATTCTGGCAGCCTCGGCACCGCGCAAGGATGCGGACGGGCGCTTTCGCAATGCCGCGCGGCTGTTTGCGCCGAATGGCAAGTCCTCGGTTCAGGACAAGCTGGTGATGACCCGGTTCGAGCGGGAGCAGTGGGACATAGCCGCCGGTGCCACGTTGCGGGTGTTCGATACGGCGCTGGGAAGGCTGGCGGTTTCGATCTGCTATGACAGCGAGTTTCCGTTGTTGGCGCGGGCCTGCGTGGAAGCAGGGACAGAAGTGCTGCTGGTGCCTTCGTGCACGGATACGCTGCATGGCTACTGGCGCGTGCGGATCGGGGCGCTGGCCCGCGCGCTGGAGGGGCAATGCTATGCGGTGCATTCGCCGACCGTGGGCGAGGCGGCGTGGTCTCCTGCCGTTGACGAGAACCGCGGCGCGGCGGGGGTCTATGGGCCACCGGATCGCGGAATGCCTGAAGATGGCGTGCTGGCGATCGGCGTGGAAGGGGCGCCGCAATGGGTCTTTGCGGAAGTCGATACGGCATTGGTGGCCGAACTGCGCGCCGATGGTGGCGTGCTCAATGCGCGGCATTGGGGGGAGCAGCCGGGGGCAGTGGCCTTGCCGCCGGTGGAGGTCGTGGACTTGCGCTAGACGGGCGGCTATCACGCGGGTTCGTTACGAGGGAAACCATCCGCAATGTCGCTTGATGCCGCCGAGCAGGTTCACCGGCAGTTCCTTGATGCACTGGAAAACGGCACGGCGCGCAGGCGCTCGAACCTCGGGCTGAAGGACGTGGGGCTGGCGCCGGAGCGGGCGGCGGCGCTGTTCCGTTCGCAGGCGCTGTCGCGCCAGCTCGACCGGATGAGCCGCAAGCTGCAGGCGCGGGGCGAGGGGTTCTATACGATCGGCTCCTCGGGCCACGAGGGCAATGCGGTGCTGGCCGAAGTGCTGCGCATCGACGACATGGCGTTCCTTCATTATCGTGACGCTGCGTTCCAGATCCACCGCGCCCACCGCGTGCCGGGCGAGAACCCGGCGTGGGACATGCTGCTGAGCTTTGCCGCGAGCATGGAAGACCCGATCTCGGGCGGGCGGCACAAGGTGTTGGGATCGAAGCGCCTGTTCATCCCGCCGCAGACTTCGACCATCGCCAGCCACCTGCCCAAGGCGGTGGGAGCCGCGTTCTCCATCGGCATCGCGCGGCGCATGGGTTGGAGCGATACGGTTCTGTCGAAGGACGGCGTGGTGTTGTGCAGCTTTGGCGATGCCAGCGCCAATCATTCGACCGCGCTGGGCGCGATCAATACCGCGTGCTGGGCGGCATTCCAGGGTACGCCCATGCCGATCATCTTCCTGTGCGAAGACAATGGCATCGGCATTTCCACGCGGACGCCGCCGGGGTGGATCGAGGCGAACTTCTCGGGGCGGGCAGGGCTGCACTACATCGGGTGTGATGGCTCGGACCTTGTCGATACGATGCGTGCGGCGCGCGAGGCCGAACAGATGGCGCGGCGGCAGAGGAAGCCGGTGTTCCTGCACATGAAGACGGTGCGGCTTTACGGCCATGCCGGGAACGACGTGCAGCTTTCCTATCGCACGAAGGAAGAAGTGCGGGCCGAGGAAGAGCGCGATCCGCTGCTGGCGAGCGCGGCGCTGCTGATCGAGGAAGGCGTGATGACCGCGCCAGAGGTCCGCGCGGTCTATGACGAGATCGAGGCGACGCTGGAGCGGCAGGTGGAGCTGGCGATCCGGCGGCCCAAGCTGCCGGATGCGGCGGCGGTGATGGCCAGCATCGTGCCGCCGAAGCGCGAAGGTGTGGAGAGGCCGCTGGCCCCGCCGCAGGACCGTGCTGCGCTTTTTGCCGACGATGCCGCCGCGATGGACAAGCCGCAGCATATGGCAAGGCTGATCAGCTGGGCGATGGCGGACCTGCTGTTGCAGTATCCCAACGCGATCGTCTGCGGAGAGGATGTGGGGCCGAAGGGCGGGGTCTATGCCGCCACGCAGAAGCTGCATGCGCGGTTCGGCTCGGCGCGGGTGATCAATACCTTGCTGGATGAGCAGGCGATCCTCGGGCTGGCGATTGGCGCGGCGCATAATGGTCTGCTGCCGATGCCGGAGATCCAGTTCCTCGCCTATGTCCACAATGCCGAGGACCAGATCCGGGGCGAGGCGGCGACGCTGTCGTTCTTCTCGAACGGGCAATACACCAACCCGATGGTCGTGCGCATCGCCGGGCTGCCATACCAGAAGGGCTTTGGCGGGCACTTCCACAACGACAATTCGCTGGCCGTCTTCCGCGACATTCCGGGGGTGGTGCTGGCGGTGCCGTCCAATGGGCGCGATGCGGTGGCAATGCTGCGTGAATGCGTGCGGCTGGCGCATGAGGAGAGCCGCGTCGTCGTCTTCGTGGAGCCGATCGCGCTCTACATGACGCGGGACTTGCACGAGCCGGGGGATGGCTTGTGGGCGAGCGTCTATCAGCCGCCGGGTGAGGGCGCGATTGCCTTCGGGCAGATCGGTGTCGCGGGCGAGGGCACCGCTGTCGCCATCGTGACTTACGGCAACGGATTCTATCTTTCGCTGCAGGCGCGCAAGTTGCTGGCCGAGCAGGGCGTGGACGTGCGCGTGATCGACTTGCGCTGGTTGGGGCCGGTGAACGAAGATGCCGTGATCGAGACTGTCGCGCCCTGTTCGCGCGTGCTGGTGGTGGACGAATGCCGCATCACCGGTGGGCAGAACGAGGCGCTGATGGCGCTTCTGGCCGAACGCGCGCCGGGCAAGGCAATTGCACGCATGGCTGCGATGGACAGCTTCATCCCGCTGGCGCGCGCGGCGACGCATACCCTGCCGAGCCGGGACGGGATCGTGGCCAAGGTGCTGGAGATGGTGCGTGGCTAAGGAAACCGTCCTTGTCGTCTGCCCCGGGCGGGGCACCTACAATGCCCCGGAACTGGGCTATCTGGGGCGGCATCATGCCGGGTCGGAGTGGTTGGCGCGGTTCGATGCGATGCGGGGCGAGGCGGGCAAGGAGACCTTGTCGGCACTGGATGGGGCGGCGAAGTTCACGCCTGCGCACTTGCGGGGGGACAATGCGGCGCCGCTGATCCACGCCTGTGCCTGGCTGGATTTTCTCGAGATCGACCGCGAGCGGTTCGAGATCGTCGCGGTGACCGGCAATTCGATGGGCTGGTACACGGCGCTGGCCTGTGCCGGGGCGGTTTCGCCCGAGCATGGCTTTGCCATTGCCGATGGCATGGGGATCAATTCGCAGCGCCATGAGCCGGGTGGACAGTCGGTGCTGGTGCTGGCGGGGGAGGATTGGACGGTCGATCCTGCACTGCAGGCCGAGGTTGAAGCGGCAATGGCGCGGCACGGCGTGCTGCCCTCGATCCGGCTGGGGGGAATGCTGGTTGTCGCGGGGCCGGTTGCGGCGCTCGATGCGTTCGAGAAGGACTTGCCGCCGCTTTCGCGCCCGCCGATGCGGCTCGCTGGGCATGGGCCGTTCCACACGCCGCTAATGCAGCAGAGCAGCGATGCGGCGCGGGCGCAGTTTCCGGCGGACTGGTTCGATCACCCGCAGGTGCCGCTGATCGACGGGCGAGGGAAGGTGTGGCGGCGGTTCGAAAGTGCCCGCGAGGCGCTGTGGGACTATACTTTCGGGCACCAGATCCTGGCCCCCTACGACTTCACCGCTGCGATGACCGTGGGCATTCGCGAATTCGCGCCCGACCGGGTCGTTCTGCTAGGACCGGGGGAGACGCTGGGCGGGGCTATCGGGCAGGTGCTGATTGCTCGAAAATGGATGGACATCGCGTCACGAAGCATGTTCACTGCGCGGCAGGGAGAGGATCCGTTCCTGATTGGCCTGGGGAGACCCAGCCAGCGGAGTATCGTGATCCCGTGAGCCAACCGTCAATACTGTTCGTCTGCCTTGGAAACATCTGCCGCTCGCCTCTCGCCCAGGCGGCCTTGCGCGCGCAATCGGTGGCAGCGGGCGTGGCGATGACCATCGATTCCGCGGGGACCGGTGACTGGCATGTCGGCCGACCGCCCGATCCCCGGGCGCAGGAAACCGCGCGGAAGCACGGCCTCGATATCTCAAGCTACCGCGCACGGCAGGTCACGACGGAAGACTTCCACCGCTTCGGCCACATCTTCGCGCTCGACCAGCAGAACCTCAAGGACCTGCGCCGGATCGAGCCTTCGCGCCACATTGCCGAAGTTGGGCTGCTGATGGACCTGGTGCCTGGCCGCAAGGGTACGGCGGTGATCGATCCCTACTATGGCGACGAGGACGATTTCGAGCAGGCCTGGGCCGACGTCAGCGCAGCGGCGGAGCGGCTGGTGAAGCGCTACTTGCGTTGAGAGTCAGGCGCCCAAGGCCGCCGTGATCCGCGCTTCGGCAGCGGAGGCTTCCTCAATCAGCGCCCGCAGCACGGTTGCCGTGTCCTGCATCAGCCTTTCGGAAATGGGCTTTTCGCCGGTGACGAAGCGCCTGATCGCGCGCTCGTCGATGCCGAGCCGGCGGCTGGCAGCGGTCGTGCCGCCAAGCACCTGAATGCAGTGGGCGAAATGCTCGGACAGTTCGGTTTCGGTGAACGGGGCGCTCATTCTGTCTCCTCTGCCCGATTGAATTGGCGGGCGATGATCCTGTGCCCTATAGGCCCTGAGATGAACATTGAAACGGGCCTTGAAACGGAACTTGAAGCCGGATCTGAAACCGATCCTGACCCCGAACCTGGTAGGGCCGACGCATCGCTCACCAGACCGCAACGCCGATTGCTGCGGCGGATCTACAACGGGCGGACCGTGCCGATCGTGGTGGATGGCAAGCCGTTCCTGACGTTCAGGGAGGCGAGCCGCTATCTTCTCACGCTTTCGCCGGAAGCGCGCGAAGCGGCCTATCTGGAAATGCGCGGGCAGGCGAAGTAACGGTTAAACCACCACCAGCTTGACACCAGCGTCCTGCAGGGCCTTGGCCATGTCCGGCGTTATGCCGCTGTCGGTGATCACGGTGTCGATCTCGTCCAGACCGCAGACGATGGTGCCCGACTGGCTGCGGAACTTGCTGCTGTCGACGAGGAGGATCACTTCCTCGGCACGGTCGATCAGGCGACGTTCGGCGGCGACCAGCACCGGGTCTGCCTGCATCGCGCCCTGCGGGCCGATGGCGGCGGCACCCATGAACAGGCGGGGGGCGTGGAAGCGTGGCATCGATTCCTCGCCGGCGGGGGCAAGGATGATGTTCTGTTCGCGAAACACTGCGCCCGATGGCAGCAGGATGCGCGTGCCTGCCTGCGGGAGCAGTGCGTTGACGATGTGCAGCGAGTTGGTCAGCACCTGCAGTCCGAGACCGTCGAGATGGGGGCACATCTGCAGCGTGGTTGTGCCGCCATCGATCATCACGCCTTCGCTTGGGCTGCACAGCGCCGCTGCAGCCTTGCCGATTGCCTGCTTTGGGCCGAGGTTCTGGGTAATGTTCTGATCGAACGAGGTGCCGAGAAGGCGCGGCCCACCGGCATCTTCGGTTTCGGGAAGCTTGGCTCCACCGTGAACGCGGACGATCTGGCCGGACTCCTCGAGCCGTGTCAGGTCCCGCCGGATCGTCGCGGGCGAGGCATCGAGCAGGACTTCGAGATCGCGATAGCTGACAAAGCCGGTTGGCCGCAGCGCCTCGAAGATGCGTCTTTCCCGTTCTGCCGCGTGCATGGTGCCCCATCGTCCCTAACTTGGCGCTTATGCACTCGCCTGCAGCATGTTGCCAGCGCCGATCACGATGGTCGAGCCGACGAGGAGGCCGATACCGGTCCACACCAGCGCGCGGGTGCGGGGCGATGCGCCCTTCCATTCCTTGAGCGCAAAGCCCCAGAGGGTGGAGAAGAGGATGATCGAGGCCATGTGCAGCGTCCACGAGGAGAAGCCGTATTCGCCCATCTGGCTCTCGCCCATGGTGTAGAAGAAGAATTGGCCGTACCATAGCGTGCCGCCCAAGGCGGCCAGCAGCCAGTTGGCCAGCAGGTTGGGACGTTCGCCCGGCTGTGCCTCTGGCGAGGCTGCGCCGAAGAACTGGCCGAAGCTGCGGTTCTTCGCGATCAGCCAGGCGCACCACAGTGCGTTGGTGGTGAGGCCGCCCGCAAGGACCACGCAGAGTACCGGGAGACCCTGGGAAAGCGGATCTGTGCCTGCGGCCAGCGTCAGGTCACGGATCGGCTGGCCCGCGGCAAGGCCCCAGGCAAAACAGCCGGACATCACGCCCGAGAAGGTCGCGATCAGCAAGCCCTTGCGAAGGTTGAATTCGGCCACGCCCTCCGATGCTGCGCCACCGAGGTCGGCTTCCTTGGCATTGCCGGCGCGTGCGACCACGACGATGCCCGCCAGCGTGATCAGGATGCCAATGAGCGTCAGCTTGCCGCTGGTCGTTGCCGCGATGGCACCCAGTGTGCCGTCAAAGATCGGCGGTCCCATCGTGCCGATCACGGTGGTCAGCCCCAAGGCCACGGCCATACCGAGCGAGAGGCCGAGATAGCGCATGGTCAGGCCGAAGGTCAGCCCGCCGAAGCCCCACATTGCCCCCCAGAACCAGCACCACATCAGCGTTTCTCGCGGCGTTGCGGAGAGGACGCCAATGAGGTCGTTCGTCTGGATCGAGGCGAACAGCCACGGCGCGATCGCCCAGGAGAACAGGCCGCCTGCCAGCCAGAACACCTCCCACGACCACAACTTGATGCGCTTGTAGGGGACATAGAAGCTGGCCGAGGAGAAGCCCCCGATCCAGTGAAAGATTACGCCCAGCAGCGGGTTCGCGCCCATCGGTTCCTGTCCCTTGTTCTTATGGCTTCACGAGGATCGAGCGGTCGATCTCGCTGATGCTTTTCACGCCAGTCAGCGTCATGGCGACGCGCATTTCGGCCTCGATCAGGCGGAGCATGTGCTCGACGCCTTGCTGTCCCTGCGCGGCAAGGGCGAAGACCCAGGCGCGGCCGAGCAGCACGCCCTTTGCGCCAAGCGCGAGCAGGCGCACCACGTCGAGCCCCGAACGCACGCCGCCATCGGCGAGCACGGTCAGCCGGTCGCCCACGGCCTCGGCAATGGCAGGCAGAGCGCGTGCGGTGGAGGGCACGCCATCCAATTGGCGGCCGCCGTGGTTGGAAACGACGATGCCATCGGCGCCGAGGTTTGCCGCTTCCACCGCGTCCTCGGCATCGAGCAGGCCCTTTATGACCAGCGGCCCCTTCCATTCGGAGCGGATGAAATCGAGGTCCTTCCACGAGATCGAACTGTCGAAGTTCTCGCGCATCCACGCGAAGAAGTCCTCGATCCCGGTCTTGCCCTCAAGCTTGCGGATCACGTTGCCGAGGCCATGCGGGCGGCCCATCACGCCCACATCCCACGCCCAGGCAGGCTTCACTGCGCCCTGCAGGGTGCGGCGGATGGCGCCGGTTAGCCCGGAGGCACCGGCGAGGCCTGAGTGATAGTCGCGATAGCGGCTCCCCGGCACCGGCATGTCGACGGTGAAGACCAGCGTCGAGCAATTCAGCTCCACCGCTTCCTGCAGCAATTCGCGCATGAAGCCGCGGTCACGGGTCATGTAGAGCTGGAACCAGAAGGGCCTGGCTGCCGCCTTGGCCACCTCGGCGAGCGAGCAGGCCGAGACGGTGGAGAGGGTGAAAGGGATGCCAGCCGTTTCGGCTGCGCGCACTGCCTGGCATTCGCCGCGCCGCGCGTTCATCCCGGCAAGGCCGATGGGGGCGAGGGCGACAGGCAGAGCAAGCTTCTGGCCGAACAGTTCGGTCGACAGGTCAAGCCCCGATACGTCGCGAAGCACGCGCTGGCGCAGGGCGATATCGCGCAAGTCCTCGACATTCCGCCTGAGCGTCGTCTCGCTGTAGGAGCCGCCGTCGATGTATTCGAACAGGAAGTGCGGCAGGCGGCGGCGGGCGAGTTCGCGGAAGTCCGATATGGAGGCGGCGATCATGCGGCGGTTCTCTTCGAAACGGCGTCGATCTCGGCGTGCCAGTGGTTGCGGTAGGTGTCGAGGTCGCCGTCAAGCGGCTGGACGCGCACCAGTTCGCCCTGTGGCTTGAGCGAAGGATCGATCAGGCGCAGCGCGCCGAACGACACGTCGTTGTGGGCGTTGGCGGTATAGACGGCGGTGTCGGGGCGAAGGGCGGCAAGCGCGCGCACGAAGACCTCGGCCTCGGCAAAACGGCCTTCGACCAGCAGGCGTTCTGACGAGCCGATCAGGTCCAGCGAGGTGTCTGCGACCAGCGCGGCATAGAGACAGGCGGCGGCGCGGCGCTCGTACCAGTCCTCCGGGCGGTTGACCCAGCCGAAGGTGCCCTGCGGATAGGGGCCGAAACCGCGCATCAGGGTGGGCAGGACCATGCGGGAGGCGCGCAGAACTTCCGGGACGGCGGCGAGCATTGCTGGCTGGTCAGGCTTGATGTCGACGCGGCGGGTATCGATCTCGATCAGCGTCTCGATCTCGCGACCGCCCATGAAGCGCGCCGAGGGGACGGGGCGGCCATGCACGTCTATGTTGACGAGGCAGTCGCGGCCCTCGGGCAGGCTCGCCGTATCGACCGGCGTTGCGGGCAAACGCATACCGATGAACCAGGTGCCGGTGGACAGCACGGTGGCCTCATGATCGGCAATCTCGGCAAAGCCGCGCGCGGCGAGCAGGGCGGCGTTGGAATCGTGCAGGCCGGCGAGCACGCGGACGTTTGGAGAAAGACCGGTTTGCGCGGCAATCTCCGGGCGGATCTTGCCGACGGTATCGCCGGCGCGGGCGAGCGGGGCAAAGCGCTCGGCCCAGCCGAGGCGCTTGGCCATGGGCGAGAAGTCAGCCTCCTGCGGGCACCACAAGTCTGAATGGCAGCCAAGGCTGGTCACTTCGCTCAACGCATTGCCGGTGAGGAACCACGCCCAGTATTGCGCCCAGGGCAGCAACGTGGCGCGGGCCATCGCCTCGGGCGCCAGGCGCTCCATCCACCACAGCTGGCTGCCGAAGTTCAGGCCATCGGGCAGAGCGGGGGAGCCGGTCATGCCAAAGGCATCGCGCTGGGCGCGGTATTCGGCCATGATCTCGGGCGGCAGGGCCTGCTCGTAATCGAATGGCGGGAATGCCATCGCACCATCGACCAGCGCGACCACGCCCGCGCCGTGGCCGACCGGCACGATCGTCTCCACCGGGGCATGGGCGTAGCGAGCCAGCGTCTCGATCAGCCACTTGCCGGTTGCGGGCGCATCGAGCCGACGGATCCCGCCCATTTCCAGCGGTACGTTGGGGCGCACCTGACGGTCGAGCATCGTCCCGCCCGCGTCCCACAGGCTGACCTTGCTCAGCGTCTTGCCGAGATCGATGACGATGGTTGCGCCTGATGGCACTGCGCTCTCCCGCAGACTTTTCAATAAACGATCAATAGCAATCAAATATGATCGTTTCCAGCAAAAACTCAGAAGACCGCGTGATCGCCGCGATCGACGCTGGCACGGCCATCCAGCACGGCGCGATAATGGTCGAACAGGGTGTCGCTGCCCGTCGATGGGGTGGCATCGGCATCGTAGCGGCCCGTTGCCGGATCGAGCACCAGCATCGATTCGCTGGCATAGTACCGCCCGATCCGCGCCAGTTCCGCTTTGGTCGCCAGGCTCGGAATGACCTTGCCAGCGAGGCCGAGGATCCCGGCAATCGTGTCGAGCAGCCCCAGCGGCACCGAGCGGAAGCGCGGCTCCTTTCCGAGCATCGCAAACAGCGCTTCGCCCTGCTGACGCGGAGTCAGCGCAGGGCCGGGGCCAGCGATCGGCAGCACGCGGTTCCAGCGCTCCTCATGCTCGAGGCACTCGGCAATGTAGGCTGCAAGATCGCCATCGCTGATCGGCTTGCAGGCGGTCAATTCGCCGTTGCCGAAGACGAGAAACGGTTTTCCGGCCTTGACCCGTTCGATCTGTCCGGAGAGCGATTTGAAGAAGGCGGTAGGGCGGACGATCGAATAGCGGATGCCGGATGCGACAAGCGCAGCCTCGAACGCCAGCTTGGCATGCTGGAACGCCAGCAGCGGCTTCTGAACGCAGATGGCCGAAAGCAGCACGAAGTGCCCAATGCCAGCCTCCTTCGCGGCATCGAGCAGGTTGAGGTTGGCCCGGTGGTCCACCGCCCAGGCATCGCCCGGCACTCCGGTGCGCGAAGCGATGCACGAGATGACCGCATCGAACCGACCTTCACCGAAGGTGCGCCACAAGACGTTTGTGTATGACAGGTCGGCGAGGATGACTTCCGCAATCGCTGCCAGACCGTCATCCGGCCGTCGCGTAAGGCAACTGACCACATGCCCGCGCTTCGCCAGATTGCGAACTACCGCACGCCCGATTGTCCCCGTCCCCCCAGCCACGCAGACCCGCATCGCTTCCTCCCGGCCCACCGACGAACAGGCCTCAGGCGGGAACAGTCAAGCAGATCGCAAAGGCGATCAAGCGGCGATGTGAAGATCGATGGAAATGGTGCCGGGGACGGAACCGCGAAAATCGCGTAAGATGTTGCGTAATATTGATATTTCTAACGCGGTTTTTGGTTGAGGCCCCCAAAAAGGCCCCCAGCGCCATCAGGCTACCCCATTTTTTCCACCGCTTCCTTCGTCATCGTTCGCAGGTGTGCGCCCATGATAGGACGCCCAACTCACGGCTTATCCAGCCCTTAGCCTTCATCAACCAGTCGCTCCAGGATGTCCTCAGCGCTAACGGCCTTCACGTACTCGACGCCAATCGCCTTGAAGTGTGCTTCCCCGCAGCGAACCTTGGCATATTCGTTGTCCCGCAACGCGGTGAAGTCGCTTTTGGACTCGGACACGAGGTGCACCATGGGCGCTTCGTTGCTACCCCCTGTCACCGCCCAGTCGGGGTTGTACGTGCCCAGCGGTGTGTCGATCTTGAAGCCTGAGGGCAGCTTGGCGAACAGGCCCACCTGTTCTGCGCTGTCGAGCGTCTCGGCGATCGGGCGTTCGATCGTCTTGGAGTCCACGCGGATGTGCGTCGTTGGCGCATGGTCAACGGCCACCAGGTCTTCCTCGTCAGCCTCGAACGGTTCGAACAGGCTCTGCTCGAAATGCTCGCCGGTGCGTTCGTAGGTGATGCCGGTCGTCAGGACGTCCCGTCGCGCGAGGGCGATGGCCTTATGAGCCAGCTCTACGAAGGCTGAGGGGTTGTCCTTCGCCCAGTGCAGCCGTTCCGACTTTACAAGGATTTGCGCCACGACCCGCCGGGGTAGCTCGGTCCGAGCCGCCAGCTCCGAGAGAATGTCCGGCATAGGACCCGAGAACCCGCCTATGTGCTTCGCCTGGCCGATGCGAGCCTTGCCAGTTTCGACGCCGTCACGAGCGATGATAAGCTCTGCACTGGCCCAGGTGACCCGCGCAGTGGCAGGATCAGGCATGCGCTGCAGGAACTCGACGGCCTTCGCGATCAGGTCATCGTCGGTGAAGCTCAGGCGGTATCGCGTCTTTGCGGAAACCTTGGCCCACAGCGCCCTAAAGGCGTCCGAGGCAATGGTCTCCTCCTTGCGCTCGACCCGGACCTTCGTCTCCGTGTTGTGCGTGAGGCGTGTTACCAGTCGTTCCGCAAGCGCTTTGACCGCGATCCGTGCTTCGGGGATTAGCGCTTCGGGCAAAGGCACAGCGCCGGTCGCGACGGCTTCCCGCATAGCGTCCGTCACGCGGCCAAGGTTGTCGACCAGCCCTGCCGACTCCCAGCCTTCGAACACGGCTCGTGCTTCTTGCACACCAAGCACCTGCGGTTCGTTGGCACCGGCAACGGGGTAGTAGAGCTTGGCGAGCACTTCCACGCTGGCGCGGCCGAACGGGCGCTTGGTTTCCTTCTCCAGCTCCGTCTGCAATTCGTCCGCGAAGGTCGCGTAGTCGGTGTCGGCGATGACTGTGAGCCGTGCGATGCCTTCATCGCGGCGGCGCAAACCGTGGTTGTCTACCGGCAGGCGCAGGCCCCGGCCCAAAGACTGCCGACGCGAACGCTCGGTCGCCATTTCACGCAGCGCGCAAATCTGGAACACGTTGGGGTTGTCCCAGCCTTCACGCAAGGCGGAGTGGCTGAACAGGAAGCGAAGGGGCTCTGCCTCGTCCAGCAGCTTCTCCTTGTCCCGCATGATAAGATCGAAGGTGCGTTCTTCCACCTTGTCGTCGGCAGTGCTCTTCGAAAACTTCTTGTCCTCGAACGGGGTGACCGAATGCTTGTCCTGGCTGAAATACCCGCCATGGGCGCGTACGGGGTCGGCTGGCATGTCCACGAACAGCGTCTTGAACTCGGCCCGCGCCGCCAGCTTGCGGTACTCGCGCTCGAACACCTCTGCGAGCGGGCCGTTCTTCTTCCCCTCGGGCGTGTAGAGGCGGTAGTCCGAGACTGACGGTACGAAGAACAGCGACAGCGTCTTGATGCCCAGCGGGCGGTTGCGCAGCTCGGTGCGGAAGTGGTGTTCGATGGTGCGGGCGATCATCGCCGTCGTCAGGCTGTCGCCAGTGCCATCGCCATGAACCTCCCCAGCCTTCATGACGCGAATGTCACCAGGAAGCATGAGCTGCATCGTCTTTGCGCCAGCATCGATGTCACCGATCTCGAGTCCGGCGTAGATCGCCCGGCCACCAGAAAGGTCGTCCTGCAAGGATTGACCATCGTAAGCCCATACTTGCTCGCGGCGCGGCCCCGCGTCGTATTGCTTGTCGATCTCGATCTTTGCACGCGGTGCGTGGCCCTTGCGCGCTTCCACTTCGACCAGCCGCACATAAGGACTGTTCGCCGCGTCCTTGATGCTCGCCCCATCCACCCAGATACGCTTCACCAGGCCGAGCTGAAAGGCATCGAAGGCGTCGAGGCGGTAGAGCGTGTGCACCACGTTCACCGGGGTTGCGGTGTACTTGAACATGGCGAGCGGGTTCATCGCCGCCAGTGCCTTGCGGCCAGCGCCCTTCAGCCCACCTTCGACCGATTGCGGTTCGTCCACGATCAGGATGGGGCGGGTCTTTGCCACCCACTCGGCTGCGGCCTGATCGCCCAGCGCTTCCTGATTGGCGTCGTAGAAGACGTTGTTGGCGCTGTTGATCGACTGGATGGTGACGATCATGACCTGAATGTCTGCCGCCGTGGCAAATTCGCGGACGCGACCAAGCTTGCCGCGGTCGTAGACGAAGTCGTTCAGGCGGACGCCATCGAACTGGCTGGCGAAGTGTTCGCGGGTCTGCTCGATCGACTTCTTCACGCCCTCACGGATGGCGACCGAGGGGACGACGATGACGAACTTTGTGAAGCCGTGGCGCTTGTTCAGCTCGATGATGGAGCGCAGGTAAACATAGGTCTTGCCGGTGCCGGTCTCCATTTCAATGGTGAAGTCGGTCCCCCCGAACTTCTTGTCAGGCTCAAGCGCATTCCCTTGCTGCACCGCCTGGATGTTGGGGAGCCAGTCATCGCCCTCCAGCGGGCAGAAATTGCCGATGCCCACGCCCTTCTGAGCCAGCTCCATCTGGCCCTTGATCTCCAGCGGGGCGACAGTGAACGTGGCCTTCGACCCCGCAGCGGCATCGCCGAAGACGTCAAGGACCGCGTCGATCGCGGCGCGCTGGTGCGGCAGGTCTTTCTCGAAGACGAACTTCATCAAATCGCACCCAGCTTCTCGATGGCGTCATCGCCGAGGCGTTGGCGCAGGGTGGCGGCGAGGTTGGCGCGGGTTTCGGTGGCGCGGGTGCCGCCTGGATCGAAGCCGCTGTCCTTGAAGAAGAAGGTCGTCTTGTCGGGCGGGGAAATCTCGGCCAGCCAATCGGCAATGCCATCGGCGAGCGGACGGGCCTGCTCTGCCGGAATATCGGCAAGGCACACCACCAACGTGCCGCCGCCAAACACGTTGACAGTGCGCCCGGCAATGGTGCGGGACTGCGACGGCATGGCAAGGTCG
Source organism: Novosphingobium sp. GW835-FHT14H07 (assembly GCF_058793515.1). Classification (NCBI taxonomy): domain Bacteria; kingdom Pseudomonadati; phylum Pseudomonadota; class Alphaproteobacteria; order Sphingomonadales; family Sphingomonadaceae; genus Novosphingobium; species Novosphingobium sp. GW835-FHT14H07. The sequence continues at coordinate 165,931 of NZ_JBXAFX010000009.1, forward strand.
ATACCGGTTTTGAGCATAAGTTCGACAAGAAGATCATCCTCGCTACGACCGGGCAGGATGTTGCCGGTGGCATCGAGCAGGTCTGCCTGCAGGTCATCCCCCGGCTGCCAAGGCTTCAGGTTCGATGTGGCGAGCTTGTAGACGCGGAAGCCGGTGTCGACCTGGGCACTGGGGTTGTCGGTCTTCACCTTAGCTCCTGCACGGCGCAGGCGTTCCTTGGTGAGCTCGGCGATGGTAAATGGCTTGCCGAGTTTGTGACAGAAGTCAGCTGCTGTTTTCTGTTCTGCCTTGCCCGCATCAAGTGGTTCGGGAAGCTGCACGAGGATATAGCGACGATTTCCGCCGTCTGCGCCATTTTGCCCCATGACTGCATGCCCAGTAGTTCCTGAACCGGCGAAAAAGTCCATAACAATGTCGTCACCTTTCGTGCCTAGCTGCAGCAGTCGTTGAATGAGCTTGGTTGGCTTCGGATAATCGAATACCGCATTGACCCCGAACAGACCGTCAACTTCACCCTTCGCCTGAGAAGTGTCACCGGCAAACGTACGATGGAAAATCGTAATGGGAACCAAGCCATCCTGAACCTCTGATAAGAAACGCTTGATCATGGGGTAACTGTCACCTTGTCCCCACACTATTGCATCATCAGAAATTTTTTCTTTTATAGTCTCTTCACTAAGTGCCTGATTCAGAAGTTTCTCAATTCCAGCAATATCTTGCGGTTCGGCGCGTGAGCATTCGGATTGAAGCTATGA
>NZ_JBXAFX010000010.1:0-157682 GCF_058793515.1 Novosphingobium sp. GW835-FHT14H07
GACACTATCCCCAACGTCACCGCTGACACATCACCATCAATGTCGCTGACCAGTCACCGACGATGTCGCGCTACACCCGCCTGCGCGAGGACATCTTCCCTACGCTCGGTCACGAAGCGATTGCCGAGATTGATCCGCAGATGCTGCTGGTCGCGCTTCGCAAGATCGAGGCACGCGGGGCGATCGAGATGGCTCACCGGGTGCGCAACTATTGCAGCGAGGTATTTCGCTTTGCGATCGCGATGGACAAGTGTCGCAGCGATCCGAGCCGCGACATTGCTCCGGCAATGAAGAAGCCGCCTCCGGTCCAACACCGGACCAAGGTTGAGGCCAAGGACCTTCCCGCGTTCTTCGCGAGGCTGAACCAGGATCAGGGCGAGGATATGAGCCACCTAGCACTGCGCTGGACCATACATACCATGGTGCGCACGCAGGAAACCCGCTTTGCGGAGTGGAGCGAATTCGAAGGTCTCGACACGACAGAGCCGATCTGGCGCCTGCCACCCAACCGTATGAAGATGCGCACCGAGCACGTCGTCCCGCTCTCCCCGCAGGCCGTGCAGCTGCTACACCAGATTGAGAAGGCCAATCCGTTCCGCGCTGCCGGCAACGAGCGGCTGGGCAAGTACCTGTTCCCGGTCGCAAGCAGCAAGAGCTGCACGATCAGCGAGAACAGGATGCTCGATGTCATGTACCGCATCGGCTTGCGCGGAAAGGCCACCGTTCATGGCTTCCGAGCCTTGGCCAGCACTGTCCTCAACGAGTCGGGCCTCTTCGAGCCCGACTGGATCGAGATGCAGCTTGCCCACGTCCAGCGAGGCGTTCGCGCAGCCTACAACTCGGCACGCTATCTCAAGCAGCGCCGGGAAATGATGGCCTGGTGGTCCAGCTATCTCGATAGTGCTGAACTGGCCGGACCCACCAAGGCAATCAGAGCGCAGGCTGATTGATCCGCTCAGCGTGACGTTGGATGCGGCCGTAGCTAACCGGATCGGCAATCCAGCTGCTGACAGCTGACTCATGCCAACCGGCACCGTGGATGCTGATCCTGACCTGCGCGGGGAATGTCCCCTCGGCGATCTTTCGATAAAGCGTGGAGCGCGAAAGCCCCGTGCGAGCCAGCACAGTTTTCAGGCGGATGATGCGTTCGGTATTCGACATGGGGTAGTTCCACTATTGGCAGCTCAACCCCTCCTGTAAGAACATAATAGGAACAATTAGTGGCGATGCAAGACCGAAAAATTCTGTTCAATGGCAATGCCACACCAGCGTCCCTACGAAGCTGGCAAGATATGGGACCTCCATGGAAGCCTGGGGAGGCAATTGGACTGACCGCGCCGGTGCAAGACATTATGATTCACACGCCCTATTTCGATTCTTGTGTTGCAGTTCTCACACACCCTGCCTTCGGAAAAGTTGTCCGTGGCATCAGCGAGAAAAAGGCGGCGTATCACGGGTCAAGCGCAAAAAATTGGCCGCGCGCCAGATGACGCGCGGCCGAGTGGGTGGAAATCGGCTTAGAAATCCTTGCGCAGGCTTACCCCGAACCAGCGCGGCTTACCCTGCGCCTCTTCATTGCAACCGCACAGTTGCGCCAGGTCGAACCCGACCACGGTGTAGTGCTTGTTGGCGATGTTGTTGACGAAGGCGTCGATCTTCCATCCGCTGGCGGTGGACACCCAGGTGACGCGCCCGTCGAGAAGAGAGTAGCCCGACATCAGGTCGGCATCGAAGTTGGCAAGGTTGTGGTACGTCGATGACTGGTGGGTCAGGCTGAGCTGGAATGAAAGATCACCGCCCGCAACTTCGGGCACGGTGTAACGGGCAAAGGCTGACAAATTGAACTTCGGCGCAAAGGTTGGCCGGACATTGCGTGGTACGCCGCCAACGACGACGCCCTTTACCGTCGCATCGTTATAGCCGGCTGCAACCCTCATGGTGAAGTTGCGGGTCGGGGTGAGCGTCAGTTCGGCCTCGACCCCATTGATCACGGCATCATTGTTGGTGATAAGGTTCGACAGCCCGAGCCAGCGCGATGCCTGATAGTCCTGGTAGTCGTAGTGGTAAGCGCCGAGATTTAGGCGCAACTTGCGGTCGAGCAACTCGGTCTTGATACCGGCCTCATAGGCCCACAGGACCTCGGCCTGGTAGGGGATGACCGCGTCGGCCATGGTCGCATCACCCGAGTTGAAACTGCCGGCTTTCACCCCGCGGTTGATGCTGGCGTAAACCAGCGTTCCCGGGTTGGCCTGCCAGCTCAGCCCGAGCTTGCCGGTCCAAAGCGTTTCGCCGGTCGATTTTCTGTAGGGGGCGCGGGTAAAGCCCGGCACGAAGACCGCATTGTTGAGATTCAAGTGGATCGGGTCGATATTCGGCGTGAAACGAACTTCGAAGTCGAAATCCTTGTTCTCGCGCGTCCCACGCAGCCCAGCGGTAAGGGTAAGGTCCTGGGCCAGCTTGATATCGGCCTGACCGAACAACGAGTAGCTGTTGGTGGTCAGGTCAACGATGCGCGGCTGATTGAAATAGAACCCGGTCGCGCTGTTGGCGATCGCTGCCAGCCCGTTGATCGAACGGTTGTCGATGTGCAGGTAATAGGCGCCTGCTACCCACTTCACTGCATCGCTTTCGCCGTCGAGGCGAAGCTCCTGCGTGAAGCTTTTGGCATGTGCCTCGGCAATGTAGGTGAATTGGCTGGCAGGACTGGCTTCAAGGTCGAGGGTGAAATTCTTGTCGAACTTCTTGAAGTCGCTGATCGCAGTGAAGTTGACCGCGCCGAGCGGCAGCTTGAGGTTAGCGTTAGCCCCCCAGGTCTTCATCACGTTGGCGTCGGGAACAGAAAAATCCGACGACGTGATCGGGCCGCGACCATCAGGGTCGATATAGCCATAGAAGTCGCCACCTGCGACAGGGCGCAAACCACCATAGACTGCCGGGGCCCAGGGACTGGCGACGTTGACGTTGCCGGGGCCGATCATCTGAAAATTGCCGTAGGCATTGGTCGGCGACACGCCCAGCGTATTGATTTGGTTGCCTGCAGCATCAAGCACGGCAATGGTCTGCACTGACTGATAGGCACCGGTTGCCGACTTTGTCTCGCCGCCAAAGGCGGTCAGCAGCAGGTTGCCTTCGCCGAGATCAAACTTGAGTTGTCCGCGCAGTGCCCAGGTGCTGTCATCACCCATGTCCGCGCCGCTGTTCTGCAGGCCGGGAAGACTGGTGGTCAGTCCAAGCGCGTTGTTGAGGTTGGGCTGAAACGCAGCAGGCACAAAGGTTTGCTGGGGATACTGATTTTTGATCCAGCCATCGTTGCGATGAAAATACCCTGAAGCCCGCGCTGACATCCCGCTGGAGAGCGGTCCGCCCACCGCGCCTTCGAACCGCACGGTGTTGTACGAGCCGTATTCCGCGGAGATGAAACCATCGAGCGTGTCGGTCGGCTTCTTGGAAACAAAATGAACCAGACCGCCGGTGGCGTTCCGCCCGAACAGCGTACCCTGCGGCCCTTTCAGGATTTCCACCCGATCGACGTCGAAGAGCGCGAAAGTTTGGCCTTGCTGCATCGCAACGTAGCCTTCGTCGATATAGACCGCGACCGGCGCTTCGACGTGGTCGTTGAAGTCGTTTTGCGTGACCGACCGGATCGAAAACTGCGACATCTGCCCGGCATAGCTGCCTGAAACCGATACACTGGGCGCCAGCTTGGCGACATCGACGCTGCTGGTGACGCCAAGGGTGGTAAGCTGTGTACCGCTCATCGCGGTGATGGCGATTGGAACTCGTTGCGAGCTTTCCTCGCGTTTGTTGGCCGTCACGGTAATTTCGCCGAAAGTCTGATCGCCCTGCTGGGCCTGCTCGGCTGCACTGCTGTCCTGGGCCAATGCAGGGTTAGCCCAGCCTAGGGCAAGTGCCGCAGCCGTCGCGAAAAGTCCCATCCGCGCACAGCGGCTGCAATTAGGTTGCCTGCCCATTATTCCCCCCCAAAGGTTGATGTATTTCCCAAGCAATTGAGTAGCGACTTCCTGGCGAAACTCATCGGTTGCCAGCGCACAAGGACTTGACAGCCAGTGCAGCGCGCTATCAGCGCTGCACATGGTAACAGCCGCTCTTGTCGAGGCGCAGAGTCCATCCGGTCCGCACCACAATCGTTGTGGTCGGCTCCTCGACGAGAGCCGGGCCGACGATGGCAGCATCGACGGGAAGCGTGGTGCCGTCGAAGACCGGCACCGCTATCAAAGTCATCTCATCATCGACGATCGCCTGGCGTTGCCCCTTGCGTGCCTGCGCTGCGTCCGAACCGTCGGTGACGAGGTCGGCACGGCGAATCTTTTCGACGGGGCCGACAGAGATGGACTCGATGTTGACCAGCTCGACCGGGTTCTGCCGTTCCGAATAGGTGAAAAGCTGTTCGTGCCGGGTGTGGAAGGCATCGATCAGCGCAGCAATTTCGGAGCTTCCCAGCGTACCATCGGGCACAGGCACCGAACATTCATGGATCTGGCCGACATAGCGCATATCGGCGCTGCGCTCGAACCGAATCGCGGCGCTTGTAAACCCGTCGCGCGCCAGCATTGTCCGCCCCTGCTCCTCCAGCCGGTAGTAGGCTGCGTTAAGCGCATCGACATCCATCGCGCTGTCGACCAGTGCCAGATGGGTCGTCATCTGGTTGTATTTGACGTCGGAAATGACCTGCCCGAAAGCGCAAAGCCCCGAGGCGAGTTTGGGGATCAGCACATCGTTGATGCCCATATCTTCGGCCAGCGCGGTGATGTGCATAGCCGCCGCGCCGCCTGCACAAACCAGCGCAAAGTCACGCGGATCGTAGCCGCGTTCGGTCGATACACGGCGGATGCCATTGACCATGTTGAGGTTGACGATCTGGAAGATGCCGTAAGCGGCGCGCTCGACAGTAATTCCCAGCGGCTCGGCAAGGTGGACCCGGATCGCCTCGCGCGCACGCGTCATGTCGAGGTTGATCGTGCCGCCGAGGACCGAGTCCGGGCCAAGGTACCCAAGGACCAGGTTGGCATCGGTTACCGTCGGCAGCGTTCCGCCTTTGCCATAGCAGGCCGGACCGGGGCTGGCCCCGGCGCTCTGCGGTCCCACTTCGAGCAGTCCCTGGGCGTTGATGTGGGCAATTGACCCGCCGCCCGCGCCCAGCGTCTCGACTTGGATCATCGGCAAGCCGATGCGGTAGCGTAGAAAGTCGATATCCTTACTGACGTTGGTCTGCCCGTCGCGGGTCAGGGTGATGTCGAAACTGGTTCCGCCCATGTCGACTGTAATGCAGTTGTCGATCCCGAATGGCGCGGCGACGTAAAGTGCGGCCTGCGGAGCGGAAGCCGGGCCCGAATTGATCGCGGCGACAGCGCGTTTACGCATCGATTCGCCCAGAGCCAACCCACCGTTGGATTGGAAATAGCGCACAGGACGGGTGGCGCCGAGCTCGCGGAACAGGTCGTCGATGCGCGCGACATAGCTGTCCATCACCGGAGTGAGGTAAGCGTTGACCACTGTGGTCGAGGTGCGGGTGTACTCGCGGATCTGCGGATAGACCTCGTGCCCGCAGCACGCTGGAATACCGGGCAGCATCTCTTCGACGATTTCCTTGGCGCGCTGCTCGTGACCCGGGTTGACCGCCGCCCAAAGGAACGAGATCGCAACACTCTTGACGTCCTGCGCCCGGAAGTAATCACAGGCCGCTCTTACCGCATGTTCGTCAAGCGGAGCATATTCCGACCCGTCTGCAAGAATCCGCCCATCGATCGGCTGGCGAAGGTGGCGCTCCACCAACATTTCCGCTTGCGGGTATGTGGTATCGTAACGGTGCCCTTCCTCCTTGTGGCCCAAGCGGATTTCCAGCGAATCCTCATGGCCTTTGGTGCACAGCAACCCGGTCTTGACGCCATTGCGGGTAATCAGCGCGTTGAGTGCGACGGTGGTACCGTTGACGCATAGGTCGGCCTGACTGACGATATCGGCCGGGGTTACGCCCAGCGCGGCGGCAATCTGGCCAAGCCCGTCGCGGATTGCAATTGTCCCGTCGTGCGGCGTCGAAGGCGCTTTGAACAGGCGGGTTTCCCCGCCAAGCTCGGATATTACGAAATCGGTGAAGGTGCCCCCGGCGTCGATGCCCAGGCGATATTTGCGGTCCATGGCGATGGTTCTTCTGTTCAAGATTGAGGAATGGCTGCGGCGCGGAGCGCTTCGCTGGCGGCACGATCGACGGCAAAGCTGGCCGGGTGGATCACGGCACCGTATTCAGCCCGAGCCGCTTCGACGCTGACCAGACCGTTGCGGACATCGTCGGCAACCTTGTCGAGCGGGCGCCGCCGCGGATCGCCATAGCCGCCGCCGCCGGGGTTGATGTTGCGCGCGCGTTCTCCGGGTTTGATGTCAACCATGACGTTGACGAAGTGCTTTTCGACTTCGCCGCCGCGCTCAACCTCAAGTCGGCCAAGCTTGCGTTCCGGCATGGCGTTGTAAGCGCCCGCAGCCGACAGGGTCGGGTTCTGCCGCCCTTCGCCGAAGCCGATCACGCTCATGGTATGCCCCAGCGGCTCTACTTCCCAGACGGTGCCGCACCCACCGCGGAACTCGCCCGCACCGGCGCTGTCGGTGGCAAGGCCGTAGCGATGGACGACGATCGGGTAGGAATGCTCCAGCAGTTCGACGTCGCCCGAACTTAGCGCACCAAAGCAGCAGAGCGGACCGCACGAGTGCCAGCCGTCCATGTGCTTGGTTGCCCCCGCGCCCGAAATGATCGAGGCAAGCACCATGGTCACATATTCGGACGGCACCTTGCCACGTCCGTCCATGCCGGCGATATTGATCCCGCTGGTATGGCCCCAGCTTGCCGAAACCCGATCCGGCGCGGCTTTTTCCAGAGCGCAGCGGACCGAGTCCGTCAGCGATTCCATCGGCGTGGTGGTGCAATTGACATGCGGTGCCGGCTCAACGGCGTTGCACAGCGTTCCCGGCGGGCCAAGATCGACCGTGACGCAGCGGTACAACCCTTCATTGTAGGGCGGCGGCACCTCGGCAAACATCATCAGCCCGAGATAGACACCCGAGATTGAATTGCCGGGGTAAGAGTTGATGAAATAGGGCAGTTGCGGCGGGGAATTGATGGCAATCGCCAGCTCGTCGCCCTTGATCGTCACCTTGGCCTCGATGGTCAGCTCGCCGAACCCGTGACCGCTGTCCTCAAGCACCGAGCTTCCATGATATTCACCGTCAGGCAGCGAGGAGATGATCTCGCGCATCTGGCGGTCCGCCATGTTCTTTAGCTCGGCGATCGCGGCGCGAACGGTTTCCACCCCGTACTTGTCGAGCAGGCGGATGAGGTTGCGCTCGCCCACACTGCACGCGCCGTACTGGGCGTTCATGTCGCCTTCCTGATCGCGGCGCGCGCGCATGTTGGTCATCAGCAGGTTAATGACATCCTCGCGTCGCTTGCCTTTTTCCCATAACTTGACCGGCGGGATGCGCAGTCCCTCGGCATAGATTTCCTTGGCGTCGGGATTGTAGCCGGCCGGAACCGGACCGCCGATGTCGGTCAGGTGCCCCTTGCACACCGTCCAGAACACCAGCTCGCCCTTATAGAAAACTGGTTTGTACATGCAGCAATCGAGGATGTGGCTTCCCGCATGAGCCGGATCGTTGTGATAGATCACGTCACCCTCGGCGATATCGGCGCCATAGAACGCCGCCACGGCCTTCATCGCCGGGATCAGCGAGCCGAGGTGGATCGGAATGTCCTGCCCTTGCAGGATCATTTCCGGGAGATGATCGAACAATGCGTTCGAATAGTCGTGCGCCAGAGTGAACACCGTCGAACGCCCAGCCTTTTCCAGCGTCAGCGTCATTTCGCGCTGGGTCGTTTCCAGAGCGCCGCGCACCACAGCCAGCGTGATGGGATCAACCGCCATTGCCAAAACCTCTCCAACAAGCCCGCGAGACTAGCGGGCAATTATTGGAGCGAAGGATTGGCCACCAAGCCGGTTATCTCAATGAGCAGCAGCGCACTCGCTTTTGACAACGCGCGCAGTTGCCGCAGCAGCTTATCCCTCTGCCGCGCGCACAATCAGCTCGAAGCGCGGATCACGCAGCGGGCGGAGTGTCAGGCGATGGCGGCGCACGTCACCGGGGGTCATTGCAAAGCGGCTCTTGAACGCGCGTGAGAATGTCGTCTGGTCCGAAAACCCCCAGCGATAGCACACCTCCGCGATCGATCGCGCATCGTTACATGGCTCAAGCAAGGCGTTGAAGCAGCGGCTGAGGCGGCACTCCCTAATCCACTGCCAGCACGTCCAGCCGGTGGGTTCGAACAGCAGGTGGAGATAGCGCACCGACAGTCCGCAGGCTTCGCTGATCGACTGCGGTGAGAGGTCCGTGTCCGCCAGGTTATGCATGACGTAGAGCGATACCCGGTCGAGGTGGCACCGCCTGACCGAGCTGGAAAACTGCGCGCGGTTCGGCGTGCTGCTCGTCAGGGCTAGCGCCAGGAGATCTATGGCGTGTTCCGAACAGCGCAAGGCAACCGAGTCGCTGAGGTAGTCGACCTGGGCAATCATCGACTGGATCATGTTGAGAAACATCGCGCCGGCGCCCTCGCGCCCGCTGTAGCGCATGGCGCAAAAATCCTCGGGCGTTGGCACGCGATCGGACAGCAGGTTGGCGGGGACCTTGATCACCGTCATCGCATTAGAGCGATCGTATTCGAAGACGTAAGGCGAATTGCTGGTTTCAAGAATGAATTCGTCGGGCGCGCAGATCACTTCGCGGCCGAACTGGTTAAAGCGCACCGGCGCTTCGTGCGGCAGCGTGACAAGAAAGCTGTGATCGCTCTGCCGCCGGAAGTGATGACGCTCGCGCCGGTATATGACAGGGGATGAGCGCAGCCGAGAAATGTGCAAATGGCCCAACTGGCCGTTGACGATCGAGCCATCCAGATCGTCGCCCGACTGGTCGTAGCGATCGACGGCGAGCGGGAAGTAGCAATCGCCAACCTTGCTGTGCCAGTCCTCGATCCGCGCGATCTGCTGCTGCTCCCAGCGAGCCGGGAGCGCATCGGGCAATTCGGGAAGCGGCCATCCCGGGGCGATACCGTTCAAAAACGCTGTAGCCATTAGACTCCCTCCATCGTGCCGCGCCCGCCTAAAGGTAGGGCGGCGTGCAGGCCGATATGACCCGCGCTTCCGTCGTTCCGCAATTTCTGAAGCGATGCGGTGTGGCACTGTCGAACAGGTAGGAATCGCCTGCCCGCAACACCTTGCTTTGATTGCCGACCGTTATTTCAAGCTCACCAGACAGAACCGCGCCGCCTTCGTGTCCGACATGTTCGAGCATCTGCTCCCCGGTGTCAGCGCCGGGGGCGTAGAGTTCCTGCATGATCTGGAGGTTGTGCTGTCGGGCATCCCCGACCTGCTGCAACTTTACCGCAGCGGCACCGTCGTCACGCTGCAAGAAGATCTTGCCGGTCAGGTCGACCAGATCGCCGGGGCCGAAGAAAATGCGCTCATCATGCTCTGGTTCGGGCGAGAAGAACTCTGCCATCGAAATCGGGAATCCGCCCAAAATCTTGCGCAAGGACGCGACCGAGGGACTCGATCGGTCACGCTCTACCATTGAAATGAGGGCATTAGGCACACCCGCACGGGCAGCCAGCTCACGCTGACTCATTCCCGCAGATCGACGCAATTCCGCCAATCTCTTGCCAACTTCGAAGCGGTCTTCCGCCACGCCAGTACTCCCTCTAGCAGGCCGGGCTGCGGCTGTGTTGCGCGCTATGCCAAGCGATCCTGCACCCAAGCTCATTGCACAGAATATTGTGCAATTCTAGCCCTGAGCTTCGGTCGGTCCACCGACACGGAGCGGGAGTGCGAGACAATGACGATCAGCGAGCAACTACGCGCGAGGCATCTCGACGCCGTGAGCCAGGGGGTGGGAACCCGCCAGATCTATGCGGCGCACGCGCTCAATCCCACATTTCCCAAGTAAGGCGCTGATTTCGCTGTCCTGACCATTACATTTCCTATATAAAACATGGTGTTGAAGGCTGCGATGGGCGCGTTTCATATGGATCACCCAGAGGGTGCGGGCTTGCAACGGGCAGATCGGGTGGATTTCGACCCTCGCGTGCGGCTGGAATTTCGCGGCACGCAGCTCAGTTCCGACGGCGGCCTTCTGGTGATGCGCGAGCTTGATGACGCGCTCGGGTTGTCCGATTTGGCGTCAGCGGCGCTGCGCGATACTCGCTCTGGCAAGAACACGGTCCATCGGCTCGACGGCCTGTTCCGGCAATCAGTCTTTGGGCGGCTGGCCGGATACGAGGATGTCAACGACGCCAACCGTCTCGCCTGCGATCCGGTCATGCGCCAAGTTGTCGGCGGCAGAGCGGTCGATGCACAAGCGGCCTCGGCATCGCAGATGGGACGGTTCGAGACCGAGACGCTGGCTCTGGCCGGGAACCGTGCCGCGCTGGCCGACCTGAACGGGCAATGGATCGACCGGTTCCATGACCGTAACGGGCTGAAGTACATCGTTCTGGACATGGACAGCTCGGTCAGCCCGACCCATGGCGACCAGGAAGGGTCCGCCTGGAATGGCCATTTCGACTGTAGCTGCTATCACCCCAACTTTCTGTTCAACCAGTTCGGGATGCTGGAACGCTGCGCCCTGCGCCATGGCAACGTCCACAGCGCCGATGGCTGGCGTGATGTTCTCGACCCCGTCATTGCGCGCTACGCGGAGCGCGACCTTGGTGGCAGGTTCTTCCGGGCCGATGCTGCCTACGCGATCCCGGCGATCTATGAGCGATTGGAAGAAGCGCGGTTCTTCTACGCCATCCGGCTGCCCGCAAACGCGGTCCTCAAGGACAAGATCGCGCATCGGCTAACGCGCCCTGTCGGGCGGCCGTCACTGACCAAGGTCAAGCGGTTCTTCGAGGAATTCGAGTATCAGGCGGCGTCCTGGGACAAGGAACGCCGGGTGATCGCCAAGATCGAATGGCATCCGGGCGAACTGTTCCCGCGTGTCGGCTTCATCGTCACCAACCTGCCGATGGAGCCGGACTGGGTGGTGCGGTTCTACAACCAGCGCGGCACCGCCGAGCAGCACATCAAAGAGGGCAAATACGCCTTTCGCTGGACGCGGCTGTCGTGCCGGAAGTTCCGCGACAATGAGGTGCGGCTGCAACTGCACGCCCTGGCGTACAACCTGGCCACCTTCTTGCGCTGCATCGAGCTGCCCGAGGCCATGGCCGACTGGTCGTTGACCAGCCTGCAACTGAAGCTGATCAAGATCGGGGCACGTGTGGTCCGTCACGCCCGCACCATCACCTTCCAGCTGGCCGAGGTCGCTGTCACCGGCACGATGGTACGCGCCATCCTCGCCGCTATCCGCCGATTGCGAGCGCCACCGCTATGCGCATGATCGCGATCCACGCTCAAACTGAACGAAAGCGGCTGGACAGATCTGTCCGCTGCGCTGAAAAACGCCGCCCCTGGGCAAGGAAACAGCGGCTTCGCGGTCTGATCCGTCCAGATCCAGCAGTCTGCGCGACCGCAGGTGCCGCTTGCGGCAGAAAATCCTTGTCTAGCGCTCGGATACAGGCGATCTTCACCTCAAACGACACGCCACTTGGGGAATGCAGGATGACCTGAAATCCAGCATGATCGACGGACATTTCGTGATGCGCGACCACATCATTCCCGGCTATGACGAAGCGACGCTTGCCGCGAACCTGCAAAAGGGGGCCCAGCACATGTGGGACCATATGCATGTCGAGGACTGGGCGCACCGCAGCATTGACGAGCTGTCGCCGAACAGCTTCCCCGCATACCGCGCCTGACCGGCGCCCCGGTGCCCCGCAAGGGGCATCCCTTCAGGAAAAGGCAGACGACCCATGGACATGCTTCCCAACTCGACCGAAGCCCGCGACATCCGCTATCAGATGCCCGCCGCCGCCGACATGCGCAAACACGAAGAGACCGGATCGGTCGTCATCGAACGCGGCGAAGGCATCTATGTCTACGACAACACCGGAAAGCGGTATATCGAGGGGCTGGCCGGGCTGTGGTCGGTGGCGGTGGGCTTTGGCGAACCGCGTCTGGCCAAGGCGGCCTTTGACCAGATGTCCAAGCTGCCCTATTACCACCAGTTCAACTACAAGACCCATGGCCCCTCGGTCGATCTGGCAGAGAAGCTGCTGTCGCTGATCCCGTTCCCGATGTCGAAGGTGCATTTCACCTCGTCCGGGTCCGAAGCGAATGATCTGGTCGCCAAGATGGTCTGGTACCGCTCGAACGCCATGGGGCGGCCGGAAAAGAAAAAGATCATCGGCCGGATCAAGGGCTATCACGGCGTGACCATCGCTGCCGGGTCGATCACCGGGATCGAGCGCAACCATACCAGCTTTGACCTGCCCATCGACCGGATGATCCACACCTCCTGCCCCAGCTACGAGCTGTTCGGCAAGGAGGGCGAGTCCGAGGCCGACTTCACCGCCCGGATGCTGACCGATCTGGAAGCGTTGATCGAACGCGAGGGCGCCGACACCATCGCCGCAATGTGGGGCGAGCCGGTGATGGGCGCAGGCGGCGTGCTGCCGCCCCCGGCAGGCTATTGGGCCGGGGTGCAGGCGATCCTGCGCAAGCACGATATCCTGCTGGTTGCCGACGAGGTGATCTGTGGCTTTGGCCGGACGGGCAAGATGTTCGCCTGTGAAACCTATGACATCGTGCCCGATGTGCTGGTGCTGTCCAAGCAGCTGTCGTCTTCGTATCTGCCGCTGTCGGCCATCGTGATCAACGATGCCTTCTACCAGCCCATCGCGGATGAATCGCACCGCATCGGGTCGTTCGGGCATGGGTTCACCGCCTCGGGCCATCCGGTCGCCACCGCAGTGGGGTTGGAGAACGTCAAGATCATCGAGGAACGCGATCTGGTTGGCAATGCAGCGCGTCTGGCGCAGATGTTCCAGGCCGGGATCAAGGATCTGGCCGCCCATCCGCTGGCCGACCATGCGCGCGGCGTCGGCCTGATCGGGGCGGTGGAACTCAAGGGATGGGACAAGCCGGGGCAGGCTGGCACCGCCGTAGCCGACCGGATGCAGGCCGAAGGGCTGATCATTCGCGGGATCGGCGATGCGATCTGCTTCTGCCCGCCGCTGATCATCACCGAGGCGCAGGTGACAGAGATGTTCGCCATTGCCCGCGCGGCGATGGATGCCGTTGCCGCGGAGCGCGGCTGACAGCCTTGGCGCGGGGGGGCACAAGCCCGCCCGCGCACGGGCCCGGCCCGTACGACGCGGGCAAGCCCCTGAAATGTGGATCAGAGCAACAGCGGCGCCCCCCGACGCCGAGGATCAGAACGCCATGTCATCGCGGTGGATCAGCGTTGAAAGATCAAGCGCTTGGAAACAAGGGCTTTGTCGCTTGGACCTTCGCAGCTTTTTTCATTTTCTTAGATAGAACGTCCAGCTCAGATTTCAGACTGTTAATATGATAGTCGATCTCGGTATCCGAAAAGCAGGCCGGGTGAAGTGGTTCAATGCCGAACTGTGGGACGTTGACGGCAAGCGTTACGTCGATTGCGCGGCAGGGATCGCCGTGACAAATACCGGCCATTGCCACCCCAAAATCATGGCAGCGGCGCAGGCACAGGCTGGCCAGTTCACCCACACCTGCTTTCACGTCACCCCCTTCGAGGGCTACATCCGGCTGGCCGAGCGTCTCAATGCCATCGCACCCGTCAGCGGTCCGGCGCGAACCATGCTGGTCACGACCGGGGCGGAAGCGGTCGAAAACGCGATCAAGATCGCGCGCGCGGCGACCGGCCGGAGCGCGGTCATCGCCTTCACCGGTGCGTTTCATGGTCGCACTATGATGGGCATGGCGCTGACCGGGAAGGTCGTGCCGTACAAGGCCGGGTTCGGGCCGTTCCCGTCGGAAGTCTATCACGCCCCCTTCCCCAACGCGTTCCACGGCGTCAGTGTCGAACAGGCTCTGGCGGGGCTTAACAACCTGTTTGCAGCCGACGTTGATCCGGCGCGGGTCGCGGCGTTCATCGTCGAACCGGTTCAGGGAGAAGGCGGCTTCAACCCCGCGCCGACCGATTTCCTCAAAGCCTTGCGCGAGATTGCCGACAAGCACGGTATCCTGCTCATTGCGGACGAAATCCAGACCGGCATGGCCCGCACCGGCAAGATGTTCTGCATGGAGCATTCGGGGGTCAAGGCCGACCTTGTCACCATGGCCAAGGGGCTGGCCGGCGGTTTCCCGCTTGCCGCGGTGGTTGGCCGTGCCGAGGTAATGAATGCGGTGAACGCGGGTGGCCTTGGCGGAACTTATGCGGGCAACCCCGTCGCTGTGGCAGCGGCCAATGCCGTGCTCGACGTGATTGCCGAAGATAATCTGTGCTCACGTGCGCAGATGATCGGCGAACGCATGGCTGGGCGCATTGCCGAGATAGCCGCGCGGCAGGGGATGGAGCGGATCGGGCAGGTCCGCCATTGCGGCGCGATGATCGCGATCGAGTTCGTTACCGATCGCACCAGCAATGCGCCCGATCCCGCGATGACAAGTGCGGTTGTCGCGGCTGCGGAAGCGCGTGGCCTGCTGCTGCTGAGCTGCGGCACCCGCCAGAACGTGATCCGCCTGCTGCCCGCTCTCACCATGCCTGACGCCATCGTCGAGGAGGCGCTCGATCTGCTTGAGGCCTCGCTCGAGGACGCGCTCGCCGCTGCCTGAACACGCCAAGGAGACTGATCGTGGCCCACCATTCCAAGCCTGAGCTAGGCCCCTTCGACTGGGCGGATCCGCTGCGCCTCGAAGCGCAACTGAGCGAGGAAGAGCGGATGATCCGCGATACCGCGCGTGCCTACGCCCAGGAGCGGCTGCAACCGCGGGTGATCGAGGCTTTCCGCAACGAAACCACCGATCCGGCCATCTTTGCCGAGATGGGCGAGCTCGGGATGCTGGGTGTAACCATCCCCGAAGAGTTTGGCGGGCTTGGCGCGGGCTATGTGTCCTACGGGCTGATCGCGCGCGAGGTTGAGCGGGTCGACTCCGGCTACCGTTCGATGATGAGCGTGCAAAGCTCGCTCGTGATGTATCCGATCCATGCTTATGGTTCGGACGAGCAAAGGCGCAAATACCTTCCCCTGCTTGCGCGCGGCGAAGCGATCGGCTGTTTTGGCCTGACCGAACCGGGGGCAGGCTCGGACCCCAGCGGCATGACCACGACTGCGCGCAAGAGCGAGGGCGGCTATGTCCTCAACGGCAGCAAGATGTGGATTTCCAACGCGCCGATTGCCGATGTGTTCGTGGTCTGGGCCAAGTCCCAGGCGCATGGCGGCGCGATCCGGGGATTTGTGCTCGACAAGGGCCTGAAGGGGCTTTCCGCCCCCAAGATCGGCGGCAAACTCTCACTGCGCGCCTCGATTACCGGCGAGATCGTCATGGACAATGTCGAGGTGGGCGAAGACGCGCTCCTGCCGGGCGTTGCCGGATTGAAGGGACCGTTCGGGTGCCTCAACCGCGCACGCTTCGGCATCGCCTGGGGTGCGCTTGGGGCTGCGGAGTTCTGCCTTCACGCGGCGCGGCAATACGGCCTTGACCGTCACCAGTTCAACAAACCCCTGGCCGCGACGCAGTTGTTCCAGAAGAAGCTGGCCGACATGAGCACTGAGATCGCGCTCGGGCTTCAGGCGGCGTTGCAGGTTGGCCGGTTGCTGGACAGCGATGCGGCGGCGCCCGAAATGATCAGCATGATCAAGCGCAATAACTGCGGCAAGGCGCTCGATATCGCGCGCATGGCCCGCGACATGCACGGCGGCAACGGCATTTCCGAGGAATTCCAGATCCTGCGCCACGCACTGAACCTTGAAACGGTCAACACTTACGAGGGGACGCACGATGTCCACGCGCTGATCCTTGGACGGGCGATCACCGGCATTCAGGCATTCTCCTGATGGCCGGTCACGCCAGACCATTGCAGGGGGTTCGCGTCGTCGAACTGGCGCGGATCCTCGCCGGCCCATGGGTCGGACAGACGCTGGCTGACCTTGGCGCCGATGTTATCAAGGTGGAAAGCCCCGCCGGTGACGATACCCGCACCTGGGGGCCGCCTTTCGTCACCCGAAGCGATGGCACGCGCGAGGCGGCCTATTTCCATGCCTGCAACCGCGGCAAGCGCAGTGTGATCGCCGATTTCCGCAAGGCCGAAGATCTTGAGTTCATCCGCGCGCTGATTGCCGAAGCTGACGTGGTGGTGGAGAATTTCAAGCTTGGCGGGCTGACGCGCTACGGACTTGACTATGCTGCGCTGGCTGAAAGCAATCCGGGGCTGATCTATTGTTCGATCACCGGGTTTGGCCAAACCGGCCCCTATGCGCCGCGCGCGGGGTATGACTTTGTCGTTCAGGGCCTGAGCGGGATGATGGACCTTACCGGCGCGCCCGAGGCTGAGCCGCAAAAGATCGGTGTGGCGCTGGCCGACATCATCACCGGGCTCTATGCAACGGTCGCAATCGAAGCCGCCCTGATCGAACGGAATGCGACGGGCAGCGGGCAGAACATCGACATGGCGCTGCTTGATTCGATGGTTGGCGTGCTCGCCAATCAGGCACTCAACTTCCTCGCATCGGGAGTGGCCCCTCGTCGGCTGGGCAATGCCCACCCCAATATCGCGCCTTACCAGGTATTCGAGGCCAGCGATGGCCCGTTCATCCTTGCGGTGGGCAATGACGAGCAATTCCGCCGGTTCTGCACGATCATCGGCAGGCAGGCCATGCCCGCGGACCCCCGCTTCATCGGTAATGCCGAGCGCGTTGCCCATCGCAGCGAGCTGGCAGAACTGATCGGCGCGTCAGTGCGCGCGTGGCGCAAGGCCGATTTGCTTGCCGCTTGTGACAAGAACGGAATCCCGGCCGGACCGATCAACCGCGTCGACGAGGTGTTCGCCGATCCGCAAGTGCAGGCGCGCGGCATGTGCGTCGAGCTCGGCGAAGGGCTGCGCGGTGTCCGGACACCGATCGTGATGAGCGGCGCGATGGCAGCCAGCGACGTTCCGGCGCCGCAGCTTGGCGAACATGACACCGCGATCCGTGCGGGCAAGAAATGGACAACGCTGAACCGGGAATCGCGCGCATGACTCCACTCTCCAATATCGTCGATGGTGTTGCCACGCCCGGCCAGGGGCAACGCGTGACCTACAATCCGTCCAACCTTGACGAGGTTGTGGGCTGCTACACCCAGGGCGGTGCCGAGGATGTGGCGGCAGCCGTCGATGCGGCGCAGCGCGCCTTGCCGTCATGGTCGACTGCCAGCCCGCAGATCCGTCACGATTTGCTGCTGCGCGTGGGCGCACGGCTTCTGGCCGAACGCGAGGAGATCGGCCGTCTGCTCAGCCGCGAAGAAGGAAAGACCCTTGCCGAAGGGGTGGCCGAGGTCAGCCGCGCCGGGCAGATTTTCCAATTCTTCGCGGGCGAGTGCCTGAGGCCGGGCGGCCAGCTGTTGCCGTCCGTGCGGCCCAGTGTCGATATCGAGATCACGCGCGAGCCGGTTGGCGTTATCGGCCTTATCACGCCGTGGAACTTCCCCATCGCCATTCCCGCATGGAAGCTGGCGCCCGCGCTCGCCTGGGGCAACTGCGTGGTAATCAAGCCGGCCGACATCGTCCCCGGATGCGTCCATGCGCTGGTGAGAATTCTGCATGAGGAAGGGTGCCCGCCCGGCGTGGTCAATCTGGTGATGGGGCGCGGCAGCGAGGTCGGTCAGGCGCTGGTCGACCACCCCGCAGTTTCAGCGATCTCGTTCACCGGATCGGAAGGCGTGGGCCGGCGGCTGATTGCGGCCTGCGGCGCGGGCCTCAAGCGCGTGCAGGCAGAAATGGGCGGAAAGAACCCGATGGTTGTGCTTGATGACGCCGATCTCGACGTCGCGGTGCCCGCCTGCATCAACGCCGCATTCTTCTCCACCGGTCAACGCTGCACCGCCGCCTCGCGGTTCATTGTGACCCGAGGGATATATGATGCTTTCGTTGCGCGCATGAAGGCTGATCTGTCGCGGCAGTTTGTCGGCAATGCGCTTGATCCGGCAACCACGATCGGGCCAGTGGCTTCATCGAGCCAGCTACAGTCCGATCTCGACTATATCGCGCTTGCCCGCGAGGAAGGTGCCGCGGTCTGGGGCGGCGAACTGCTCGACCGGCCTGATCGCGGCTATTACCTCTTCCCCGCGCTGTTTCTCGATGCCAGGAACACCATGCGCGTTGCCAGAGAGGAAATTTTCGGCCCCTGCGCCGCGGTCATCATCGCTGATGATTTCGATCACGCGCTCACGTTGGCCAACGATACTGAATTCGGTCTCTCGGCGGGCATCTGCACAACCAGCCTGAAGGCAGCCAGCGCTTTCCGGAAGAGCGTCAAGGCCGGGATGGTGATGGTTAACCTGCCGACCGCCGGAGTTGACTATCATGTGCCTTTCGGCGGACGAAATGCCTCATCGTTCGGTTCGCGCGAACAGGGCCGCCACGCCGCCGAGTTCTACAGCCAGATCAAGACGTCCTACGTATTTTGTGGCTGAGGGGGATTCCACTTCGCTTAACAGTGGAACCGACTATGAATGAACGCTGTCACCTGAGTTTGTTGTAATTCGACATCCCATTTTTGAACGACGTCGGTCGTGTTGATGGTGTCAATGACACGTAACCGTTATCAACCACCGCCCAATGCGCCATCCCCTTTAATGACTAATCCGCACCCCTGACCGAACTCTGCCAGGCCATGCAACGCGCGCTCATGCGGACCGTGTGGTCATGCTTCGCATGCCTGCCCGCACCACTCCTTCGAGCGACGTTTCCCTCACTGCATTCGGTGCAGACCTGTCCGTGCCCGGCCTTTTCGTGGCTCAGTTAAAGGGATGGTCCCTTGGACGAACCAGAGCTTCGAAAGGTCACTCTCATGAAGAACACCGTCACCCTCGTCGGCTTCGTTGGCAACAATCCCGAAGTCCGCACCGCCCAGTCAGGCGCCCAGATCACCAGCCTCTCGCTCGCCACCACCCGCAGCTTCAAGGACGCCGATGGGGGCCGTCAGACCGAGACCGAATGGCACCGGATCACCTGCTTCAACGGGATCGGCAAATGCGTCGCCGAGCACGTCACCAAGGGCGCGATGGTGATGGTCACCGGCCGAATCCACAACTCGCGCTGGACTGACAGCGAAGGTCAGACCCGCTACGGCTGCGAGATCGTGGCCGAGCAGGTCGACTTCCTCGCCAAGGCCAAGGAAGCCGCTGCCGAGCAGCCCCGCAAGCGGCGCGCGAAGTAGCGCGCCGCTCAGGCCCCGGCGGAGCTTTCGCCGGGGTCTTTACCGTTCCTGAGTTCGGCTTCTGCTTCGAACGCGCGTTTGCCCTTGCGCTTCCACAGCGCCAGCGCATGCGCCCCCTCTTCCCCGCGCAATTTGGCTGCGACTGTCAGCAGCGCGCCGTAGATGGCCGCGCGATCATTGTCGGTGAGGTCAACCAGGCCCGCCTTCACCACCAGCCCGCCCAGCTCGATCAGCTGGCGGGTGCGTTCGCGGCGTTTGACCTGCCAGTCGCGCATGTCAGCCCGCGCCTTCGCCGCTTCAAGCCGATGCTTCGCCGCGGTCGCCCGGGCGGTTCCGATCCGGCTTGCCACGAGCTCGGCCTTGATTGCTGGCCTTCCCTTGAAAGAACGCCGCGCCGCGAGCGCGCCAGCCCTCATGTGCTGCTCTGTCGTTGCTGGTTGCCGCGTCAAGCAAGGCTCCGGCCAGCACATCGGGCTCGAGCGCATCACCACCGGTCGCGATCACCAGCTCGCCAAGCTGGCGCACGCGGCGTTCCTTAAGCGCCCTCGCCTTGTCGGCGAGCGTCTTCAGTTCCGAATCAATATCGCGCGGTTTGCGCATGGCCGTGTCTCCATCGGGAGGTGATGCGCCCAATGTACGGCTGCGCCGCGTCCAATGCAGCAAGGCCACCGGGACGCTCTGATACGGCTGAGTCCCGAACGAGAAAAATTCGAGAGAGGGCGCGCTTATACGTCGTGCCGACGTGGCTTTGATGGCGTAACTGGATGGCCATCATGGCGATCTTCCACTTCAGCGCGAAAGTCATCGGCCGGTCGAGCGGGCGCAGTTCGGTCGCGGCGGCTGCCTATCGCGCGGGTGAGAAACTCCAGGATGAGCGGCTCGACCGCGCCCACGACTTCACCGACAAGGCCGGCGTCGTTCATTCCGAAGTGCTGCTGCCCGAAGGCGCGCCCGCTGAGTTCGCCGACCGCGAGCGGCTCTGGAACGCGGTCGAGAAGGCCGAGAAACGCAAGGACGCGCAGCTTGCCCGCGAGGTCGAGTTCGCCCTCCCCCGCGAGCTCAGCAAGGAAGAGGCGATCGAGCTTGCCCGCGAGTTTGTCGAGGCCGAGTTCGTCGCCGAAGGGATGATTGCCGACCTCAATGTTCATTGGGATATCGGCGAGGACGGCAAGCCCAAGCCGCACGCCCATGTCATGCTGACCATGCGCGAGGTTGGCGCCGATGGGTTCGGTGCCAAGGTACGCGACTGGAACCGCTCCGAACTGATCGAACAGTGGCGCGAGCGCTGGGCCGAGCATGTCAATTTGGCGCTAGCGGAGCGCGATATCGATGCGCGGATCGATCACCGCAGCCTTGCCGAGCAGGGCATCGCGCTCGAACCGCAGGACAAGATCGGCCCCGCCGCATCGCGGATCGGCACGCGCGGTCTGGAAGCCGAACGGATCGAGGAACACCGCGCGATTGGGCAGCGGAACGGGACAAGGATTATCGCCAATCCCGCGCTCGCGCTCGAAGCGATCACGCACCAACAGGCGACCTTTACCGCACGCGATCTCGCCGCGTTCATTCACCGCCACAGCGATGGCAAGGAGCAGTTCGATGCCGCGCTCGATGCCGTGCGGCATGCCCCCGAACTGATCGCGCTCGGCAAGGATGGCCGGGGCGCTGAGCGATACACCTCGCGCGGCATGATCGAGACCGAGCAGCGGCTCGTTCGGGCCGGTGATGCCATGGCCGGACGGGACCGACATGGCGTTGCCGAGCGCCATGCCGAACAGGCTGTTGCTCGAGCAGAAGAACGCAAGCTGCTGCTCTCCGGCGAGCAGCACACGGCGTTCGACCATGTCACCAGCGGCACGGGCCTGGCGATCGTCATCGGCTATGCCGGGACCGGCAAGAGCGCGATGCTCGGCGTCGCGCGCGAGGCCTGGGAAGGCGCTGGCTACACCGTGCACGGCGCTGCGCTTTCGGGGATCGCGGCCGAGAATCTGGAGAACGGTTCGGGGATTGCCTCGCGCACCCTTGCCAGCCTCGAACACCAGTGGAACCAGGGCCGCGACCTCCTGGGTCCGCGCGATGTCCTGGTGATCGACGAGGCCGGGATGGTCGGCACCCGGCAGATGGAACGCGTGCTCAGCCGCGCCGCCGAAGCTGGGTCCAAGGTCGTGCTGGTCGGCGACCCGCAGCAGCTCCAGGCGATCGAGGCCGGAGCTGCCTTCCGCGCGCTTCACCAGCGCCACGGCGGGGTCGAGATCACCGAGATCCGCCGCCAGCAGGCTGACTGGCAGCGCGATGCCACGCGGCACCTCGCGACCGGTCGCACCGGGGAAGCAATCGGAACCTATGCCGAGCAGGGCATGGTCCACGCCGAGGCTACTCGCGACGAGACGCGCGAACAGCTTGTCACCCGCTGGGATAGCGATCGGCGAGCAAATCCCGAGGCAAGCCGGATCATCCTCACGCACACCAACGATGAGGTCCGCATCCTCAACGCGATGGCGCGCGAGCGGCTGCGTTTGGCGGGGCAACTTGGGCCCGATGTCGAGATCAGGACCGAGCGCGGCGAACGCCAGTTCGCTTCGGGTGACCGGCTCATGTTCCTGCGCAACGAACGCGGCCTCGGGATCAAGAACGGAACGCTTGCGACTATCGAGGCGATCAGGTCGGGGCGTATCGCGGTGCGCACTGACGACGGACGCAAGGTCGCCTTTGACACCAGGGACTATGCCCATTTCGAACACGGCTACGCCGCGACGATCCACAAGGCGCAAGGGGTAACGGTCGATCGCACCTATGTCCTGGCGACGCCGGGCATGGACAGCCACGGAGCCTATGTCGCGCTCTCGCGGCACCGCGAGCAGGTCGATCTTCACTACGGCCGCGACGACTTCGCCGACCAGTTGAAGCTCGTCCGGGTCCTTGGCCGGGAGCGTGCCAAGGACATGGCGGGCGACTATGGCGAGCGCAACCCGGCCCGCGACTTTGCCGAACGGCGCGGGATCACTTTCCGCGAAAAGGTCGCCGAATTGGTGCGGCAGATCCCGACCAAGGTGCGCGGGATCTTCGACGGGTTCCGGCCGGGCAAGACCAGGCTCGAAGAGGTTCCCGCCTCGGGTTCGACTGCCCATCCCCAGCTCCGCGCGATCGAACGGTACGCCAAGGCGCACATCGAGGCGGTGCAAATGGAGGCGCGCGGTCTTTCGATTCTGCCGCACCAGAGCGAGGCCCTGGAGCGCGCTGGCAAGGCGCTTGAAATGCTGCGACCAAATGGCGCTGCCGATCTCGCCAAGGCGTTCGACCGTGCGCCGGACCTCGCTGTCGAGGCCGCTGCCGGACGCTCACAAACCGCACATCAGGCGATGAAAGTCGAAGGTGAATTGCGCGCCGATCCCGGCAAGCGTGCCGACCAGTTTGTCAGCGACTGGCGCCAGATGACCGAGACCCGCGAGACCTTGCAGCGCGGTGGCGATCTGGCTGGAGCGCGCGGCGTCGCGAGGCAGATGGCCGAGTTGGCCAAAGGTCTGGAACGCGATCCGCAGCTCTCCGACCGCCTTTCCAAACGCACCCGCGAGCTTGGCCTCGAACTCAAGCTCGAACGCAGCCTTGAACGCGAGCTCACCGCGAGCCTCGGGCTCGGAAGGACCCGCAACATGGACTTTGGACTTTAAGGAGAAAAGCAATGAACCAGAATGAAGACGATGAAATCAGTCTCGATCTCGAAGCGGAAAGCGATGGCGCGCCGAAAGAAGCTGCGGCCGCGCTACAGCCCGACGAACCCGACTTGGCGGCAGAGGCCTTCGGTCGGCTTGAAGGCCAGATCGCCCTCGTGCGGCGAGCTGTCGAGCACCTCGCCGCCGAGCGCGCCGATGTTGTCATCCCGGATTATAGTGCGACGCTCGGTCAGCTGTCCGGGCAACTGAAGGACATGGCGCAAGGCATCGACACGATCGCCAGACAGCCTGCCCTTGCATTGACTCCTGGCAGCATCGCTGAGCAGATCGAACGCGCTGCGGAATCCACGCGAAGGCAGGATCGCGAGCAGCTTCATTCCACCCGGCAGGAGTTGCGGTACTCGACTCAGTCGTTGCTCGGTATTGTTGAGCAGGTGAGGACACGAACAGCGCAGCTACGGGAATTGTACAAGGTTGGCGCAATCTGCTTGCTGGCTGGTGCTCTGCTGAGCGCGATCCTGCCTGGCGCGGTTGCGAGATCGATGCCGGCGAGCTGGCGCTGGCCCGAACGCTTGGCAACGCGGACTCTCGGTCAGCCTTCGATCGTTGAGGCCGGCATTCGTCTGATCCGCTCGGAGGATCCCGCCCAGTGGGATGCAATTGCGGAGGCGGCCAGGTTCGAACGCAGCAATCGCGATGCCCTCGATCGCTGCAAGCAAGCAGCGAAGAAGTCCAAAGCTGCAGTGTCTTGCCAGGTACGGATTAATTCCTAACCATGCCTTGGGGAACAATGGATGGCGGCAACGTTGGACGATCCGGAATGGCCCCTTTCAAGAGCGCGATTGGGATAACGGACATTTCTGGCGGCAAAACGGCGCACCGGCCGCGCGCAGCTCTTCTCCGGAGAGCTGCCAACCCGGGCTCTGCGGTATTGGCAGCCTAAGGCTGTAGCCACGCGGCCAGCGCTCCGAAACTCGGTGCACATATTTTCCTCGAGCCCTCATTGGCTTGGAAGAGTCGGAACGCCTGTTTTGCATCCCGCGAGGCATTGCCCCAACCGGAACAACACCTCGGTGGCTGGGCGAAAAGTCAGATTTGGGTCGAGACTGTTTGCAATTGCAAGCCCTTGATTGCTTGAACTACCGCCAACGGCTAGGCTTAGCAGCCGCAGTTCGTTCTTTATACGTTCTCATGTTTGTGGTAGGCTACGCAGCGACTACGGAAAGAGGGGAAATCCGTGAGGGCCACGAAATGGTCACTACAGGAAGCATCGGCGGTCACCGACGTCGCTAGAACCATCGAGGCGGGCCGGGTCATGAGCCGTGCCCTGGCGTCGGCGACTCCAGCCAACGCCCGGCTCGACCTTGCCCGCAGCTTCGGCTACCAGCTGGTCGCATCCTGGTGGGCCAACCTGACGGCTAACGACGGCGGTTCGCTTCCCCTGCGTACGCCGATCGAGAGCTTTGCTATCAGGAAGCTGCCCAAATCCGCTCATGCCCTCGCCGAAAGCCTTGGGGCAAGTATCGCCGCGCTTGAACCTGAACGCGGGGCCTATCAGATCGGCCGCGCCTATACCGGCATGCTCCCCCCCGACCATCGCTCCACTCACGGGATCTTTTACACACCGCCCGCCTTGACCGCACGCCTGCTGGATCAAGCGACGCTGGCGGGCACCGATTGGGCTACGGCGCGAGTGCTCGATCCGGCCTGCGGCGGGGGCGCATTCCTTGCGCCAGTCGCCCGCCGGATCATGGACGCCCTCCCCGATTGCGCGCCCGCAATCTTGCTGCGTAATATCGGGAGTCGCCTGCGCGGTTATGAACTGGACCCCTTCGGGGCCTGGCTTTCCCAAGTGACGCTGGATGCCATGGTGCTGCCCTTGACCCGCGTCGCGGGCAAAGGGTTACCCGTGGTCGTATCGGTCGGCGACAGCTTGCAACGGACCGCGCCACGGGATCGTTTTGACCTGGTGGTCGGCAACCCTCCCTACGGACGTGTCACGCTTCCTCCCGAGGATCGCCAGCGCTTCAAGCGCAGCCTGTACGGCCATGCCAATCTTTATGGCCTCTTCACTGACCTGGCGTTGCGCCATACCAAACAAGGCGGGGTCATCGCCTATGTAACTCCGACCAGCTTTCTTGCTGGCGAGTATTTCAAGAACCTGCGCGCCTTACTGGGCAGCAGCGCCCCACCGGTCACCATCGATTTCGTCAGCACTAGACGCGGCGTGTTCGACGACGTGCTGCAGGAAACCTTGCTGGCGACCTACCGGCGAGGCGCAGTCTCAGTGCCGGCCGCCATCCACGAATTGGTTCCGCAAGACGACGGCGCCGTTGAAGTTCAATCGGTCGGGGAAGGCACGCTCCCGATCGATTGTTCGCGGCCATGGTTGTTACCGAGGACAAAAGGCCAGCGTGACTTGCTTCGGGTGTTGATAACCATGACGCACCGTCTCGCTGATTGGGGCTATACCGTCAGCACCGGCCCGCTCGTCTGGAATCGTTTCAAGACCCAACTAGCTGAGCATGCCGGTCGCGATCGACTGCCCCTCATCTGGGCCGAGGCAATCACGAATGATGGGCGCTTTGAGTTTCGGGCAGAGAAGAAGAACCACGCCCCCTATTTCGAGCTGAGAGGCCGGGACAGCTTCCTGGCAGTGCGCAGCCCCTGCGTGCTGCTGCAGCGCACAACAGCCAAAGAGCAGGCGAGGCGATTAATAGCGGCCGAGTTGCCCGCTGACTTCCTAGCCAAACATGGTGCGGTCGTGGTCGAGAACCATCTCAACATGATCCGCCCCATTGGCGCTGATCCCGTCATACCAGTTTCTGTCATTGCCGCATTCCTCAACAGCCAGGCGGTCGATCGCGCGTTCCGATGCGTGAGCGGAAGCGTCGCGGTCTCTGCTTACGAGCTTGAGGCGATGCCGCTGCCTGCCCCGGAGGAACTCGTTCACTTGTCCCGGCTAGTCGCCGACCGAGCCTGCAAAGCCGCCATCGAGGCGGAATGCGCCCGGCTTTATAGAGAACCTACTAAGAAATGAGTCTTCCCCCATACATAAGCCGGGAAAATGTCCTGGAACGGCTCCAGCTCATTTTCCCGGAGGGCACCCCCAATCGGGTCTATTGTACGCGGGAACTGGCGGCGAGCACGGTATTCACGGCGCTGTATATCGGTGCGGTCGATGGCCAAGATGTCTATCTCGGCCCGAAGCATGTCTATCGCATGACGCACGAGCAGGCGGCGATCGAAGAACCCGAGGCGCGGGAGTCCTATCGCGACGTTTGGAAGCCCAATGGGCCGACGGTCGAGGGCCGCCGCTGGTACGCCGATAACACGCGCGAGCCCATCCGCGATGAAACGCTGCGCGAAGGCTTGGTTGCGGTAGGTGCGATCATCGCCATCCCCATGGCAACGACCTCCGGCCGGCCACGTTATGCCCTCAAGTCGGATTTTGCACAGCTCTTTGACCCCGCACTCCGGCACGAGGCGCTGGACGCTGCCATCGCAAACTTCCAGACACAGCATTTGAGCGCGAGCGCGCTTGCTCGCGTGGCCATTATGCTGGCCGGCGCCGCTGGCAGCAACGACGGTATCCTTGTCGCATTCCCCAATGGTGAGACCCGCAAGCTCGCCCCCGGTCCCAGCTCGATTATCGCGCATGCAGTGATCGAGGTTTTCGCCAAACAGTTCCTCGGTGCCCCGGCGGTGCTTTGGCTGAGCGAAAGCGGCAACAAGGTGGTCGCCCGCGATGACAGGCTTGCGCAGTCCATCGGCCTGAAAATCGAAGCCGACAAAAACCTCCCTGACATCATTCTGGTCGATCTTGCCCCGGCGGACCCATTGCTGGTGTTCATTGAAGTCGTGGCGACCGACGGAGCGGTAACAGAACGCAGGCAAGAGGCGATTTATGCGCTGACCGACGCCGCAGGGTTCAATCGCAGTCAGGTCGCCTTCGTGACCGCATATCGCGACAGGGAGTCAGCTGGATTCCGCAAGACTGTTTCGGGCCTTGCTTGGGATTCGTTCGCCTGGTTCGTGTCCGAACCGCATCACATCGTCATCCTGCGCGAAGGCAGTGCAAGCGCCGTCACCTTGGCCACACTCGTGGAAGCGCTTTGAATATGCACCCATTTCATTCTGAGGATCATTCATGAGCCGCACGCCGACAACACAGGACATCAGTTGGTTCCTCGACCTATATGATAAGGGGCAGCTCAATCTTGACCCGCCATATCAGCGGCGTAGTGTTTGGTCGCCGCGTGACCGTCGATATTTCATCGACACTATTCTGAACAATTACCCGGCGCCGCCCATCTTCCTGCACAAGACATTGGATGAGAATGGGCGCTCCACCTATCACGTGGTCGATGGGAAGCAGCGGCTGCAGACCATCATCATGTTCCGCGACAACAAGTTCGCTATTTCCGATGATTTCAGCGACATAACGCTGCGAAAAAAGCGTTGGAAGGACCTCGAAAAGGCCACGCGTGAGAAATTTTGGAACTATATCCTGATCGTCGAGATGCTGCCGGACGCAGGTGAAGCGGCGATCCGCAACACGTTCGAGCGCATCAACAGGAATTCCCGGCAGCTCACCCCCCAGGAGATGCGCCACGCTAAATACGACGGTTGGTTCATTCGTGCGGTTGAGACGGAATCGACGGCGGAGGAATGGCGGGACTTTGGGGTAGTGACGGCGGCGCGGGCGAAGCGCATGTCCGACACCCAATTCATCTCTGAGCTTTTCGCACTTACGATACGCAAAGCAATCAGCGGGTTCGATCAGGATGACCTCGATGAGATCTATGCCGATTACGAGGAGATCGAGGAAATAGAGCTGTTCGTCGAGGACGACTTCAAAGCTGAAATCACCCGATGCAAATCCCTGGTCAGCGCCATGGTCAGCGCTGACGAAGGGGTTCGCGATGCACTGAAAGTGCAAGGCCACTTCTACAGCCTTTGGGGGGTGCTCACCCTTGAGGCGGCGCGGTTGCCAGCAGCCGAGGTGCTCGCTAAGCGCTATATGGATTTCATGGCTGGGGTGTCCCAGCGTCTTGCTACTCCCATCGAAGCAGAAGCGCCGGGTGACGATCCCTGGAAGGTTGCGGTTGCCGACTATGCCGCCAACATTCGTGGCGCGAGTACCGATACTACCCCCCGGCTTACGCGCCATCGCGCACTCGCGACCGCGCTGTGCGAGCCCGGGAGCGGCGTAGTGTGAAGATCGCCCGTTCTGTTCGAGCACTCTTCGACGAATGTGAGCCGCTCTATCAGCGGCTCTCCGCCGACGTAAACGAGCGGCTCAAGCCGCGCGTCGAGCAGAGGCAATGGTTCTTCACTTCGCGAGTTAAGCAGCTGGAGAGCTATGCGTTGAAGCTGGAAACGGGTCGGGTAAGTGATCCACGCCGACCGGAGGATTTCTTCGCATGCACCGTTGTTGTCCCGACCCTCGGTCAGATTGATGAAGCAGAAAGGTTGGTGACGGACATCTATCCATTGCAAACCCGCCGGCCGCCGGATGCTCAGAAGACGAACAAGCCAGCTTCCAGCTTCCTCTTCGATGACCTTAGGCTCTATGTGCAACAGCCTGAGTCCACGACCGGTCGCAACACCGACCTTGATGGGCTTCCGTTCGAGGTCCAGGTCAAGACCATCCTGCAATATGCTTGGGGGGTCGCTACTCACGACCTTATCTACAAGTCCGACCAGGTCAGCTGGCCGCGCGAGCGCATAGCCTTTCAGGTCAAAGCCATGCTCGAACACTCTGAGATCGCCATTGCCGAAGCGGAACGGCTCGCTGATGCGCCGGGCGTCGCGAAGGTAGATCAAGTGACGGAAGACACGACGGCCGTGCTCCGGGAGCTAAATGCGACATGGACTGACGATCAATTGCCACAAGACCGTAAGCGGTTAGCCGACTCTATCCTTAAGGTGTTGCGCCTGTGTGGGAAGAAGGCGGAGCATTTCCCCGAGATCATTGCCTCCGAGAGGAATCGTCTGACGGTCCTTCCCGCAGACCTTTCTCCATATGCTTTCACGGTTCAGGCTTTGGCCAATGCCGCCGACGTTGACCTAAAAGCGAGACTGGCCGAGCGCTGGAACCGCACGACCATTTTTGTCCATGACAATATGGAACTGCCGGCATGGATGGCCGACCCGAACCCGAAGATCATCCGTATAAGTTGACAAATCTGCCGCAGCCGACCGATTTCCGAGCGGGACTACCGACACCAGCGAACGCGGCCGTTGATCAAGCAGCCGGGCATGATCCGCCCAGATCCCGCTGCAATTACTGCGCAGTAGGATAAACGCCGAGCGTCGAATCCTGACCGGATCGGTCACTCGGCATGTCGCGAAGGAACGACTGCTAAATCCCAAGGCCCGACTTTCTATCCCTCCAGAGCCGAGGTGAATGAAGGTCGCCTTTTGACATACCGATTTCGTCCAGTGAGCGACGGCTATGTTAGCGTGAGCTGCCCTTCGGGCTACCTGCTCTATCCGCTGGCGCGGACCAGGCCTGTAGTCCCGGCCCATTCGGGTGACGATCAGGAGCAGGAAGTTGAGCGGGATTGTTTGTTGACGCACTCTGTCCCGCGCTGGCGCGCTCCTGAGGGTGCGGGGTCTTTGTGCTGACCCGCTGGCACACTTGCCTCTCTCATTGCCGGACGCCCGCTGGCCCACAGGCCCGGGCGCAGGGCGTCTGGCGGCTTCGCGCCGTTGCAAGGGTGCCGTCTTTGATGATACCGCTGCAGGGGAGCAGCGGGAGATGAATCGGACTGCACTGCAACCATTTTCCAGCCCATTTTCGTGTTGGTAACGGTGCAGGTAACTGACGTTTTTCTTGAATCTACTTTTGATTGAATTTCAATATTTTAACCGGAATGGTCGAATCCTATCTCCCCGACCACTTCATGTCCGTTTGCGCCAGTCGGTCAGGCGCTCACAGGCTTCCTCCAGCATTTCCAGCGCTGCGTTGATGGACCGCTGACGGACGAGCGCCCGGTCCGCGAGGCCGAAATGGCATTCGCGCGTGATCGCAAGATGGCCTTTGCCGCTGGCGGCAAGGTGGACCAGTCCGGCCTCGTCGCGCGCTCCGCCAGGGCCCGCAAAGCCGGTGATGGCTAAGGCGATATCCGCGCTGCTGTTTTCCAATGCACCTTGCGCCATTGCCATAGCCACCTCGCGGCTGACGACACCGAACATGGCAATCACGTTGGCCTGTACTCCCAGCATTTCGGTCTTTGAAGCGGCCGAATAGGTCACGAAGCCGCGATCAAATGCGCTGCTGCAACCCTCGATGTCGGTCAGCAACGATGCAAGCAGCCCGCCAGTGCAGCTTTCGGCAGTCGCCACCGTCAGGCCCGCTGCCGAGATCTGCGCCAGAACCTTTCTGGCATGATTTTCGGCACTCTCGATACCGTCAGGCAAGTCGTCCGTTGGCATGCATCATCTCCTGGCCGAACATGGACTGGCGCCATTGAGGAGCGACCAGCCTCTCCCAGCCAGCCGCCCCGGCTTTGGCGTGTCTGTCACGACGCGTTTGCTTGTCACGAAGGTCAATCGGAGGTTTGCCGTTAGGTTCCAGTTTCCATCGCCTTTTCATATGCTTGGAACCTATCCGACTGGCCACCGGTTTTGCCCGGGTGAGTACCAACGCGACTGCAATGGAGCGAAGCGATGCCGGAAAGCCGCACAGAGGATCAGGCATCCCGCCGCGGGATATGGGGCAAATACGCCTACGGCTGGATCACGCTGGCCTTCTTCCTCGGTTCCTTTGCCCTGCACTGGTGGTTTGGCTGGAAAGCCTACGTGGATGAGTCGCAGACGCATGGGCAGATGCCGGAATGGAGCGCCTATCTGGATGAGATGCTGCGCGATACCTTCGAGAACTGGCAGTCGGAATTTCTGCAATTGATGTGGCAGGTGATCGGGCTCGCCTACTTCCTTTATGTCGGATCGCCCACATCGAAGGAAAACGATGACCGCATGGAAGCGAAGATCGATGCCCTGATACGGTTGCAAGCCGGCGAACGCGCGGATGCCCTGCTCCAGGGGATCGACGACAGATACCTGCGTCACCATGGGCACCCCCGCCCCCATGGACACGAGCAGGAGCGCGCCGACGGATCATGAGTGTCAGGGTTTGAGCACGACCTTGGTCCAGGTATCCTGTTGCTCCTTGAAGTTCCGATATCCCGTGGCCGCTTCTTCCAACGGCAGGCGATGGCTGATGAGGAACGTGGTGTCGAGCGTGCCGTCCTCGATCCGCGCAAGCAGATCCTTCATGTACCGCTGCACGTGAGTCTGCCCGGTGCGCAGTTGCAGCCCCTTTTCCATGAGCGCGCCGAGCGGAAACTTGTCGGCCAGTCCGCCATAGACACCGGGAACCGAAACGCGCCCGCCCTTGCGGACAGCCAGCAGCGCCTGACGCAGCGCAGCGGCCCGGTCGGCGCCGATACCGATCTTCTGCTTGGCGATATCGAAGATGTTGTCGATCGCAAAGCCGTGCGCTTCCATGCCCACCGCGTCGATCACCGCATCGACACCAAGGCCGCCTGACATGTCCATCAGTGCCTCGAGAACATTGGTCTCGCGGAAGTTGATGATATCTGCACCGAGACCACGCGCCAGCTCGAGCCGGTGGGGATAATGATCTATTGCAATGACTTTGTCCGCCCCCATGGCGAGAGCGGACTGAACTGCAAACAGGCCAACGGGACCACATCCCCAGATGGCTACGGTATCGTCGGGTTCGATCTGTGCGTTCTCCGCTGCCATCCACCCCGTCGGCAGGATATCCGACAGGAACAGGACCTGCTCGTCATCCAGATGCTCGGGCACGACGATGGGGCCGACGTCGGAGAATGGCACCCGGACAAACTCCGCCTGGCCGCCCGAATAGCCCCCGGTCATGTGCGAATAGCCGAAGATCCCTGACGTCGCGTGGCCATAGGCCTTTTCCGCCAGGTCCTGCTTTTCGGCCGGGTTGGAATTGTCGCAGGCGGAAAACTCCTCACGATTGCAATGGAAGCAGCGGCCGCAGCTGATGGTAAAGGGCACCACCACGCGCTGTCCTCTGACAAGCGTGCTGAGCGGCCCGGTTTCAACCACTTCGCCCATGAACTCGTGGCCAAGAATGTCTCCGGGCATCACCCCGGGGATCACGCCATCATACAGATGGAGATCGGAACCACAAATCGCCGTCGAGGTGACGCGGATGATTGCGTCGCGCGGGTTGATGATCTCGGGATCGTCGACGGTGTCGACACGGACGTCCTGCGTGCCGTGAAAGGTCAATGCGCGCATCATGCGTTCTCCGCTGGAGTGGAAGCCTGGTCCTGTTCCTCGCGCGCCTGCCTTGCAGCGCGGGTCTGCTCCTTGCATCTTGCCGATGTCGCTATTTCCCCTGCCTCCATCAGCATCTTGAACCGGCGCAGATCGCGACGTGCCTGGATTTCAGGTTCCCGCCCCTGCAGCTTGGCAAACAGTCGCCCCAGTTCGCCGGCTGGCGGCTTGTAGGCGATGCGCACGCTAACCCGGGTCCCCCGCTCGCCCGGTGCATCCTCGAACGTCACGCGCCCCTCGGTATCGATGTCCGACCCGGCAACCGAACGCCACGCAATCAGCTCGCCCGGTTCCTCGCGCGCAATCACCGTTTCGATTGCGACGGTCCGTCCCGCAGGCGCGCGGATCGTCCAGACATTGTGCCCGTCCCCGCCGACCGGCCGCACGTCCTCGACGTTCTCCATGAACCGGGCGAGATTTGCAAAGTCGCGCCAGAACGCAAACAACTCCTCGCGCGGACGGGCAATGGTCACGCTGCGGCCGCTTACCGCATAGCTCCCGAATGACCGTCGCGCGGCATAGCCCGGAGCAGAGTCCCCACTCACGTCACGGGGCCGACGCCTTGCTCCGAGCACCAGCCCGATGCCTGCAGCGATCGCCGTCGTCATGGCCACAGCCGCCAATGCCTGTCGGCCCGAGGGTGGTTCGTGCCTGCTCATCCTTGTTCTCCTTGCTTTTCAGCGCATGGGTGCTGCTCGGTGCTGTGATCCATCTGCGTGGATGCGAGCAGGCTTCTGCCGCACAGGTGAACGCAGTTCTGTTCAGCCAGCCGGTGCAGCACGCGGTTCACGTGGACAGGCGTCAGCCCCACGATGTCAGCAATCTCGCGCTGGGTCAGCGGTATCACGACCTTGTCGTCATCACTGCCCAGCCTGGCGCGCAGATCGGCGAGAAGCTCCACGATCCGTTCGGTGGCGTTCTTGCGGCCAAGGCGGGTAATCCATTGCGCCTGCCGCTCCATGGCTTGGACCATGGCGTGAAGGACATTCCTGACCCCGCCCTCGCCGGGGTGATCGATCTGGCCAAGCGGAATCGGCCTCGCGGTCAGGCGCGTCAGGGCCATCACTGGCAGACGGGCCTGGCCGGACAGGAGCCAGTGCGGTTCGCAGTACTCCCCGGGCAGATAAAGCGCCGTGATCTGGCGGCGGCCGTCGCGGAGCAACTCGTAGCGGCACGTCCAGCCATCCTTGATGCAGTATATGCAGTCAGAGCGGTCCCCTGCGCGGGCGAGATGTTCGTACCGCCTGAATTGTCTCCAAGGAACTTCCGATATTCGCTTGTGCATGGGCTGGCATC
The DNA here is from genome assembly GCF_058793515.1 of Novosphingobium sp. GW835-FHT14H07. NCBI lineage: Bacteria > Pseudomonadati > Pseudomonadota > Alphaproteobacteria > Sphingomonadales > Sphingomonadaceae > Novosphingobium > Novosphingobium sp. GW835-FHT14H07. The sequence continues at coordinate 33,649 of NZ_JBXAFX010000010.1, forward strand.
CAATCGTGCTGCACCCGCTCACTGCATCATGAACGACTGATGCAGGACTAACCCATTAATGTAGAAAGGTTTTCCGCGTTTGAGGCGTGCCGTGGACAGAGCGCGCCGATCTGTTCGCCGCAGGTGTGGCCCGCACGGCGGACATTGCTTCAACCAGGTTAGCGCAGAGGATCGAACACGCTGCGTGCGGCCTTTTCCCGATGCGATCCGGCGCTTGCAGCCGGGCACAGAGAGAGGAGGCAATCCCATGGCATCACAGGCTGGCGCCAAGCCAAACGACGAGGCCGCCGAGAATACGGCGAACGCCAAACCGGGCAGTTCCGCTGTCGGGGACGAGAACAAGTCACAGAGCTCATCCGGCAGCGGCGGCGCAAACGGGGCCAGGGCGCAGCAGGCTCGCAAGACCGCTGGCAAGCAAGGTGCAGCAAAGACGGGCGCAGCAAGAACGACTGACCCGGATCGGAGCGCGATTGCGAGCCTGAAGGCCGATCATCGCAAGGCCGAACAGCTTTTCGCCCGCTTCGAGAAGGCTGGCGAGGAGGAAAAGCAGACGCTCATCGAGGAGGTCTGCAAAGCGCTGACCCTGCACACGATGCTGGAAGAGGAAATCTTCTACCCGGTGTGTCGGGACAGCATCCCGGAAGACGACCCGCTGAACGAGGCGCAGGTCGAACATGACAGCGCGAAGGTGCTCATCGCCGATCTCATGAACCTGCGCGATGACGATCCCTTCCGGGATGCCAAGGTCAAGGTGCTGGCCGAACAGGTCAAGCACCATGTCGGGGAGGAAGAAAGCGGCAAGGACGGCATCTTTGCCAAAGCCCAGGCGCATGGGGTGGACACCCCGGAACTGGCTCAACGGCTGAAGCAGCGCCGTGCCGAGCTTGAACAGCGCGATCGTCTCCCCGGCGGAGAGCCGGTGGCGATCCACATTCGATCCACGAACAACCAACGAGAGGAATACGAAATGGCCAGTTATCAACAGCGCGGGCAGGAACGCGACGATCAGGGTCGATTTGCCAGAGGCGGTGCAGGAGGCCGCAACGGTTCGGACGATGATCGCGGATCCCGCCGCGACGGCGGCTCCGGTCGCGAACGCGATGAGGATGGGCGCTTCACCAGCTCTCGCAATGGCGGCGGATCGAGTCGGGGCCGCAACGACGACGACCGCGACTACGGGCGCAGTAACGGGCGTAGCGGGGGCGGCCGCGGTGATGATGATGGACGCGGCTGGTACGGAGATTCGCGTGGCCATTCCGAAGCAGCCCGTCGCGGGTGGGAGGACCGTGGCTCGTCGCGTTCGTCGCGCGATGACGACGACGACGACAACCGTGGCTATTCGTCACGCGGGAGCAGCCGCGACGACGACGACGATCGCGGCGGGCGCCGCCAAGGTGGAAATGGCCGCGGAAATGGCGGCGGCAACGACGGGCGCGGCTGGTATGGCGATTCCCGCGGGCACTCCGAGGCCGCACGCCGGGGTTGGGACAACCCTGATCATGGCGACAGCGGCTGGTACGGGGACTCGCGCGGCCATTCCGAAGCGGCGCGTCGCGGCTGGGACAACCCCGATCATGGCCGCAGCGGCTGGTTCGGTGATCCCGAAGGACACTCCGAAGCTTCGCGCCGGGGCTGGGAAGACCGCGGATCAACGCGCTCGTCGCGCGGTCGCGACGACGATGACCGTGGTTCTTCCCGCTCCTATCGCGGGCGAGACGATGACGACGACGATCGCGGTCGCGGTCGCGGTGGAAGCGGCGGCCACGGTGGCTGGTTCGGGGATTCCCGTGGGCATTCGGAAGCCGCCCGCAGGGGTTGGGACAACCGGAACTGAACTCTGAGCGGAAAGTGTCGGGGTCGGGCGTGAATGTCCGGCCCCTTCACTCTGCATTATGAGAGACACAACCCCGGAATCTGCAGGAAAAGGAGAACCATTCCATGCCCCTACTTCCGAAAGGCGCAAGCCGCACCGCAGTCGTCGTGGCGCTCGCCGCCGCTCTTGGAGCGTGCAACGCACCCCGGGGCGATGAAGGCGCTGCAACCGGCCCGGCCACCGATGCTGCAGACGATAGCGCTGCGGCCACTGCAACTCCCGGAACCGGCGCTGTTGCCGGAGAGGCCCTGCCCCTCACCGGCCAGGCCTTTGTCGATGCGGCTTCCGGCAGCGACCAGTTCGAACTGGAAAGTGCCAGGATCGTCCAGTCAAAGGGAGTCACAGGCGATCTGCGAGATTTTGCGCAGATGATGATCCGCGATCACACTTCTTCTGCGAACGCGCTTCAGGCTGCTGCGAGCAAGATCGAGGGCGTTCAGTTGCGCCAAGCCCCCATCCTCACCGATGCGCAGCAGGGCAAGCTCCAGCAGCTTCAGGCTGCCGATGGCAAATCCGCCCATGATCTTTACATCCGGCAGCAGGTGGAAGCGCACGAGAAAGCCTATGCCATGCTGACGACATATGCGAGCAGCGGGGACGCGAAGCCGTTGATGGACTTTGCCGCCAAGACTGCGCCCGTCGTCCAGAAGCACCTGGCCGAAGTCCGCAACATGCAGCCCTGAGGACAGCCAACGCACGCGCGCTTCAGCTACCGGTATGAACCGCGTCCGGCTTCCTGACCGGGCACCTTTCGGGTCCTGCTTCTGCACCCGACACGATGAGTGGCATGACGAACAGGCTACGCCCTTGCTGAATGACAAGGCCTTTCTCGGCGAGGCGATGAAGGATCCGGTTGACGTGAACCGGGGTCAAACCCACGACATCGGCTATTTCGACCTGGCTTAACGAGATCAATGTCGGTTGATCGCTTGAGCCAAGTCGCTCGTAAAGATCGCCAAGCAGCTCAAGAATGCGTTCCGTCGCATTCTTCCGCCCGAGGCGGACGAGCCATTGGGTTTGCCTCTCCAGGTTGCGGACGATCCCCGCGAGTACCTGTTTGATCCCTTCCTGATCCTGCCGGTAGAGCAGATCGACAGAGATCGGTTCAGCCGCAAGGCGCGTCAGGGCCATGATGGGCGCTGTGGCATCCCTGGTGATCAGCCATTGTGGCTCACAATAGTCACCGGGAAGATAGAGGTCGGTTATCTGCCGCCGTCCATCTGCGAGAATGTCATAGCGACAGGCCCAGCCTTCCTTGATGCGATAGATCTCCGCGCGCCGATCGCCTGCTCTTGCAAGATGAGAGCCCCTGTCGAACAGGCGAGGTGCGGAAGGCTGCCTTGTCTGTGCCATGCCTTTCAGGTTCCACGCGGCTTCGAAATCGGCGCCCGCTCGGCGTGGGAAGCGCCTTCTTCGGTCTTGAGCGCGGCTTTCATCATTTCTTGGTCTCTTTCCAGGCGAAGAGGAGCGAAGCGTCAGCGGGAAGGCGCGCTTCGAGGCGACCGTCTTGCAGTTCGAAGGGCAGGGCTCGGCCGTCGGATGTGGCCAGGCGCGGTTCGATGCCGTCAGTCGTGCTGCCATCTTCCATCACCAGCGCGAGCCGCGCTTCGGTCCCGGCCGGGCCATCGATGCGCATGCTGATGGTGGTTGCGTCGATCTTGTGAACGGCGCGGACAAAGACGTCGCACCAGATCAGGAAAGGAACGCCCTCGATCCGCCTGAAGCTGCGGGTGGTGTAGATCAGCGCCGCGCCGCTGCCATAGATCTCTTGGCCAACCTGTCCCGCAGGCTGGCTGTCTGGATAAAGGTCTTCCAAGGGAAAATTGAGGCGCCGCAGGATATAGCCGTTGCGGATGTCGTCCTTAGCGACACCCTCTTCCGGCAATGCATCGGGGTAGTAGAACCATGCCCGATCGAGCGCGTGGCGGCAGTATTCCGAAAGCAGCAGGCGCACGGACGGTATCAGGTCGGGCCCGCCATAATCGAGATAGCGTTCGAACGCCGAATAGCTGTCGAAGCACTCGTAGGCGGCCATGTAGGGCGCGTCCTGCAGGCACGTGACACCGAGAAGTCCACCGTGCTCGGCCCTGGCCAGCGATCGTGCGCCATCGTGCGCAATGACCTTTTCGGCCACGATCAATTCCGGCGTCAAAAGGGAGGTGCCGTCATCTCTTGCCATGCTGCTCGTCCCCTTGCTGGTTGTGCAGAGTGAACGTTGCAACGACTGCGATGTTTCCCTTTTGGGCAGGTCAAGTTACTGGAACGATTTCGAAAAACGACGAACGGAAGCTGGAGGCTGCGCAAAAGCCATGCGATCCGGGTGGACAAAGGCCTCACACGATCGTTGGCACTGGCCGGGACGGCCGCAACCCTTCAGGCCCCGCGCAACGTGGCCGCGTTGTCCTTGATCATCTGACGGACCGATCGCGCCTTGCGCCCGGTCAATTGCTGGACATCATCGGTGCAGAGCTCAAGGAACCCCTCGCGGATGGCGCGGCCGAAAGACACCATGTCGTCGCTGTTCCACGGGATGCCGGCAATTTCCAGATCATCGACCGGGCGGCGCGGGATGCCCATGGCGTCGAACATCGCATACTGGCCTTCGTCATCCAGCGAGACGTATTCGACAGGCCGCCCGGTCACTTCGGCCATGATCGCCGCAACTTCGCCGAAGGTCTGCAATTCCGGCCCGGTAATGTTGTAGATTCGGCCCTCGTGGCCTTCACCGGTCAGGACCGCCACCGCGCTCTCGATGCAGTCGTCGCGCCAGACCATCGCCTCGCGGCCCTCTCCGGCGTTGGAAAACCACTTGCCGCTCTGCATCACGCCGGGGCCGGCCATCAGGATCATCGCATCGGCATAGTGGGCATCGCGCAGCATCGTCCAGCCGCAACCCGAGGCGCGGATCAGGCGTTCGGTCTCGATATGATCGTGCCGCACTTCGGCGGGGTTGGCGGGATCGTCGATGCCGATGAAGCTGGTGTAAACCACATGCCCAACGCCCGCCGCAGCCGCAGCGTCGATCGCCGCCTTGTGCTGCACCACGCGCGCCCCAACCCGCGTGCCCGAGATCAGCAGCATCCTGTCAGCGCCCTGCACCGCCTCGACCAGCGTTCCCGGCTTGTCGAAATCGCCGTAGCGCACGACGCAGCCTTGCGCGGCGCGGTCGCTGAGCTTCTCAGGCTTGCGGGTGATCAGGATGAGGTCGCTTGCACGCCCCAGCGCGATCAGCCGGTCGGTAACGCCGCGGCCATAATTACCCGAAGCTCCGGTGATGACGATACGGCTCATGCCAGAGCGTCCAACTGCGCCTGCGGCACCCACCAGCCATGCACTTGCGGACGCAGCCGCGTTGGAATGTGGACCTTCGCCACCGGCCCTGCACCGATGTTCCCGGCATCGACCACCCAGGCTTCATGCACGAACTGGTTGTCACCGGTCTGCTGGTCCATGATGAACACCAGCCAACCATCCTTGGCCTGATCAGCAGCGGGCACATGCACCGGCTCGTTGAATCCGGCCATCGGTGGCAGGGCGAGTGCATTGGTCACCTGGGGGCTGGCTGTATCCATCCCGTCCAGACGGAGCAGCAGGTTGAAGCTCACGCCCACCGGCCCTGCAAACAACGGCGGCCCCTGCAACTCGGGGTTCATCGAGAGCATCCAGCCGGTCTTGTAGGGACGTCCCTGCAACTTCGCCGGGATCACCGGGAAATCCCCGGGAGGGCCGATGATCGTCTCTGTAACCTCGCCGCCTTCGCTGCGCGGATCGACCGTCCAGCGGGTCAGCGCGCCCTGCATGTCCTGCGGACCCATCTGGATACCCGAAGGCTCACGGATGAAGGCGAAGGCGTTGGTATTGTTGAGGCAAGCGTCGAAGTGGAGCATGCCGCCCTCGTCCTCCCACGCGTTCATCATGTGGTACGAATGGCAACCCTTCGGCCCCTTGAACCACTTGATCTCGCGCACGTCGCCATAACGCGGCATCACGCCCAGCCAGGATTCCAGCTCCGGCTGATGGTGCCAGTGCTCCCCGCCCGCCTTCAACCGGTCAAGGTCCGCTGTCGTCGGGTAGATCGGGAACAGAGCGTAGTTCTTGCTGATCGTGAAATCGTGCATCATCGCGCAATAGGGCGCATCGAACCACTGTTCCGACTTCAGCGTGCCATCGGGCGCAACGATGCAATAGGCGACCTTGGTCGAGGCCTGCCCGTCTGCCTCGTAACCATAGAAGAACAGTTCGCCCGTCTCGGCATCGATCCGCACGTGCGCGGTCATCGTTTCAGATTTGAGCGCGCCGCCGAAATCGTAGGAGCCAAGCGTCGCCAGCGTCCTGGGATCGACGCGATAGGGCCGGCCGTCCTCCTTGGCCATCAGCAGGCGTCCGGCGTGCCACACCGGAGTGGTGTTGGCCACGGTGCGGTCGACGCCTTGCACCGAAGGATCATCGGTAAACGGATTGCGGTACTTGCCGAACAGCGCCTTGCCCGCCGCCTGCTCGGCCTTGTAGCGCGCGGTTTCCACGAACTTCATCAGGAAGTCCGCCGTGCCATCAGCGTTGAACGAAAGGCGGCTGACCATGCCATCGCCCGAAAGCGTGTGGTCATTGTCGAACATGGGCGGAAAAGCGGGATCAGGCACGGCGCGATAAAAGCTGCCACGCACTTCCGCTGGCAGGTCGCCCTCCACCTTCAGCCCGCGCAGGTCCACTTCCTGCCCCACCGGCTCGTTTGCGCCGGTAAAGTAGATCGTCTGCGGATACGCACCCATCACCACACCTCACCCTATCATTTGTTACGGTATGTGTAGCGCAAAGCGCAAGTCAATCAAGCCCACCAATAGGCGGTCGCACGCATTTCGATGCTAACCCGTGGAGGAGCGTCGTCGGGGCAATCAGGCAGGTCGAACGCGACGTGCGGAACGTGGTGTGCGCGCGCAGGATCGCTGTCATTGGTCTTGAACAGGACGGCTTCATCGATCGTAATCTGCGAGAACCAGTGCCAGCGGTGCGCCGGATTGTGCGCGACGACCACCCCCTCGAACGACCACTCTGGCTGCCCCGGCGCATCGAACACGGCATCGGCTGCGATCAGGTCCTGCGCAGAGATACTGCGCGCGTCGCAGAACGCCAGCGGCACGTCCTGCGGCGGCGGCGAGATGGCGCGCCACACGTTGTAGTGCGCGCATCGCACGAAGATCCGCCCGTTCGCCCCTCGTTCGCCGAAGGCCTGCGCCGTGCGGTCCGAGATATCGATATGGGCAAAACGTGCAGGCATCGAATTGTCGAGGCTCCCCGCCTTGCCGCTCTTCTCGGAAAAGCGCAGCAGCCCCGGCGCGCCAACGTGGACAAAGTCCGCACCGGTGCGCGCCTGCACCAGGTCCTCGATTTCGCGCATATGCACGCGCGCAACCTTGTCGCGGTCGGCGAAATCAGTGACGGCGCTCTTGTGCGGGACGAGCTCGAAGCCCTCGCGGTCGATGCTGGTGCCCAGCCCCCGCGCATCGGTCATGGTCATGGGCACGGGGACGATGTCCACCTCGTCGCGCTCATGGGCGTTGGCATAGTAGCGCGGCCGCGCGAACTTGCGGCCCGAGTAGGCAATCAGCGCTTCCATCATGCTCTCCTCTGCCGGCCTGCTTTTGGCGCGGGTCCGGCTTTAACGCTTTCAATTCACGTCACCCCGGGCCTGACCCGGAGTGACGACAATGGAGGGCAGTGTGATCGTACCCCAACGAAAAAGGCCCGCCGTTTCGGGCGGGCCTTTCCAAATCAACCGGCCGCCAGCTGCTGTTCCAGCTCGCCCAGCACGCGGTAACAGTCGAACACCTTCTGCACCGAGCTGTTCGGCTCGCGCCCCTCGCGGATCGCGGCGATGAACTCGCGGTCCTGAAGTTCGATGCCGTTCATGCTGACGTCGACCTTCGAAACGTCGATCGGCTCTTCCTTGCCATTCACCAGATCGTCGTAACGCGCGATGTAGGTCGCGGTATCGCCAATGTAGCGGAAGAAGGTGCCGAGCGGTCCGTCGTTGTTGAACGAAAGCGACAGCGTGCAGATCGCACCGGTTTCGCTCTTCAACTGGATCGACATGTCCATGGCAATGCCCAGCTCGGGATGGATCGGCCCTTCGATGGCATTGGCCTTGACGATCTTGCCCGCCTGATAGGCAAACAGGTCAACCGTGTGCGCGGCGTGGTGCCACAGCAGGTGATCGGTCCACGAACGCGGCTCGCCCTTGGCGTTGATGTTCTTGCGGCGGAAGAAGTAGGTCTGCACGTCCATCTGCTGGACGTTGAACTCGCCTGCCTTGATCCGGTTGTGCACGAACTGGTGGCTGGGGTTGAAGCGACGGGTGTGGCCGACCATGCAGACCTTGCCGGTCTCTTCCTGAACGCGCAGCACTTCCTGCGAATCCGCCCAGCTGTCGGCCAGCGGGATCTCCACCTGCACGTGCTTGCCCGCCTTCATGCAGGCGATGGCCTGCGAGGCGTGCATCTGCGTCGGCGTGCACAGGATCACCGCATCCACATCGTCGCGCGCCAGTGCGTCTTCCAGCTCGGTCGACGAGTGCTTGGCGCCGTACTTGGCGGCAACTGCAGCGGCCTGTTCGCCGGTGCGGCTGATGATCGAGGTGATTTCGACGCCGTCGATGTTCTTCAGGCCATCGAGGTGCTTTTCGCCGAACGCGCCGGCGCCGGCCAAGGCTATGCGCATGTCTGTTCCCTTTCTTGCAAAAAAGGACCGGGCAACCGGTGAGGTTGCCCGGCAAGGGTGGATTGGGTTTGTCAGTCCGCGGGTTCGAGCACGATGTGCCCGATCGCGGTGTTGCTGCACGGAATGTGGTAATGGCGGTTGAGGCGCTTGACCTTCTTCCCCAGCGCCCCGCGCATGATCAGCCACATCACCATCTCGATGCCTTCGCTGCCGGTTTCGCGCAGGTACTCGATGTGCGGAATGTGGCGGACATCGTCATTGTCCGATTCCAGCATGTCGAGGAACTTGTTGTCCCACTCACGGTTGAGTAGCCCGGCGCGCGGGCCCTGAAGCTGGTGGCTCATGCCGCCGGTGCCCCAGATCTGCACGTTGAGGTCCTCGGGGAAGCTTTCCACGGCGCGGGCAATCGCCTCGCCCAGCGCCCAGCACCGGTTGCCCGAGGGGACGGGGTAGGTGACGACGTTCACCGCCAATGGCACGACCTTGACCGGCCATTTCTCCGGCTGGCCGAACATCATCGAAAGCGGCACGGTCAACCCGTGGTCGACGTCCATCTCGTTGATGATGGTCATGTCGAAGTCTTCGAGGATCAGGCTCTGCGCGATGTGCCAAGCGAGGTCGGCATGGCCTTCCACGTCCGGCACCGGGCGCGGGCCCCAGCCTTCGTCGGCCGACTTGTAGTGCTCGCCGCAGCCGATTGCGAAAGTCGGGATGATGTTCGCGTCGAAGGCCGAAGCGTGGTCGTTGTAGACCAGGATCACCACGTCGGGCTTTTCGCGGGCTTCCCATTCGCGGGTCCACTCGTAGCCCTTGAAGATCGGGCCGAAGTAGTCGTCCTGCCACTTGCCCTGGTCGACAGCGACGCCAAGCAGCGGAACGTGGCTGGAGCCGACGCCAGCAGTAATCTTGGCCATGTCAGTAGCCTCCCTTGATCGAGCGATTGCCTTCGGGCTTGCGGCCGCCCTCCAGCATCATCTGGCGATATTCAGGCCAGGTCATGTCGGTCATCGTGCTGACCGCCTCGGCAAACGGCAGCCCGTCCGAAGAGAAAAGCTTCGAGAGGAAGTAGACGTTCCCGCCAAGGTCGAGCAACGCGTTGTAGTCGCGCCGAAGCAGCGCCTGCTTGGCTTCCTCGCTGATCTTCCACTCGTCGAGATAGGCGCGCTCGTCGGCCTTGAACCGTTCGCGGTTCTCCGGCTTCATCAGGCTCATCGCGAACTGGTTGATCCAGTAGCCCTTGCGGGCGCGGGCAGCGGTGTAGACGCGGGTGCCCGGAATGTCCTCGAACTCGGCGAGGTATTCGTGGATGTTCTGGGTCGGCTTGGCTGTTTCGGTCACAGGCCCCTCTCCTTCAGCTTGGCGTCGAGGCGCGGGAACACGCGGCGCGCGTTGCCCTCGAAGATCGCGTGGCGTTCGGCATCGCTGATGTCGAGTGCGTCGACATAGCGCTTGGTATCGTCGAAATAGAACCCGGTGGTCGGGTCGATCCCTCGCACCGCGCCGACCATTTCCGACCCGAACAGGATGTTCTTGTTCTCGATCACGTCGGCCAGCAGGTCGATGCCCGGCTGGTGATAGACGCAGGTGTCGAAAAAGATGTTGTTCATCAGGTGCGTGTCGAGCGACGGCTTCTTGAGCATGTCGGCAAGGCCACGATAGCGTCCCCAGTGGTAGGGCACCGCGCCGCCGCCATGCGGAATGATGAAGCGCAGGGTGGGGAACTTGCTGAAGAGGTCGCCTTCGAGCAGCTGCATGAAGGCGATGGTGTCAGCCGCGATGTAGTACCCGCCCGTCGCATGCATCGCCGGGTTGCACGATCCCGATACGTGGATCATCGCCGGAACGTCCAGCTCGCACATCTTCTCGTAGAACGGGAACCAGTATTCATCGGTCAGCGGCGGATGCTTGAAGTGGCCACCGCCCGGATCAGGGTTGAGGTTGCAGCCGATGAAGCCGAGCTCGTTCACGCAGCGCTCCAGCTCGCGGATCGAGGACGACATGTCCGCTTCCGGAGACTGCGGCAGCATGCACACGCCCGCGAAGGTCTCAGGGTAAAGCCCGACAACGCGCGCGATCAGGTCGTTGCAGACCTGCGCCCACTTCACCGCGACCGACTGATCGCCAACGTGCGGGGCCATGGCCGAAGCGCGGGGGGAGAAGATCGTCATGTCCGCGCCACGCTCCTTCAGCAGGCGCAGCTGGTTCGATTCGATCGTCTCGCGGATCTCGTCATCCGAGATTTCGGGATAGGGCGGGCACTCGGTCCCGGCCTTGAATGCGGCCTTCTGCTTCTCGCGCCATTCGTCGTGCGCCTTTGGCAGCACGGTGTAGTGGCCGTGGCAGTCGATGATCATGGTCATGCGACTTCAGTCCTCTTAGCGTTGAATGCGATTGTCTTGCCCGCCTGCTCGCGCTGGCGCTTCACGGTCCCGCTGGTCATCACCGGCTCGATGCCCAGCGATTCCAGCGTCTTGCAGCTCTCTTCCATCTCGGCCGCACGACGGAGCCCATGCGTCGTCATGCGCTCGACATTGTACTCGGCGCGATCGAACCAGCTCTGCGTCTTCTCGCTGGCGTCCAGGGAGGACAAAACCTCGTCCACCACGCCGGCCTTCGTCGCCGCCAGCATCATTTCGGCGGTCAGCGCCTCGATGCCCTTTACCATGATCGAGCGGATCATCTTGATTGCGCTGGCCCGGCCGATCTCGTCCCCAACCACTCGCGTCTTGGCAAAGCCTGCCGCCTGCAGCCGCGCCTCGGCCTCTGCAGCATGGGCACCCGAAATCAGCAGCGGCACATTCATCCGAGCGGGGTTGACCGGGGCCAGCACCGCAACGTCGACATAACGCCCGCCTGATGCCTCGATCGCCTTGGCGGCGGCCCGCTTGGTGTCGGGTGCCACCGAATTCATGTCGCACCAGAGCGCGCCCGGCTTCAGCAGACCGGCATAGTCCTCAGCCGCAGGCAGCGCCGAATCCGCCGTCACCAGCGACAGCACCACGTCGGCATCGCCAAGCGCATCTTCGGCCGAGCCGCAGATCACCACGCCCGCCTCTTCCATCACCGCCCGTCGTGCCGGGTTGATGTCGAAGGCCAGCGCCGCAGACTCCCAGCCTGCCGCCTTGGCAAAAGTGGACCCGGCCTCACCGAAGCCGATCAGGGCAATCACGCTCTCCATGGCGCCGGTCCTGCGCGGCAAGGCGCAAAGGAACAAATGCAAACATCGCCACAGGTATAAATTTATGCAAACCCTTCTGCGGCAACCTCGCGCAGCAGGGCGACGAAGGCGGCCTGAGGAGCAGTTGGCCGCCAGCCTTCTCGCGTGGTGATGCCGATGGTCCGCGCCACCGGCACCGGCGGCGGCAGCGTGGCCAGCACGCCCGCGTCCAGTTCCACCGCCAGTTGCGCCGGGGACAGCAGCGTCAGCGCGTCAGATCCCAGCAGCAATTGCCGTACCGTCAGCACCGATCCGCACTCGATCCCCACCCGCGGCGGCTCCGCCCCGGCGCCGCGCATCATGCCTTCCCAGTAGTGGCGCAACGGCGTGTCGCTGGCGGGCAGAATCCACGGAAACGCCGCCAACGCGGCGCCATTCACCGTGCCTGCCAGCAAGGGATGCCCGGCGCGCATCACCAGTGCAGGACGATCTTCGAACACCGCCTCCTGCGCCAGATCATCAAGAGACGCCGCATCACGAAGCGCGCCCAGCATCAGGTCCACTTCACCGTCGCGCAAAGGTCCGGAAAGCTCGGCATGGCTCCCTTCTACCACTGCCACATCCACCCCCGGATGGGCTCCGGCAAAGCGCAGGATCGTCTCGGGCAGCCAGCGCGCGCGGCTCAGCGGCATGGCGCCAACCACCACCCGCCCCGCCGCCTTGCCCTGCCAGGCCGCCACTTCGGCAAGGCCTGAACGCAGTTCCGCCATCGCCAGGCCGAACCCGCGTGCGCGCCTTTCGCCCGCAGGCGTTAGCATCACCGAACGCCCGCGCCGGTCCACCAGCCGCTGCCCCAGCGCGACCGAAAGATCCGCCACCGCCCGGTGCAGCGAGGCCGACGAAAGCCCCGTCGCCTCTGCAGCCACTGCATAGGACCCAGCCCTCGCCAGCGCGAGGAACGCCCGCAATTGCGTGCCAGTCACGCGCGGAGAGCCGACATGCGCAATCGCAGCTTCGGCACGCGGTGCAAGCAGCAGCGCGGGCTCGGTCGGCGTCATGCCGGCCGGCCCACGTTCGAACAGCGCACATCCCAGGTCCGCCTCCAGCCGGGCGATCGCCTGCGTCAATGCAGGCTGCGTCAGGTTCACCGCCCGCGCCGCCCGCGTCACGCTGCCGTGGCGCACGGTCGCCGCAAACGCCGCGATGTGGCGGACATTGATCGCATGGAGTTGCATGGTGCATCGCTTAGCATTTCCTTATGGGCAGTGCCAAACATTGCATTGGTTCCTCGCGCCCCGCGGTCGCATGGAACCGGCGAAGATTTTTCATGGGAGCCGGAAATGTCGGGAATCGTCGTCCAGAACATCGAACGTGCCGATCCAGCCGTGATCGATGGCCTTGCCGCCTGCGGCGTCGCCACCGTCCACGAAGCGCAAGGCCGCACCGGCCTGCTGGCCTCCTACATGCGCCCGATCTATCGCGGCGCGCGCATCGCCGGCAGCGCCGTCACCATCAGCGCGCCTCCGGGTGACAACTGGATGGTCCACGTCGCCATCGAACAGCTTCAGGCCGGAGACATCCTGCTCCTCGCCCCGACCTCACCGTGCGAAGACGGCTACTTCGGCGATCTTCTCGCCACCAGCGCGCAGGCGCGCGGCTGCCGCGGCTTGGTGATCGACGCTGGCGTGCGCGACGTGCGCGACCTCACGGAAATGAACTTCCCCGTCTGGTCCAAGGCGATCTACGCGCAAGGAACAGTCAAGAACACGCTCGGCAGCGTCAACGTGCCCGTGGTCTGCGCCAACGCGCTGGTCAACCCCGGTGACGTGATCGTGGCCGACGATGACGGCGTCTGCGTCGTGCCTCGCGAAAAGGCCGCCGAAGTGCTCAAGGCCGCGCAGGCCCGCGAAGCCAACGAAGGCGAAAAGCGCGAGAAGCTGGCAGCAGGCGTCCTCGGCCTCGACATGTACAAGATGCGCGAACGCCTCGAAAAGGAAGGCCTCAAGTATGTCTGAGGCAGGCATGCCCCAAGGCATTCCCTGCATGTGGATGCGCGGCGGCACGTCCAAGGGCGGCTACTTTCTCAAGGATGACTTGCCGCAGGACACGGCCCAGCGCGATGCCTTCCTCCTGGCCATGATGGGCAGCCCCGATCCCGTGCAGATCGACGGAATGGGCGGCGCCGATCCCCTGACCAGCAAGGTCGCGGTCGTTTCCAAGTCCAGCCGCGAGGGCATCGACGTCGACTACCTGTTCCTGCAGGTCTTCGTCGATCAGGCGATCGTCACCGATGCGCAGAACTGCGGCAATATCCTTGCCGGCGTGGGTCCCTTCGCGATCGAGCGCGGACTGGTGGCGGCCACCGGCGATGAAACCCGTGTCGCCATCTTCATGGAGAACACCGGCCAGGTCGCCGTCGCCACGGTCAGCACGCCCGATGGCAAGGTCACCTACAAGGGCGACGCGAAGATCGACGGGGTCCCCGGCTCCCACGCGCCGGTGCCACTCGAATTTCGCGATACCGCCGGTTCCTCGTGCGGCGCGCTCCTGCCCACCGGCAACGCCGTCGACGAAGTGAATGGCGTGGCTGTCACCCTGATCGACAACGGCATGCCCTGCGTGGTGATGAAGGCCGAGGATCTCGGCATCACCGGCTACGAAGACCGCGACTGGCTAGACAATGCGAGCGATCTCAAGGCGAAAATCGAAGCCATCCGCCTCGCAGTCGGCGAACGCATGAATCTGGGCGACGTGAAGGAAAAGTCCGTCCCCAAGATGATGCTCGTCGCTCCCCCGAAGAACGGCGGCGCGGTGACCGTGCGCAGCTTCATCCCCCACCGCGCTCACGCCACCATCGGCGTCCTCGGCGCGGTCAGCGTCGCCACCGCCTGCCTGATCCCCGGCTCGCCCGCCGCCGAGGTAGCCTCGATCCCCGAAGGCAGCCGCAAGCTGCTCTCGGTCGAACATCCCACCGGCGAAATGAGCTGCGTTCTGGAAGTGGACGACGCCGGCGAAGTCCGCACCGCCGCCCTCCTGCGCACCGCGCGCAAGCTGATGGATGGAGTAGTATTTGCATGACCGACCAGAACCGCATCATCAGCTGGCACGCCAATCCATCGAAGCCGCGCTACACCCCGCCACCCGGCGCGGTTGATGCGCATTGCCATGTCTTCGGTCCGATGGCGCAGTTCCCGTTCAGCGCCAAGGCCAAGTACCTGCCGCAGGATGCCGGCCCGGACATGCTCTTCGCCCTGCGCGATCACCTGGGCTTTGAACGCAACGTCATCGTTCAGGCCAGCTGCCACGGCACCGACAATGCCGCCACGCTCGATGCCATCGCCAAGTCGAACGGAAAGGCCCGCGGCGTCGCCGTGGTCGATCCCGCGATCTCCGAAGCAGACCTCCACGCCCTGCACGAAGGCGGCATCCGCGGCATCCGCTTCAACTTCCTGAAGCGCCTTGTCGACGACGCGCCCAAGGACAAGTTCCTCGAAGTCGCGCAGCGCCTGCCCAAGGGCTGGCACGTGGTGATCTATTTCGAGGCCGACATCCTCGAGGAACTGCGCCCGTTCATGGACGCCATCCCCGTCCCCCTCGTGATCGACCACATGGGCCGCCCCGACGTGCGCCAGGGACCGGACGGTGCCGACATGAAGGCTTTCCGCGCCTTCCTCAACAGTCGCGAAGACATCTGGTTCAAGGCCACCTGCCCCGACCGCCTCGATGCCATCAAGGAAGGCGGCGCGGGCGATCCGTGGAATGCCTTTGCAGATGCCGTCGCGCCCTTGGTGGCCGATTATCAGGACCGCGTGCTGTGGGGCACCGACTGGCCGCACCCCAACATGGACACCGAAATCCCCGACGACGGCCACCTCGTCGACATGATCCCGCGCATCGCGCCGACCGAGGAACTCCAGCGCAAGCTGCTCATCGACAACCCGATGAAGCTGTACTGGGCAGATTGAGGACGGCGGGCGAGAGCTTCAACCGATTGCGCTTGCAGCATGGTGCGATAGTCTGCGAACCATGCTGCATCGCCATCTGCCTCTCACCGTCCTCGCCCTGCTGGCCCTGATCCCCACCACGGCAAGCGCCGAAACGCTCTATGTCCGTGCCGGGCGGCTGATCGATCCGGAAGCCGGACGGGTTCTCGCCGCGCAGGTGATCAAGGTCGAGGATGGGCGCGTCGTGGCTGTGCAGCCCGATGGTCCCCTGCCTGCGGGTGCCAACGTCGTGGATTGGTCGGCCTTCACCGTCCTGCCCGGCCTGATCGACTGCCACGTGCACCTCGCCGACGTCGAACAGTCCAGCAACGTCGCCGAGCCGCTGCTCCATTCAGCCATGGAGATCGGCTTCATCGGCGCGCGCAATGCCAGGAAGACCCTGTTCGCAGGCTTTACCTCGGTGCACGATGTCGGCTCCTTCCGCGCCTATGCCGATGTCGAACTGCGCAACGCCATCAACCGTGGCGACGTACCCGGCCCTCGCATCAGCGCGGTTGGAGCCTATGTCACCATCCCCGGCGGCGGCGGCGAGGTCACCGGCTTCTCGCCCGATGTCACCGTCCCTGCCGACATGCGCGCCGGCGTCGTCACCGATGCGGCGGACGTTACCCGCAAGGTCAACGCGCTGTTCCAGAACGGCGCGGATTCGATCAAGCTGATCGCCACCGGTGCAGTGCTGGCGCAAGGCACCGAACCCGGTCAGATCGAACTGTCGGGCGAGATGATGAAGGCAGCGGTCGACGTTGCCCGCCAGCGCGGATCATGGGTCACCGCCCATGCCCATGGCGCCGCCGGAATCAAGCTTGCCATCCAGTCGGGCGTCAAGGCGATCGAGCATGCCAGCCTGATCGACGATGAAGGCATTGCCCTTGCCAAGGCGCGCAGCGTCTGGCTCGACATGGATATCTACAACGGGGATTTCATCGCCGAGGTCGGCAAGCGCGATGGCTGGCCTGCCGACATGCTGCGCAAGAACGACGAGACCACCCAAGCCCAGCGCGCAGGCTTCCGCAAGGCGGTCAAGGCCGGGGTCAGGCTCAGCTATGGCACCGACGCCGGGGTCTTCCCCCACGGCGCCAATGCGCGGCAGTTCAAGTACATGGTCCGCTACGGAATGACGCCGATGCAGGCAATCCAGTCTGCCACCACTGTCGCCGCCGACCTGCTCGGCTGGAGCAAGGACGTCGGCGCACTCTCGCCCGGCCATTGGGCCGACATGATCGCGGTCACCGGGGATCCCCTGGCCGATATCGCCGTCCTCGAAGACGTGCGCCATGTCATGAAGGGTGGCGAATTGGTGAAATGAGCGAAAAAGGGGCGGCTCGGATCGAGCCGCCCCGATCTGCCGGCAAGGGAGGACCGGCAAGAGCCGGCAGGGCCGGAGGGGGACGGCCCGCCAGATGGCAATCACTGCTCGCTCAGAGCAGCTTCCAGGTCACTGGCACGACGATGGCCGTGGCGCCGCCCGGCGGTGGCGGCACCGAACCGGCGCGCGTCGGCATGGCCAGCGCCTCCTTGTCGAGCGTGCTTGAGCCCGAGGGCGCGACAAGTTCGGTTCGCTCGATGTTGCCGCCAGCGCCGACGAACACCTTGACTTTGGCCGTGCCTTCCTCGCCGCGCATCTGCGCCGTGCGTGGATAGGTCTGCTTGGACGCGATGATGCGCGTCACCTGCTTCTGCCACTCGGCAGACTGCGCAAAGGCAGGCATGGCGGTTGCGGCAAAGGCAAGCGAGGCAATGCCAAGTGCGATCCTGTCGATAATCTTCATGGGGCGTTCCTTCGATCTTCTTGAATGACGTTGCGGCTTTCAGAATTCGGACCAATCGTCCTCGTCGACCTTCAGGGCAGTATTGCCGAGGACCGGAGCGGGGCGCGCTGCAGGCTGCGCGGCGGGCTCTGCCGTCGCAGTAGCCACAGGCAGCGGAGCGGGCTTCGACGCTGCGGGCGCAGAAGCTTGCGGCTTGGCGGAGAGCAGTGCCGATGAGCGGGCCTGGCCGCTCGTACCAAGGCGGAAGCGCCCGACCTGCTCGACCAGCGCAATGGTCTCGTTGGAAAGATTGCGCGTTCCGGCCGAGCTTTCCTCGACCATCGCGGCATTGCGCTGGGTAAAGCTGTCCATCGAACCGACCATCGCCGAGATGTCGGCGATGCCGGCCGCCTGCTGTCCGGCAGCCTCGGCGATCTGGTCTACCAGCTCCGAGACCGCACTGACTTCGTTGACGATCTGCCGCAGGGCCTCACCGCTCGATTCGACCAGGGCAACCCCGCCGCTGACCTCTTCGGTGCTCTTGCCGATCAGGTCGCGGATCGATTTGGCGGCATCGGCAGACCGCTGCGCCAGGGCACGCACTTCGGTGGCGACCACCGCAAAGCCCTTGCCGGCATCACCGGCACGCGCGGCCTCGACTCCGGCATTGAGCGCCAGCAGGTTGGTCTGGAAGGCAATGCCGTCGATGACCCCCACGATCTCGGCCATCTCGCGCGAACTGGCCTCGATGCTGCGCATGGCGGCCACGGCACGATTGGCGGTATCGCCAACACCGTCGGCGGTGTTGCGGGCCACAGACAGGCGGGTGCTCGTCTGCTTCACGTTCTCGGCCGTGGTCCTGACGGAGGAGCTGAACTCGGTGATCGTGCGCGATGTTTCAGCCAGCGATGTCGCCTGCTGCTCGGTGCGCAGCGCCAGGTCCGATGCCGCGCTCGAAATCTCGTCCGTACCAAGCTTGATCGTGTGGCAACCCTCGACGATCTTGCCGAGCACCCGCTCAAGCGCGGTCACGGCAGCATTGTAGTCGACATGCAGCTTGGCCAGCGCGCCCGATCCGTTCTCCTTGACGCGGAAGGTCAGGTTTCCTTCGGCCAACGCGGTCAGTCCCTCGCCGATCTCATCGATGGTCAGCTGCACTTCGCGGGCGCGCTGCTTCTCGGCTTCGGCGCGGGCATGGTCGGATGCGAAGACATCGCGGAAGCGATCAAGCGCGCGGGCAAGCTGGCCAAGTTCGTCGGACCGGGAAAGGCCCGGGACGGCGACGTTATGATTTCCATCGATCAGGCGCGACACGGCGTCCGACATCGACACCACCGGCTTGGCGATGTTGCGAATGAGATAGACCAGCAGGACAACCGCGCTGAGCAGAGCAAGGCCAAGCGCCGCAAGGGTGAACTTGCGCGCCGAGGCATAGATCTTCTCGGCATTGGCGGCGACCGCAGCGCCGTCCTTCTTGTTGGCCTCGATAACGGCGAGGATCGTGTCTTCCAGGGCATAGAAGGTATCGATGCCCTCGCCATCGTGCATCACCTGGGCGCCCCGGGTGTCGCCGCCGATCGCCATCGCCTGCATGGTTTCATCCTGGGCAAGGAAAGTCGCCCAGGCTTGCTTCAGCGCGGCCGTCCCGGTCTTCTGATCCGGCGTGATGGCAAGTTTCTCGAACTCGACGATTTCCGCATCGATCGCGCTGCGCGCATTCCTGAGCAGTTTCTGGCCGCGCGCCACGGCCTCGGGCGTCTCCCCACTGAACATCTCGTCCTGCTTGAGGCGATATTGCGAGGTGAAGGCGTGGATATCGCCGAGCTTTTCCGCGCTGGGTATCCAGATGTCGCGCTGTTCGGCGGCAATGGCATTGACCTCGCCGATCTTCGAAATCGCGAACAGGCCCATGCCTGCCATCGCCGCAAGCAGCAGTGCAAAAGCAGCGATGAATTTTTTGGTTATGTTGAAGCTGAACATCAATGTTCCCCGACAGGCCTTGCGGCATGTCACCCGCTTATGCCGGGAGGGGGGAACTTTCCGTATCGCGACAGCCCCGTAGAGTCGCGCACTGGCGTAGAAAGGTTTTCTCCAGCCAGATTGCCACAACGCTACTGTTTGCGCAGCTTTCGGCCCGATACGGGCCACCTTCATGGTTAATGTTGCCGTGGGTCAAGCGCCCAGAAGATGCAGCGTCACGCGCCGACGATGGCCTGCCCGGCGGTGCTCGCACAAATATATGCCCTGCCACGTGCCCAGTGCCAGTCGCCCCCCGACCAGCGGAATCGATAGCGACACGCCCGTGAGTATCGACTTCAAATGCGCCGGCATGTCGTCGGGACCTTCATCGTCATGGGCATAGCCACCGTTCTCCGGCGCAAGACGCGAAAGCCAGCGAACGATATCGCCCCGCACTTCAGGCGCGGCGTTCTCCTGGATGGTCAGTGAAGCCGAGGTATGGCGGCAGAACACGGTCAGCAAGCCGGTGGCCATGCCCTGTTCGCCAGTCCAGCGCACCACATCGCGGGTTATCTCATGCAGGCCTTGGCCCGGGGTAGCGATGGTGATCTCGGTGGCAGACTGGCGCATGACGGCCTTATGGCAGCATATGCCCTCGCCGCGCCAGACCTCGCAGCCGTCCGACCCACACCCCACACAACACCGTCACCCCGGGCTTGACCCGGGGTCCCGCTTTTCTTCCTGCACACCCTCGCAACAAGAAAGCGGAACCCCGGGTCAAGCCCGGGGTGACGGCTGAGAGTGGTGCGAAGATATCTTGACAAAAAGAACCATATAGGTTACATGCCCCGCCCACAGGTCAGGAGAGGGCACAAGGCCAACCCGCTCCTCTCCTTCGGAAGCCGACGCTGTTGCCGAAGCTTCCGGCGCGATCGGTGCGGCAGGTGCGCAGCGGGTTCAACGAGGGGCGTAAAGCCCAAGACCCACCGGGCAAACCCTGCCGTTACCCAAGGACAGACAGGACAACCCAGGGCTGATAGCACGGCGCCGAACCCTGAGCGACGCTGCGGATGCGGAACCCGCCATGATTGTGCGACTGTGTCAGCACAAACGACAGGTTCTTTTCACGCAGCCGCTTGCCAGAAGCCAAGGCAGTACGCGAGCCGCTGCCAAGGCTTCGTCCTTTCAAATGTGTCCGCCCTCAGGCTGAGCCGATCAGGGGTTCGGAACCGCCCCCCGGCCACTCGCACCCGGTCCCGCGCCCCTCCCGCTGCGTGCCAGACGGCACCGCACCGGTCGCGCGATCTGTGAACTCCCCCCGGCGTTACGGTCCGCATTCGCCAGCGGATGCTACTCATGACACCCCCGCTTCCCCGCGCAGGCGGGGACCTCGGTGTCCTCACGGAACCTCAGCGCGAGTCGCCCGAGCCTCGCCGCCTGCGCGACGAGCCGAAGGACGGGGGAGCGGGGGTGGCAAATCAGGCGCCCCCCTTGCAACCACCGCCTCTCCCCGCCACAGCAACGCCATGCCGTTCGAGATAGCCAGCAGCGCAATTGCGACGATGACGGTGGCGGCCCGCGATGCCTGCCCCGACGAGGCGTGCGGCCTCCTGCTTGGCTGGGACACCCGCGTGGAAACCGCCGTTCGCACCGCCAATGTCGCGGCCGACCCGGCGCGCCATTTCGAGATCGATCCCGCCGCCCTCATCGCCGCGCACAAGGCGGCGCGGGCTGGCGGGCCGGACGTTCTCGGCTATTTTCACACGCATCCCAACGGCCTTGCCCGCCCGTCATCCACCGACGCAGCCAGCGCCGCGCACGATGGCAAGGTCTGGGCGATTGCCGCGCCGGTCCGCGACGGATCGTGGGCAATTACGTGTTGGCACGATGGCCCGAACGGGTTCGAAGCGCTTTCCTATGCGGTCATCGCTGGCTAAGGCTGTAAGGCATCAACCCGTTTGCTCGCACAGAGCCCCTTGCGCAGACCACTGATCCAAAAAGGCCTTCCATCAGAACATGACAGCACCTGCTTCCGCGCTCGATCTCGCCAGCCTGCTCTGCTCGCGCCTTTGCCATGACATGCTCAGCCCGGTAGGCGCGCTTTCCAACGGTCTCGAACTCCTAGTCGAGGAGAAGGACCCCGAAATGCGTCAGCGCTGCTTCGAACTGCTCGAACAGAGCGCGAAGGCGTCGGCAGACAAGCTCAAGTTCTTCCGCCTCGCCTTCGGTGCGGCCGGCGGCTTCGGCGATTCCGTGCCGGTGAACGAGGCGCGCGCCCTGATCGATGCGCTGGCCGGCAGCAACGGGCGTGTCGCGGTGAACTGGATGTTCGGCGTCGATGCCTTGGCCAAGCCCGCGGTGAAGACCCTGCTCAACCTCGCCCTGATCGGGCTCGACGCGCTGGTCCGCGGCGGCACGCTCGATATCGGTGCAGAAGTGAACGGCGGCGCGATCGAGATCGTCGTGCGCGCCGCCGGGCAGCGCGTGGCGTTTGATCCGGCGGTCGGTCAGGCGCTTGAAGGCACGTTGGCTGCAAGCGAACTGTCCAGCAAGACGGCGCCCGCCGCGATGGTCCAGCAGCTTGCCGCCTCGGTCGGCGGCGGGGTGCAGGTCCACGTCACGGCGGAAAGCCTGGTCATGGGCGCAGTGCTCCCGGCAGCCTGATCCATGATGCGCCGCTGGCTCGTCCATCGCGAGGTGCCATCGCCGAACTGGAACGAGCGCAAGCTGCCGGTCACCATGGTGGTGCTGCACTATACCGGCATGGAGACCGCACAGGCGGCGCTTGATCGGCTCTGCGATCCGGCAGCGGAAGTCTCAGCGCACTACATGATCGACGAGGACGGCACCGTCACCGGCCTGGTGGACGAGGACAAGCGCGCCTGGCACGCCGGGCGGTCCTCCTGGCGCGGGATCACCGATATAAACTCGGCGAGCGTCGGGATCGAACTGGTAAATCCCGGCCACGAATTCGGCTACCGCCCGTTCCCCGACGCACAGATCGAGGCGCTGCTGCCGCTGCTCGCCGATATCGTCAAGCGGCACAACGTGCCCCGCGCCAACGTTGTCGGCCATTCCGACGTCGCCCCGGCGCGCAAGGAAGATCCGGGCGAGTTGTTCCCGTGGGAATTGCTCGCTCGGCACCGCCTCTGCCTGCCCACACCCAAGCTCTCGATGCGGCTGCTCTACGACAACGAGGCTGCGTTCTTCCTCGCCCTCGAACGCTTCGGCTATGACATTTCCGATCAGGAAGCCGCAGTGCGCGCCTTCCAGCGGCGCTGGCGGCCACACCGGATCGATGGGCAGGTCGATGGCCAGATCGGCGCATTGCTGTTCGAACTCCTGTTGGAACGCGATCTCGGTCATGCTAGGTGACCGCTCGCCAGGGGGCCGGGCAGCCGCGTGATCGCAAGATCCCGAGGAAAGTCCGGGCTCCACGAAACAAGGGTGGCGGGTAACGCCCGCCGGGCCTGACACCGCAAGGTGGAAGGTCAAGGGAAAGTGCCACAGAGAGCAGACCGCTAGTCCGCAAGGACGAGTAAGGGTGAAAGGGTGCGGCAAGAGCGCACCGCGCGACCGGCAACGGAAGCGGCACGGCAAACCCCACCCGGAGCAAGATCGAATAGGGACTGCGCGCTCTTCCGAGCAGGCTTGTTTCGGGCCAGCAGTCCGGGTTGATTGCTTGAGCGTTCCGGCAACGGTCCGCCTAGAGGAATGGCTGCCAGCGGCGATACGGTCCACTTGTGGGATACCGTCGGCGCTACAGAACCCGGCTTACAGGCCCCCTGGCGCTTCGATGGTTTCCTACAGCGCTGCAAGTTGTTAGGACGGGTCCATGTCCGGCGGCCATCATCACCATCACGATCATCATGGGCATGGGCACGGGCATGACCACCATGGCCATGGCCATTCCCACGCTCCCGCCAGCTTCGGCCGGGCCTTTGCCGTCGGCATCACGCTGAACCTCGGCTTTGTCGTGGTCGAGGCGGTCTACGGTGTGATGGCCGGTTCGATGGCGCTGGTGGCAGATGCCGGACACAACCTGTCCGACGTGCTGGGACTCGTCATCGCCTGGACCGCCAGCGTGCTGGCAGCGCGGCCGCCCTCGGCCCGCTTCACCTATGGCTTCAAGTCCAGCTCGATCCTGGCCGCCCTCGGCAATGCCGCGTTCCTGCTGGTCGCGCTGGGCGCCATCCTGGTCGAGACGATCCGCCGGCTGATAGAGCCCGAGCCGGTTGCGGGTGGTCCGGTCATGGCGGTAGCCGCCGTCGGCATCGTGATCAACACCGTCACGGCGCTGATGTTCATGCGGGGGCGCAAGCACGATATCAACATCCGCGGCGCCTACCTGCACATGGCTGCAGACGCTGCGGTTTCGGCCGGCGTCGTTGTCGCAGGCCTGCTGATCACGCTGACAGGTGCGCAATGGATCGATCCGGTCACCAGCCTTGTCATTGTCGGCATCATCGCCGCAGGCACATGGAGGCTGCTCAAGGATTCGCTGCGCATGGGCCTGCACGCCGTTCCGCCCGGAATCGACGAGCAGAAAGTGCGGCACTTCCTCAACTCGCTGAGCGGGGTCGAGGCGGTGCACGATCTGCACATCTGGCCGATGAGCACGACCGAGACCGCGCTGACCGCGCACCTCGTGATGCCGGGCGGCCATCCGGGTGACAGCTTCCTCCACCAGCTCGCGCATGAACTGGACCATGATTTCGGCATTGGCCACGCAACCGTCCAGGTCGAGACGATCGATGGCCACGAATGCGCGCTGTTGCACGATAACGTGGTGTAAACAGCCCCATCGTGCATCCCTCAATGTCCCAAGAGACAGGTCGCAGGGCACGGCACAGAGGGCCATATCGGCATCAGGAGACGTTCCGATCGGGGCAGACTTACCCCTCCGCCCCGGTTCCTCCCTTGATCCCCGGCTACTCGTTCCCTTCGGCCGGGGGTACCAATTCTTCAGGCGCGCTGCCCCACGCAGCGCGCCTATTTTTTGCCAATTACACTTCGTAATCAAGCACATGCACCATGGGCCATGTGGAATCGCCCCGGGCAGCTACCACCTCTGGTCACGGAGGGGCGGGCCGGCAGCCTCAGATCTTGCGCCGGATACAGCCACGTTTCGACCAAGGAGTTACCGATGAGCTCGAAGTTCCTGATCGCGGCCCTCGCCGCTACTGCCGCCACTGCAGCACCCGCGTTCGTCACGCCTGCCTTCGCCAACCACCATGAAGAGACCAAGATGGTCGGCGGCGCCGCAATGTACCCCTCGAAGACCATCGTCGAGAACGCGGTGAACTCGGCCGATCACACCACGCTTGTCGCCGCGATCAAGGCCGCCGGCCTCGTCGATACGCTGAATGGCACCGGTCCGTTCACCGTCTTCGCTCCCACCAACGCTGCCTTCGCCAAGCTGCCTGCAGGCACTGTCGACACCCTGCTCAAGCCCGAGAACAAGGCCGCGCTGACCAAGGTCCTGACCTACCACGTGGTACCGGGCAAGGTGACGGCGGCGCAGCTCGTCGCCAAGATCAAGGCCGATGGCGGCAAGACCGAACTCACCACCGTCGCGGGCGGCAAGCTCACCGCCTCGCTGATGGGCGATACCGTCATGCTCACCGACGAAAAGGGCGGCATGGCCCACGTGACGCAAGCCGATGTGATGCAGAAGAACGGCGTGATCCATGTGACCGACGCGGTCTCGCTGCCGAACTGATCTTGCTTGCCCCTTCCAACAGGGGGGCAGTGGCCAACAAAAAGGGCGGGTGCCTCTCGGTACCCGCCCTCTTTCATGTTCAGTCGAAGCCAGAAATCAGGCCGCTTCTTCCTTGCCCTTGTGGACGCGGATCGGTTCCTTGCGACCTTCGACGACGTCCTTGTCGACCACGACCTCGTTGATGTCGGTCTCGGTCGGCACGTCGAACATGGTGTCGAGCAGCAGGCCTTCGACGATCGAGCGAAGCCCGCGCGCGCCGGTCTTGCGTTCGATGGCCTTCTTGGCGATCGCTTCAAGGGCGTCGTCGGTGAAGGTCAGCGTCACGTCTTCCAGCTCGAACAGCTTGGCGTACTGCTTGATCAGCGCGTTCTTCGGCTCCTTGAGGATCTTGACCAGCGCCTCGATGTCGAGGTCGTTCAGGGTCGCGATCACGGGCAGGCGGCCGACGAATTCGGGGATCAGGCCGAACTTGAGGAGATCCTCAGGTTCCGACTTCTGGAGCAGTTCGCCCACGCGGCGCTTTTCGGGATCGGCAACGTGCGCGCCGAAGCCAATCGAGCGCTTCTGCAGGCGGTCGGCAATGATCTTGTCGAGGCCCGCAAAGGCGCCGCCGCAGATGAACAGGATGTTCGTGGTGTCGACCTGCAGGAACTCCTGCTGCGGATGCTTGCGCCCGCCCTGCGGGGGAACCGAGGCGGTGGTGCCTTCCATCAGCTTGAGCAGCGCCTGCTGCACGCCTTCGCCCGAAACGTCGCGCGTGATCGAGGGGTTCTCGGCCTTGCGGCTGATCTTGTCGATCTCGTCGATGTAGACGATGCCGTGCTGCGCCTTCTCGACGTTGTAGTCGGACGCCTGCAGCAGCTTGAGGATGATGTTCTCCACGTCCTCGCCCACGTAACCGGCTTCGGTCAGCGTGGTGGCATCGGCCATGGTGAAGGGCACGTCGAAGGTCTTGGCAAGCGTCTGTGCCAGCAGCGTCTTGCCCGAACCGGTCGGGCCGACGAGCAGGATGTTCGACTTCGACAGTTCGACATCGCCGCCCTTGCCGCTGTGCTTGAGGCGCTTGTAGTGGTTGTGGACCGCCACCGAGAGCACGCGCTTGGCGCGGTCCTGGCCGATCACGTAGTCGTTCAGAGTCTCGAAGATGTCGCGCGGGGTTGGTACGCCGCCATCCTTCTTGCCGGCGATGCCGGCCTTGGTCTCTTCACGGATGATGTCGTTGCACAGTTCGACGCATTCATCGCAGATGAACACGGTCGGCCCGGCGATGAGCTTGCGCACTTCGTGCTGCGATTTGCCGCAGAAGCTGCAGTAGAGGGTGCTCTTGGTATCCGATCCGGAAAGCTTGGTCATTCGTCCATCCCAGGCGCCTCTCCACGAGAGGCGGGCCCGATCATCCTACTACCGCAAGGGCATTAATCAACCGGACTCGATTACAGTAACGTGATCCTAAGGGGCAAAGCCTTTCGCTGGGCTTAAGGCCTTGACCCTCAGGGTTATTCCTTATGCGGGTGCGCCGCCCGAACCTTCTTCGCCGCCGACCGAATCGGTCACCGGACGCGATTCGAACACCTTGTCGACGAGCCCGAAGTTCTTCGCTTCCTCGGCTTCGAGGAAGGTGTCGCGGTCCATCGCCTTCTCGATCTCGTCGAGCGAGCGGCCGGTGAACTTGACGTAAAGGTCGTTCATGCGCTTGCGGATGCGCAGGATCTCGCGCGCCTGGATCTCGATGTCCGAGGCCATGCCGCGTGCGCCGCCCGAAGGCTGGTGGACCATGATGCGCGCGTTGGGCAGCGCAATGCGCATGCCCGGCTCACCGGCAGCAAGCAGGAACGAGCCCATCGACGCAGCCTGGCCGATGCACACGGTCGACACGCGGGGGCGGATGTATTGCATGGTGTCGTAGATCGCGAGACCTGCCGTCACCACGCCGCCCGGCGAGTTGATGTACATCGAGATGTCCTTCGACGGATTTTCCGATTCGAGGAACAGGAGCTGGGCGATGATCACCGAGGCCATGTGGTCTTCGACTTCGCCGGTCACGAAGATGATGCGTTCGCGCAGCAGGCGCGAATAGATGTCGAAGCTGCGTTCGCCGCGGCTCGATTGTTCGACCACGACCGGGATCAGCGCGCCCGTGACGGGATCGGTGGTGAATTTGCCTTGCGCACTCGATGCGCCGAACAGGTCGAGCATGGAAATCCTCATATGGTTAGGCTTCGCTATGTCGCGTGCCACGACGCGATGTTCAAGGGCGTTAACCCCGAATCCGGGGATTTGCGGGTCGAAAGCCGGTTTGGTGACACGCCCGAAGGTGCTGCCGCCATCAAGGCGCTTGCAAGTGCGGCGGGCCGTGCGCAGCATCCGGCGGAGATTCTGGCGTGGGGTCGGCTTGATGAGAATGCTGTTTCTTTGCTCTGCCATGGCCGCTGCTGCACTACCTTCATGCGGCGCGGCGCAGAGTGTGTCCGATTACTTGGCACGGATCGCGGCGGTCGACGACTCCGGACCGAAGCTCAACGCGGTGTTGGCGATCAACCCCGATGCGGCGAAGGAGGAGGCTGCCGCCAGGAAGGTCAAGGGACCGCTTGCGGGCAAGGCGGTGCTGATCAAGGACAATATCGAGGTTGCAGGCCCAATGGCCACGACCGCCGGAAGCCTGGCCCTGAAAGACAACGTCACCGGCCGCGACGCTCCGCTTGTCGCAAGGCTTCGCAAGGCGGGAGTGGTGATCCTGGGCAAGACCAACCTTTCGGAATGGGCCAACATCCGCTCGTCCTCCTCGTCCAGCGGCTGGAGCGCGATCGGAGGACAGACGAAGAACCCCCACGCGATCGACCGGACGGCGTGCGGATCGTCATCAGGCAGCGGCTCGGCTATTGCCGCGGGTCTTGCCTGGGCAGCCATCGGCACCGAGACCGACGGGTCGATCACCTGCCCGGCCTCGGTCAATGGCATCGTCGGCTTCAAGCCTACCGTCGGCATGGTCAGCCGCACCTATGTGGTCCCGATCAGCCACAGCCAGGACACGGCGGGACCGATGACCCGGAGCGTCGCCGATGCCGCGCTGCTGATGAATGCGCTCGCCGGGACCGACCCCGCCGATAGCGCCACCGCCGAGGCCGACAAGCGCAAGGCAGACTTCACCGCAGGCCTCGCCACCGCCAACCTGAAAGGCGTCCGCATCGGCGTGCTGCGCAAGCAGGCGGGCAACCACCCTGCCCTGCTTGCCCTGTTCGACAAGGCGCTGGCCGACCTGAAGGCGGCGGGCGCGGAGCTGGTCGAGATCGCGTTCGAACCCTCGCCCGAAATGGGCCGCGACGAGTTCACCGTGCTGCTCTACGAACTGCGCGAGGACATGGGCGCCTACCTGCGCTCCCTGCCCGCCAAGCAGGGGCCGAAGTCGCTTGCCGACCTGATCGCCTTCAACAAGGCGCATCCAGACGAACTGCGCTGGTTCGGGCAGGACGTTTTCGAGCAGGCCGAAGCGACGACCGACCAGATCGGCTATACCGCCGCACGCGCCAATTCGCTCAAGCTCGCCGGGGCCGAAGGCATCGACAGGCTGCTGCGCGAGAACAAGGTGACCTTCCTTGTCGCGCCGACCGAGGGCCCGGCCTGGCCGATCGACCTGGTGCTGGGCGATCACTTCGTTGGCGTGGGCGCCGGCAATCTCTCGGCCATCGCGGGATATCCGCATCTGTCCGTGCCGATGGGCGCGGTAGAGGGCCTGCCCATCGGCCTTTCGATCATGGGCGCGAAGTGGGACGACAAGCGCGTATTGGAAGCGGGCGCTGCCTACGAACGCGCCCGGACCGCCGCAGTGCCTGTCCCCTCGTTCAAGCGCTGGGGGGAGTAAGGTCCCTAGCCGCCGCGTGACCGGCGGAAGCCTGCGGCCTGGGCCTCATCCTCGGTGCAGAAGAGCCGCTCGGGCCGGGTCCCGTCATAGTACTTCATGCCGGGCAGGTAATAGATGTACTCGCCGTTGCGCTGGCTGACATTGCCCTTGATCGCGCAGCCGAAGGCGTTGCGATAGACCTGGGCCCCGCCAGTCCGCGTCGATCGCGCAACCCCTTGCGCCCTCTGGCTGGCGCTGGCCGCAATACCGGCCTGAGGACGGGCCTTCCTCCAGTCTGATGGCCGATCGAAAGTGCCCTCCCAGATGCCGGCCTTCGCGGTCTTCACGGCCTGCTCCACTTCCAGATAGGGCGCGTCGCCGGGGCTGTTTTCAATGGCAACGGCAAACCCGGCGGCGACCATGGCTTCGGACAGGTCCCGTTCGTCAATCATGCACTGGCCAACCGCGAGGCCTTGCGCGTTCTGCGCCCGGACGCTGCATTTCACCTCACCCGTCTGCAACAGCAGGCCAAGATGACGCTTCGCATCTGCGCCGCAGTCCCAGTTTGTGCCGCCGCGCGCGCATTTCTGGCCGAGTTCGGGCGCGTCGATGCCGAACAGGCGGATACGCTGGCCGGTCATGTCGATCGTGTCGCCATCGAGTGCCGTGGCATTGCCGCTGATGATCTGCGCGGCAGCGGGTAGCGGGGTCGTGGCGAGCAGCAGGGCGATGAAGGCGCGCAAAGGGAATCTCCTGACCGGGGCAGGCCATTCCTTCGCGCAAGCAGGGTTAGGATTTGGTTTGCGCCTGAAATTGCGCCTGAATTTGCGTCTGCGACTGCAGGGCTCCGAGGGCTTCGAATTGCGATTGCAGCGCGCGCTGGCGGGCATTGGCGCGAGCGAGGCTGCTGCGTTTCTGCGCGGTGTCCCTGCGCATCCTGCGCCAGGCCGCCAGGCTGTGGAACCAATGCGAGATGACTTCCAGAAGGCCGCTGCCGCGCGGACGCAGGGGGCGTGCGAGCGCGGCAGCGGGGTGGGTTCGGCCACGGTTGCGGAGGCTGTGGCCGAATGGCGTTCAGGCAGTGCTTCGGGAACTTCGGGCTCCAGCGCGAGCGCGCGGTCGAGCAGGTCGATCGTGGTCATGGCAGCCGGAGTCTCCGTGGACGGCAGCGCAGCGATTGCTACAGCCGAAGCTCGCTTCGCGGAGGCCTTGGTCCGATTTGCGGGTTTCTTGCGGCTGGCCTTGCGGGCGGTGGTGGGGCGGCGCTTTGCGCTCTTCCCCTTGGCGACCTTGCGGGGCTTCTTCGATGAGGGCGTGGCTGGCGTTTCCGGCCACGGGATGCTGGCGATCACCGCGCCGCGCGGTGCTGGCAGGATAAGGTGATCGGGAAAGGCTGGCGGATTTGCCTGGCGCAGCAGGAAGGAAGGCTCACGCAGCGAGACTGCCGACACTTTGGAGCGAGGCGCTTTCCCCCTGATGGAAGCGCGGGGCGGACGTGGACGCGAGGCAACACGATTGCGAACGGTGTGCATGGCAGTTCCCCCAGACGAGGTTCCTTGCCGATGGATGCTGGCACAATGCGACTTGGGTGCGAACGGGAGATGGATCGGAAACCGAATGGTCTGCACTTTTCCTAACGAAATACGCATTCAAGCGGCGCGCAATTACGTAGCGCATGGCCAGAAACGCCAACGGCCCGGCGTGCTGATGCGCGCCGGGCCGTCCGAAATCCGGCCTTCGCAAGCCGGATCAATCCGAAATGGCGATCAGCCTTCGGCCTTCTTCTTCGGTGCAGCCTTCTTCTTCGGAGCAGGCGCTTCTTCAGCGGCGGCTTCGGCAGCAGGGGCTTCCTCGGCGGCCTTCTTCTTGGGAGCGGCCTTCTTCTTCGGCGCTTCGGCTTCAGCTTCAGCAGGAGCAGCAGCTTCCTCGGCCGGAGCTTCGTCCTTGGCAGCCTTCTTCTTGGCCGGAGCCTTCTTGGCGGCCTTGGCCGGAGCGGCGGCCGCGCCTTCCTCAGCCTCGATCGCGGCCTGCAGCTCTTCCTTGGTCACTTCGCGCTCGGTGACTTCGGCCTTGTCGAACAGGAAGTCGACGACCTTGTCCTCATAGAGCGGCGCGCGCAGCTGGGCGGCGGCAAGCGGTTCCGAACGCACGTAGTCGACGAAGCGCTGGCGGTCCTGTTCGCGGTACTGCTGCGCAGCCTGGCGGATCAGCATTTCCATTTCTTGGGCAGAAACGGTCACGCCGTTGGCCTGGCCGATTTCCGACAGGAGCAGGCCGAGACGCACGCGGCGTTCGGCGATCTTGCGGTAGTCGTCCTTCTCGGCCTCGATTTCCTTCAGGGCTTCTTCCGGGTTCTCTTCGTTCTGGGCTTCCTGCTGAAGCTGGGCCCAGATCTGCTCGAACTCGGCATCGACCATCGAAGGCGGCACGGCGAAATCGTGACCGGCGGCAAGCTGATCGAGCAGCGCGCGCTTCATCTGGGTACGGGTCAGGCCGGCAGTTTCCTGCTCCAGCTGGCCGCGCAGCAGGGTCTTCAATTGCTCGAGGCTTTCGAGGCCGAGCATCTTGGCGAATTCGTCGTTGGCTTCGAACTCACCGGGGTTCTTCACCGCCTTGACCTTGATGTCGAAGGTGGCTTCCTTGCCCTTGAGGTTCTCGGCCGGGTAGTCTTTCGGGAAGGTCACGGTGATGACGGTTTCGTCACCGGCCTTCACGCCGACGAGCTGTTCCTCGAAGCCGGGGATGAAGCGGCCCGCGCCGAGTTCCAGCGGGGTGTCTTCAGCCGCGCCGCCTTCGAAGGCAACGCCATCGACCTTGCCGAGGAAGTCGATGATGATCTGGTCGCCGTCCTTGGCCTTCGCGCCCTTCTTGGCGTCGGTGAAGGACTTCTGGCCAGCGCCGATGCGGGCAACGGCTTCGTCGACTTCGGCGTCGGTGACGGGAACGGTCAGCTTTTCAAGCTTCAGGCCATCGAGCGACGGCGCTTCGATCTGCGGCAGGACTTCCAGCTCGACGGTCAGCTCGGCGTCCTTGCCTTCGTCATAGCCTTCGCCGAGCGAGACGGCGGGCTGCATCGCGGGGCGCAGCTTGTTGTCGGCAACCAGCTTGTCCATCGCTTCGCGGATGGTGGTCTGCAGCGCTTCCTGGTGGAGCGCCGGGCCGTGCATCTTGCGGACGAGGTTGGCGGGCACCTTGCCGGGGCGGAAGCCGGGCATGCGCACCTGCGGCGCGATCTTCTTGACCTCACCTTCGACCCGGGCGGCGATGTCGGCCGCGGGGATGGTGACGGTGTAGGCGCGCTTCAGGCCCTCGTTGGTGGTTTCGACGATCTGCATCCTGATCCAACTTTCATGTATGTCACGCGCTTGCGCGGGAAAAGCTGACTCGGACGCCGGCGCGCGGACTGGTGCGGGCGAAGGGACTCGAACCCCCACATCTTGCGATACTGGAACCTAAATCCAGCGCGTCTACCAGTTCCGCCACGCCCGCATCCGGCGAAAAGCGAGCGGTGCCCCTATCGCAGTGGCTTGAAAAGGGCAAGCGCCTTGGAATTACGGGTCGGAACAGTGTATGACGGCCTGAGTTGGGGAAGAAAGCGCAAACCTTTCAAGGAGCCGCACGATGGCCACGACCCCCGATTCCCCGCAACCAGACCGAATCGAACCCCAGTCCCCGCCCGAAAGCCCACCGGTGATTGAACCGGACGGCGTGCCGCCCGTCATCCAGCCCGACGAGGCGCCGGTGGTGGAGCCGGATCAGGTGCAACCGGGCGCACCGCAGGAGGTGCCAGCTGCACCGGATTGAAGCAGCAGGAGATTGGTTGAAAGCGTCGTCATGCTGAACTTGTTTCAGCATCCATTTCTCGCCAACCACGGACCTTGCAAAGGGAGATATGGACCCTGAAACAAGTTCAGGGTGACGAATCTGCAGGCGTGATGACTGTTGTCAGTCATTTATTTCCACGCGCAGACACGCTTGAAAGACGCCCGTTTCACCCTCTTCTCTGTGCCAGATTTCCTTCACTGTCCAATAGTCGAAGTAGCCTCCCGCATCCTTCGAAATGTATTCGCCCAAGCGGGGCAAGAACGAAAATTCACCCTTGAACATGGGCTTCATTTCATCTTCGCCATAGACTTCAACCATCGGCATGGGTGATCTCGCTATTGCCTCATGCCAGAAGCCTGGCGATCAGTGACCAAGTTGCGTTGGATGACGCGTCGGAACTCGAGGGTGCCGAGCCGTTGGAGTTGCTTTCACACTCCAGGCAATAAGCCCTGATCCCGCCGCCTTCCATCAGGCGCATCACGTCCGCCTGCATCCGCGCCAGCAGGCCCTGCTGTTGTGCCGCCAAAGCGCCCGCCAGATCGTGTGCCCGTGCCTCGGGCGCTTCGCCGGTTTCCATCTGGCGGAGGAGTTGGGCGAAGGGGCTGGGTTCGTCTTCGATGTAGGCAGCGTGGAAGGTTTCTGCCTTGGCCTGTTTGGCGACCCATGCCACCGCATCATCCAGGCCGCCGAACTGGTCGACGAGGCCGAGCTGGCGGGCGGTGCCACCGTCCCAGATGCGCCCCTGCGCGATTCTGTCGATGTCGGCCGATGACTTGCCGCGCGCCTTGGCGACGAGGCCGAGGAAGCGGGTGTAGGTCTGTTCGACCTGGCCCTGCAGCAGCGCTTCGACCTGCGGGCTGAGGCCGCCCAGAAGGTCCGGCTGGCCCGAGAGCGGGGTCGTGCGGATCGAATCGGTGGTCACGCCATATTGCGGCAGCGTCTGTTCGAGCGTGGGCAGCACGGCGAAGACGCCGATCGAGCCGGTGATCGTGCTGGGTTCGGCAAAGATGCGCTGGGCAGGCGTGGAGACCCAGTACCCGCCGCTGGCGGCAAGGCTGCCCATCGAGACGGCGACCGGCAGGCCCCTGGCCTTCACCCGCTCCACCGCCGCGCGGATGCGTTCGGACGCCATGACCGAGCCGCCCGGCGAATCGACGCGAAGGACGAGGCCCGCATAGTCATCGCTCTGCGCCACGCCGTCGACCAGATCGGCGATGCGATCGCCGCCCGCGGTGCCGGGGCCGGCATCGCCATCGACGATTTCGCCCGCGACGGTGACGACGGCGACGGCCCTGCCCTGCTTCGAGACGGGCTTGTCAGCCAGATAGACCGGGAGTTCGGTGGCCTTGAAGGCGCCAAGCCCGGCGTCTTCGTCTGCGCCGGCAATCTCGGCCACGCGCTTTCCGAAGGCCACGCGGTCACCGATCTTGTCGACAAGGCCGGACTTGAGCGCGGCTTGTGCAGCGTCGTTTCCGTTGTCGCGCACCCACTTGGCCGGGTCGGTGGTGGCGAGGGTCAGGTCGGCCTTGGGGCGGGCCTTCTTCACCTCGTCCTGCCAGTTCTGCCACAGCGTGCCATAGACTGCCTGCATCGCCTCGCGCGCTTCGGGCGACATTTCTGCGCGGATGTAGGGCTCCACCGCGCTCTTGTAGGTGCCGACCTTGAAGACGTGGACGTTGGCTTTCAGCTTGTCGATCAGGCCCTTGTAGAACAGCAACGTGCCGCCGGGGCCGCTGATGGCAACGCCGCCCATGGGATCGACCCAGGCTTCGGACGAATGCGCGGCCAGTTGCATCGCATCGTCGGTGTAGATCAGCGCGCGGACGAGCACGGGCTTCTTTGCCGCGCGCACCTTGTCCATCGCTGCGCCGATCTGGCTGAGGTGGACGGCCGAGCCGCCTCCGAAAGCCTCAAGATCGAGCACAACGGCCTTGATGCGCTTATCGTCTGCCGCAGCCGAGATGGCGCGCGAGAGGTCGCGGGCGGTGTATTCCGGTTCGGGCGTTTGCCCTGAGAGCAGTTGGGTGGGCGAAATCTCGCTCGCTTCCTCGACCACGCGGCCTTCGAGCGGCAGGTAGAGCGCACCTTCACGGACCATGCCGGGAGCGGGCCGCAGCGTGAGGACGGTGTAGAGGCCTGCGAAGAAAAGCAGCAGGAACAGCAGGACGAGACCGTCCTTGATGGCGACGAGGATCTTCCAGACCGATTTGGCAAAGCTCATGGGCGAGACTCTATTGTGGACGACCTGCCCTGACCAGCGGGAAACGGCTTGAGACTGAACCAACTGCCCTCTAGGGAACTGGTTTCAATGCAAAGCCCAACAACACCCCAAGCGGGCCGCTATCCAGCGGGCGGCCTCGCCTACCCGCACCGTGACCTGACCGGCATCGGCCAGCTCGCGCGCCACGAGATTCTCTACCTCCTCGACGAGGCGGAGCAGTGGGTGGAGCTGAACCGGCAGCCGAAGAAGAAGACCGATCTGCTGAACGGTCTGACGATCATCAACGCCTTCTTCGAGAACTCCACCCGGACGCTCCTGAGCTTCGAGATCGCGGGCAAGCGGCTGGGCGCGGACGTGGTCAACATGCACGCCGCCACCAGCAGCGTGAAAAAGGGCGAGACGCTGATCGACACGGCGATGACCCTCAACGCCATGCGCGCCGATGCCATCGTGATCCGCCATGCGAGTTCCGGCGCGGTGCGGCTGATTGCCGAGAAGGTCGATTGCCCGGTGCTCAATGCGGGCGATGGCCAGCACGAGCATCCGACGCAGGCGCTGCTGGATGCGCTGACGATGCGCCACGCGCTGGGGCTGCCGGTGGGGTCAGACCTCAACGGGCTGAAGGTGACGATCTGCGGGGATATCCTGCACAGCCGCGTGGCGCGATCCAACATCCTGAGCCTGACCGCACTGGGCGCGGACGTGCGGGTCTGCGCGCCGCCCGCGCTGATGCCGGCCGAGGTCGAGGCAATGGGTGTGACCCCGTTCCACGATTTCGATGCGGCATTGAAGGGCGCCAACATCGTGATGATGCTGCGCCTGCAGCAGGAGCGCATGAGCGGGCAGTTCATCCCCTCGCCCCGCGAATACCGCCATCTTTACGGGCTTACGCCGGAGCGGCTGGCGAAGGCCGAGCCCGATGCCTTCGTGATGCATCCGGGTCCGATGAACCGCGGGATCGAGATCGATTCGACCGTGGCTGACCACCCAACGCGCAGCCTGATCACGCGGCAGGTGGAAATGGGAGTGGCGATCCGCATGGCCTGCCTGGAAGTGCTGACCCGCCGGACGCGCGGCGTGCCGGGCTGGGATGCGCAAGGAGCAGCAGCATGATCGCGCGGCCTTTGACGATAACCGGCGGGAAGCTGGTGCTGGGCGCAGGCGAGCCTGTGGCCGGAGCCGTGCGCTGCGAGGGCGGGCGCATTGTGGCGCTCGGCGATGTGACGCCGCAGGAAGGGGACGACGTCTTCGACGCGGGCAGCAAGCTGATCGCGCCGGGCCTTGTTGATCTGGGCGTTTTTGCCATCGACAAGCCCGCGTTCCACTTCGGCGGGATCACCCGGGCGGCGCTGATGCCCGACCAGGGGCCGCCACTCGACCATCCGGCGCGGGTGCGCTTCGCGGCACAGTCTGGCAAGCCGGACATGTGGGTTCACCCGCTGGCGGCGGCGACGCGCGGGCTTGAAGGCAGCGAGCTGGCCGAACTGGCGCTGATGCGCGATGCGGGCGCGAAGGCCGTGGCGACCGGGCGCGGCTGGATCGCGGATTCGGGCGTGATGCTTCGGTTGCTGCGCTATTGCGCGATGCTGGGGCTGGTGGTGGTGACGCATGCCGAGGACGCTGGGATCACCGGCAGCGCCGTGGCGACGGCAGGCGACGTGGCGACGCGTCTGGGCCTGCCAAGCGCGCCAGCGGAGGCCGAAGCACTGGCCGTGGCGCGCGACATCGCGCTAGCCGAGATTTCCGGCGCGCATGTCCATTTCCGGCAGGTGACGACCGCGCGGGCGCTCGATCTGGTGCGCGCAGCCAAGGCGCGTGGGGTGAAGGTGACGGCGGGGGTTACGCCGGCGCACTTCATCCTGTCTGACCTCGAACTCGTCGGGTTTCGCACCTTCTGCCGGATGTCCCCGCCGCTGCGGCAGGATGCGGACCGCAAGGCGGTGATCGCGGCGATCGGCGACGGCACGATCGACGTGATCTCATCCGGCCACGATCCGCGCGGGCCGGAGGACAAGCGCCTGCCCTTCGCGGATGCGGAACCGGGCATGGCCGGGGCCGAAACGCTGCTGCCGCTGACGCTCACGCTCGTCCGCGATGGCGTGATCACGATGGCCCGCGCATTCGAACTGCTCTGCGCCAACCCGGCGCGGCTGCTGGGCGTGGAGGCCGGGCGGCTTGAGGTGGGCACGGAAGCGGACATCGCGGTGGTCGATCCTGCCCGGCCGTGGATCGTCAATTCCGACAAGATGGCAGCGGCGGCCGGGAATACGCCGTTCGATCGCAGGCCCGTGGAAGGCCGCGTGACCGCGCTGTTCAAGGGCGGCGCGCGGATCGACTGATACGGCAAGGGCGCGGAACCTTTCGGTACCGCGCCCCCCGCCCGCTCTCACACGGTAACTTTAGAGCACTTTCCGACCAATCTGGCTCACCGTGACGGAGCCGATTTTGGCCGAGCGCGAGGATCGAGGAGGGAGCCCCTCGGACAGCGTCGCCTTGCTTGGACGGGCAACCAGCCCGCCCTGCACAAGGCTCCTTGCCGAGAAGCTCCCTGCGACAATCACGGTAAGCCCGATTGGTCGGAAAGTGCTCTAGAAACTCAGCGCTTGGCCATGCGGCTTTCGGTCGGGCGCTGCGGGCCGGGCATCGCTGCACCGCTGCCACGCATGACAAGGCACACGCCGCCGCGCGATTTGACCGACCCGCACATGCTGTTGGCGGAAGCCTGTCCGCCAAAGCCGGCAGCCTGCACGCGCCAGAACGCCTTGCCATTGACCGAGACCTTGGTGGTCACGTTCGTGAACCCCTTCAGTTCGGGATTGCGCGCGGTGTAATGGCGCCAGGCGCGGCGGGCACCCTCCGGCGTCGAGAAGGAGCCGAGCTGGACCAGATGGGTGCCAGCCTTTGCCGGGGCCGCGACGGGCTTTGCAGCCGGCACCTTCTTGCGCGCCGGAACGGCGGCGGGGCGGGCGTAAGGCTGCGACGCAGCCGGTTGCGAAGCAGGCAGGTCAATCAGGGCAAGCTGCGCCTGCTGCGATTGCGACGAGGAATCGGCGAGCGAAGGGGCTGGTGATTCAGGCTCTGTTGCAGGCAGTTCCTTGATCGCAGCTTCGGCCAGTGCCGGAGCGGCGGCAGGTTCCGCGCGGGTGGCGGCTTCTGCGGCCAGCTGTTCGGTCGCCGGGAAGTTCGCCAGCGCCAGCGCCTGCGGCTGGCCAGTATCGCCACGCAGCGGCACGCCGAGCAGACCGGCCACGCGATCGCGGGTGCGTTCGGAATAGCCCATGAGCGCCCACTGCTCCATGCGGTCGCCAAGCTCGCTGGCAGGCACGTCCTGCGCGGCCATGGTGCGCGCTTCGCGCCACTGGCCAGCCAGCGCATAGGCAAGCGCGAGGTTCTGCCGAACCTTGGGCGTGTTCTCACCACCGCGCAGGGCCTGGGCAAGCACTTGTGCCCCCTGCTGCGGCTGGCCGGCGAGCGCCAGCGCGAGGCCGTAGTCCGAAGCGGCAATGCTGTCGCGGTAGGAATTGAGCGTGTCGATCGCCTCGGCATGGCGGCCAAGGGCAATGTCGGCGAGCGCGAGGCTGAGCGCGGTGCGGCTCGAGTCTTCGCCAAGCTCCATTGAATCGTCATAGGCCTGACGCGCGGATTCAAAGCGCCCGGCCTTGAGGTAGGCATTGCCGAGCAGCACGCGGTAGGCGGCGTTGCGCGGATCGGCGAGGACAGCCTTCTCGGCATTGTCGATCGCGGCCGTCGTGGTGCCCTTGGCCAGTGCGGCTTGGGCCGACGATGCGTACTTGTCGGGGTGGGCGCCGCCGCTGGCACAGCCGGTCAGGACGCCGGCGGCCAGCGCGGTGGACATCACCAGGCGGGCGGCGCGGTTGGGTGCGAATGCGGTGATCATGTCCATGGTCCCCTCAGGCGTCAGTTGCGCGTCACGGCGCGGCGGGCGAGGTCTTCAAGCCCGGGAAGTTCGGCCAGGAAGCGGTCGAGCGCCTCGGTCACCAGTTCCTGCGCGCTGCGATCTTCGAGCGTGCAGGCCAGGCGAAGGCGCATGTGGCGGTAGTTATCGAGGCGTAGCGTGAAAGCGGCCTTGCGGCCTTCCTGCAGTGCGGACCGGACCGGCTTGCCGCCCTTCAGGCGATTGCGGACGATCTTGATCGAAGCTGCCGAGGCAAATTCGTTCGACGGCGCAGGCTTCTCGAAGGCGGCGACCTTTTCGGCCAGCGCTTCGATCTGCTGGACGACCACGGGCTGCTCCACCTGAGCCGGAGCGGCGACTTCGGCGATGTCTTCGCCAAGGTCATTCCAGCCGAGATCGTCCTGCGAGAGGAAGCGGCTCTGCTCATCGTAGCTGATGGCCAGTTGCGGGCGCATCGCCGGACGGGCAGCCCCCTTGCGGGCAAGCAGGCTGGGCGAAAGCGAGGCGAGAGGCTTGGCGGCACTCATGGGCGGCGCCTCCTCAGGAACCGACGACGCGGCGGCCGAAGCCACCCATCGGGCGCGGCGCGCCTGCCATCGGGATGGCAGCGGCCTGCTGCGGCACGGCAAAGACGGTGCGGCGGAAGTTCTTTTCGAGTCGCTCGGAAATGTAGGTCCACAATGCAGCCACTTCCGCCGCCGACTTGCCGCCGGGATCGCATTCCATGACGGTGCGGCCATCGATCATCGAGGCAGCAAAATCGGTGCGATGATGCAGCGTCACCGGGGCTACCGTGCCGTGCTGCGAAAGTGCCACGGCGGCTTCCGAGGTGATGCGCGCCTTGGGCGTGGCGGCGTTGACCACGAAGATCAGCGGCTTGCCGGCGCGATCGCACAGGTCAACCGTGGCACCGACGGCGCGCAGGTCGTGCGGACTCGGGCGGGTTGGCACGACGATCAGTTCGGCGACCGAGATCACCGACTGGATGGCCATGGTGATGGCGGGCGGGGTATCGATGACCGCAAGCTTGAAGCCCTGCTGGCGCAGGATCATGAGGTCGGAAGCGAGGCGGGCAACAGTCGTCTGGGCAAAGGCCGGAAATTCGGCCTCGCGCTCGTTCCACCAATCGGAAAGGGAGCCTTGGGGGTCGATGTCGATCAGCACGACGGGCCCTGCTCCAGCGCGCTGGGCCTGGACGGCGAGGTGACCGGACAGCGTAGTCTTGCCCGATCCGCCTTTCTGCGATGCCAATGCCAGTACGCGCAAAGCCAAACCCCCTGATATTCGCACCTCGCAATGATGCAGGCGCACGCCACGTTCTCTTCGCGTCCGGATTCGCAGATCGGGCTGAAATTTCGGTTAACGTCGGTTCCATTCCGCGAATGGCCAATCGGCGACGTGCTACGGCCAGACGTCGGGGCCACTGCACTTTTCAGCCACAATCCGTTGCTAAGACTTCGCTAACGCCTCGTTGACTATACGGCTCGCGCAGCAAGGCCAGGATCGCAACTGGCACTGACCGAACGGGGTGGCTGCGGGTTGCAGGAACGATCGGGACAAGACTTTTTACTGGCATTCCACCGGGACGGACTTTGGCGACCATGAGAGACTTCAAGCGCAATTCCAGTCTGGCGATCACCGCTGCGGCGATGATGCTTACCGCTGCTCCGGCACAGGCCGATACCAAGACGGGCGTCGAGGCGTGGTCGCGCGGGGAGCATGAAGCGGCGGTGAAGGAATGGCTCGGCCCTGCTGCCAAGGGCGATGCCGATGCGCAGTTCAACATGGGGCAGGCCTACAAGCTGGGCAAAGGGGTGCCGCAGGACCTGAAGCGCGCCGAAGCATGGTATCGCAAGGCCGCAGAGCAGGGCCATATCAAGGCGTCAGACACGCTGGGGCTGTTGCTGTTCCAGGACAACCGCAAGGCCGATGCCATGCCTTTCCTGCAGGCATCGGCCGAACGCGGCGAGCCGCGCGCGATGTACATCCTGGGCATTGCGCACTTCAATGGCGACACGGTGGGCAAGGACTGGGTTCGCGCCTATGCCCTGATGAGCCGGGCCTCGTCGAACGGGCTGGAACAGGCCACGCGGGCGCTGGCCATGATGGACAACATGGTCCCGCTCGAACAGCGCCAGCTTGGCGTATCGCTGGCGGCCGACCTTGAACAGAAGGCACAGGCCAAGCGCGCGGAGCAGTTTGCGGCGGCCGATCTGGGTGCCAAGGCCATGCCGACCGCGCCGGTCCGTCCGAGCACCCCGACGAGCTCGCTGGAGAAGACAGAGGTGCCGCCATCGATCATTACCGCAGGCGCCGACTTTGCCAATCCGGTGCCTCTGCCCGCCCCCAAGCGCGTGGTCGGCAGCAATACCCCGGCAGCAAAGCCGATCGTGAAGGCACCATCGGCTGCTGCGCAAATGGCGGAACTTCCGGCAGCAAAGCCGGTCGCACCCAAAGCGCCGAAGCCTGCTGCCGCTGCTCCTGTTCCCCCTGCCCCACAGGCCAAAGGCAACTGGCGCATCCAGCTGGGTGCATTCGGCGTCAAGTCCAATGCGGATGGGCTGTGGAGCAAGGTCAAGGCCCGACCCGAACTGGCAGGCCACGGCCGCATCGATCTTCCGTCCGGTTCGGTCACGCGCCTGCTTGCCGGGGGGTTTGCCGGTCAGGCCGAGGCAGACAGGGCTTGCGGCGCGCTCAAGGCTGGTGGCTTCACTTGCCTGGTGGTAAAGCCCTGATGACTTGGACGAAGACCTTCCCCCTACCCGCGCTGCCACTGCCCGCATAGACGCGATCGATTTCCTGCGCGGCGTGGCCGTGCTGGGGATTCTGGCGATCAATGTCACCGGGTTCTGGGGGCCCTCGCTCGCCACCTTCTCCCCGGCGATACCCAGAGCCGAGCCTGCCTCTTACGGCTGGTTCGCGTTTGCCTTCGTGGTGTTCGAGGGCAAGATGCGGGCGCTGTTCAGCATGCTGTTCGGAGCCAGCATGGTGCTGTTCGCCCAAGCTGCGGAGCGCAAGGGCGTGGACCCTGACGTAGCGCAAATCCGGCGGCTGCTGTGGCTCGCGCTGTTCGGCTACCTGCACTTCGCGCTGCTGTGGTGGGGCGACATCCTGTTTCTCTACGCGGTGTGCGGCTTGGCTGCGCTGCTGCTGCGCCGGCTGGAGCCGCGACAGCTGGTACTGATCGCCCTGCCCTTCTACGTGCTGGTTCACGTTATCGAAGCGCTGACCGCCCTGCCCGGCGCGCTGACCGAGCAGGCAGTGCTGGCGGGCACTGCGTCCCAGCCCGACGTTGCCGGACATGCCGCGATGGTGGGGCGCATTGCCGCGTCGGTGGCAAAGGACACCGCTGTGCTGAACGCGGGGTTCCTCCAGGCAATCTGGCTCAAGCTGACCGACAACCCCCTCCAGCCTC
Organism: Novosphingobium sp. GW835-FHT14H07; assembly: GCF_058793515.1. Taxonomy (NCBI): domain Bacteria; kingdom Pseudomonadati; phylum Pseudomonadota; class Alphaproteobacteria; order Sphingomonadales; family Sphingomonadaceae; genus Novosphingobium; species Novosphingobium sp. GW835-FHT14H07. The sequence goes on from NZ_JBXAFX010000010.1 coordinate 76,041, forward strand.
TGACCACAACGCTTTCAACCTTCACCGAGACGGTGCCGCTGATGCTGCTGGGCATGGCGATGGTGCGCGGCGGGTTCTTCACGGGCTGGCCACGCCGGCGGCTGGCGATGCTGGCCGGGTCGGGCATTGTCATCGGTGGGGTCCCGACCGTTATTGCGGTGCGGTGGCTGGAAGGGCACGGCTGGCCGCCGCAGGCAATGTTTCTGGCGATCGAGGACGGCATGGCCCTGCCGCACCTGCTGATGGCACTGGGCTATGCCGCCTTGCTGGTTCTGATCTTCCCAACCGTGCGGCAGTGGCGGATCGGCAAGGCGCTGGCCGCCGCGGGGCGCTGTGCGTTCAGCAACTATCTCGGGACGACCGTGCTGATGACGGCGATCTTCTCGGGGTACGCCCTTGGCCTTGGGCCGGAGATGCCGCGCGCCTGGCTTCCGGCGTTCGTGCTGCTGGGCTGGGTGGCGATGCTGGCCTGGCCACAGTGTTGGCTGCGGCGTTTCGGGCAAGGTCCGCTGGAGCGGGCGTGGCGCCGACTGGCGCTTGGGGCGCGTTAACCAAGCTTGGTAATCTGCCAAATCCCCGCCGTCCCGCAGCGGGACGCGGGCGGATCGGGACTGGCACCCCCAAGCGTTAACGCCTATTCCTTAACGGGAAAGGAGTGGCGCGAATGGCCGGGCAATCGGGTTGGTGGACAAAGCGCTGGGTGCGGATGCCGTTGGGCATGATCGCCACGGGCGCCGCTTCATTGCTCGCCTTCCACGCCGGACAAGACATCGCGCAAATCGCCTTTGGCAACGGCACTGCAGAAGCCGCGCCTGCCATGGTCGCAGTGCCCAAGCCCGTTCCCGCCGTGGCGCCAAAGCCGGTCGACGGGCCGTTCGTGGTCAAGTCGATCCTGCCGATCAACGAGCCGATCCGCTTCGGCAAGTTCTACTGGGACGAAAGCCGCGCACCTGCTTCGGGCGCGCTGGTGGTGACCGTCGACCTTGCCGCACGGGTCATCTCGGTATTCCGCGACGGGCACGAGATCGGTGCGGCGGCGATCCTCAAGGGCTATGGCGAGAAGCCGACCCCGACCGGCGTTTTCCCGATCACCGAAAAGGACGCCGACCACGTATCGAACATCTACGACGCGCCAATGCCGTGGATGATGCGCCTGACCAACGACGGTATCTCGATCCACGGCAGCAAGGTGGAAAAGGGCTATGCCACCAATGGCTGCATTGGCGTGCCCGATGCCTTTGCCGAAAAGCTGTTCCGCATCGCCAGCCTGGGCGACAAGGTGATCGTTACCGACGGCAGGACCATGCAGGTGGGCGACCCGATCCTGACAGGCGAACACGCCAGCTGACGAGTGCCCACCTCCAACCCTCCCGCTTGAGGGAGGGGAGCAAGATCAGGCCAGTCCTTTGCTCGTGCTGGTCCTTGAAGCATCGCCGACCGAGCTGCCCCCGTCGACATCGAGAATTGCGCCGGTCACGTAGCTGGCGGCGGGGGTGGACAGGTAGACTGCAGCTTCAGCAATCTCATAAGCTGTACCCCAGCGCTTCATCGGGATGCGGGCGTAGTGTGCCTGCCGGGTGGTCTCGTCGGGTGCAAGACGCGCCATGCCTTCGGTGTCCGCAATCGGCCCAGGCGAGATGCCGTTGACACGTACGTCCGGGCCCCACTCAATCGCAAGCGTGCGGACAAGCTGATTGATCCCGGCCTTGGCCGCGCAGGCATGGGCCTGCATCGCCATCGCCTGTTCGGCTTGCCCCGCCGTGATCGCGATCAGCGAGGCGCCGGGGTTGAGTAGTTCGTGGCAGCCGCGAAATACGTTGAACGTGCCGAGCAGATCGATATCGACCACGGTCTTGAAGGCATTGGCCGACATGCCGAGGACGGGCGCTAGGAAGTTGCCCGCCGCGCCCGAGATGACAATGTCGAGCGCGCCGATTTCATCGCGCACGGACTTCATCGCTTCGCAGATCGCGCCGTAATCACGCACGTCGGCGGCTCGCCATACAGCGTCATGGCCGATCTCGGCAGCAGCGTTGGCGGCCTTCTCGGGATTGCGGCCAAGCACCGCCACGCGGGCGCCGAGTTCTGCAAAGCGCCTGGCAATGCCAAGGTTGATGCCGCTGGTGCCGCCCGCGATGAACGCGGTCTTTCCGGCGAGGACGTCGTCACGGAACGGGGAGTGGGTCATGCGGAAATCCTCAGCGGGGGGCCATGCGGATCGCGCCGTCAAGACGGATCGCCTGGCCGTTGAAATAGCTGTTGCGGACCAGTTCCATGGCAAGGCTGGCGAACTCCTCGGGCTTGCCGAGGCGCTTGGGGAACGGGACGGAAGCGTTGAGGCTGTCGAGCACCTTGTCGGGCAGCCGGCCCAGCAGTGGCGTGCCGAAGATCCCCGGCATGATCGCGTTGACGCGGATGCCGAGGTCCATCAGGTCGCGCGCCATCGGCAGGACGAGGCCGTTGACCCCGGCCTTGAGCGAGCCGTAGGCCACCTGCCCCACTTGCGCGTCCTGCGCCGCGACCGAGGCGGTGAGGATGATCGAACCGCGTTCGCCATCTTCGAGCGGTTCGAGGCTCGCCATGCCCAGCGCCGAGAGCGAGGCGATGCGGTAACTGGCAATCAGGATGCCCTGCGCGGCGTACTCGTAGTCCTCGGTCGAAAGTCTTGTGAACTCGCCGGTCTCGCGGTTGCGGCTGACGGTCTTGCCCTTGCGATGGGTCATCGCGCAGTGGACGCACACGCGCTCCTGCCCGTGGGCCGCGCGCGCCTTGGTGAAGCCTGCGACGACCGAGTCCTCCGAGGTAATGTCGACCTTGCAGAACAGGCCGCCGATGGCCTGAGCCACGGCTTCGCCCTGCTCCTCGTTGGCGTCGAAGATCGCGACCTTCACGCCCGCCGCGGCCAGTGCTTCTGCTGTCGCGCGGCCGAGCCCGGATGCGCCCCCGGTGACGACAGCGCTGATCGAACCATCGATCTTCATGCCAGCAGGCTTCCGAGGCGACCGCGGATGATGCTTTCGGCATCGCCAACGATGCGCTCGATCAGTTGCTGGCAGGTCGGGATATCGTGAATCAGGCCCTGCACCATGCCCGCCCAGAACACGCCCTTGGACAAGTCGCCAGTCTCGAGCAGTTGCTTGCCGGCGCGGCCGTTGACCAGTTCCTGCACGTCTTCGAACTTCGCATCGGGCTTCGACAGGCGGCGGACGACTTCTTCCGACACTTCGCTACGGCCGACGCGGGCGGTGTTCTTGAAATTGCGGAAGATCAGGAAGCTGCCGCGCTCGTCGTTGTCGATATAGGCCTGCTTGACGTTGTCGTGGATCGGCGCCTCGACCGTCGCGCAGAAGCGGGTGCCCATGTTGATGCCCTCGGCGCCGAGCGAAAGCGCCGCGACAAGGCCGCGCCCATCGCCGAAGCCGCCGCTGGCGAGCAGCGGGATCTTCACCTTGTCGGCAGCCGCCGGAATCAGGATCAGGCCCGGAATGTCGTCTTCTCCGGGGTGGCCAGCACATTCGAAGCCATCGATCGAGATGATGTCGCACCCGGCGCGCTCGGCAGAAAGCGCGTGGCGCACGGCGGTGCACTTGTGCAGGATCGTCACGCCGTGCGGCTTGAGCATTTCCCAGATCTCGCGGACGGCCTGCGTGCCCGCCGTTTCGACGATCTTCACGCCGCCATCGATGATCGCCTGGGCATAGGCCTTGTAGTCCGGCGAATTGACGGTCGGGAAGATCGTCATGTTCACGCCGAAGGGCTTGTCGGTCATCGCGCGGGTGCGCTCGATCTCTTCGCGCAAGGCTTGCGGGCTGGGCTGGGTCAGCGCCGTGATGATGCCGAGGCCACCGGCGTTCGAGACCGCAGCCGCCAATTCGGCATAGCCGACATTCATCATCCCGCCCTGCACGATCGGATGCTCGATGCCGAGCATTTCGGTGATACGGGTCCTGATCGCCATTCCTGCCTCTCCCCAATGCGCGTTTAACTGATCGGTTAAACTGACTCAGGGAACTTGGCAAGCGGGGTCAGAGAATATCGTAGCCCTCGCCCAGCGCTGACCGCAGCTTGTCGAGTGCCTGGGCCTTCAACTGGTGGACCCGCGGGATGCTGACGCCGAGGACTTCGGCGATTTCGGCAAGGTTCAGTTCCTCGACGAAGTAGAGCTGAATGATCATCTGCAGCCGCTCCGGCAAGTCGGCGACCGCCGACGCTACCGCGCCGCGCATCTCGTCATCCGCGAGCATGGCGAAGGCATCCGGGCGATCGTCAGCAAAGGCAGCGTTGCTGTCGGAATAGGCATCGTCGATGGTTTCGAAGCGCAGGGGTTCGTCGGCGGCCTGCTGGTCTGCCAGCTCGCGCTCGGTCAGGCCCATGGCAGCGGCAAGTTCGGCATCACTGGGCGGACGACCGAGATCGTTCGTCAGCGCCGTGGTCTTCTCGCGCAGAAGCCGACGGCGTTCGGTCGCCGAGCGCGAGAGCGGCGTCGAGCGGCGCACAAGGTCGACCATGGCGCCACGCACGCGCAGCTTGGCATAGGCGGCAAAGCCATCCTCGGTGGGGCCATCGTGGCGCTGGGCGCATTCGGTCAGCGCCACCAAGCCGGCCTGGATGAGGTCCTCGATCTCGATCCCGGCTCGGCCCGATCCGTGGACGTGCCAGGCAAGGCGTTTCACCAGCGGCAGGAAGCGGCGGATTCTGTCGGCGGCCTCGTTCTTCGCATAGGCGCGGGCGGCGGCGAAACCGCGATGGTCGTGTTTCATGCGGCAAGTCCCTCAGGGATAGGCAGCTCTGGACGGGCAGGTTGCGGCGGTGCTTCTCCGCCGATGACCGAGATGACCTCGATCGGCTGCGAAGGCGGCAGTTCGGAAATCGACATGACAAGGCAGTTCGGCGCGCGCAGGCGCAGCAATGCGGCAAGCGGGCGGCGAGCGCGGGGCTGGACGATCAGGGCAATCGATGGCGCGGCAGGCCCGCGCTCGGCGATCAGCGTGGAGATGCGCTCGCCGATGCCGCGCGCGAGATCGGGTTCTATCACCGGCTGGCCGGTGGCAGGATCGTGCATTCCGCCAACGATCATCTGTTCGAGCCCGGCTTCGAGCGTGACGACAGGCAGGCACTCGTCAGGACCGCAAATGCGCCCGACGATCATGGCACCAAGGTCTGCGCGCAGCAGGTCCACCAAGCGATCGTGGTCGTTCGTCTGCTGCAGTGCCTCGCTCAGCGCCGAAAGGATCGGGAGCGGGTGGGCGATGGAGATGCCGTCGTCGAGCAGGGCATGGAACAGGCGGGTAAGCGCACCCAGGGACATCGGCTGCGGATGGATCGTCTCGACAAGGCCCGCGGCGCGTTCCTTGACACCCTCGAGAATGGCCTTGACCTCGTCAGGGCCGAGCAGCGCCGAGGGACGGTCGCCCAGAACCTGATTGAGATGGGTGGCGACCACGGTGCTGGCATCGACCGTGAGGAAACCCTCGGCAATGGCCAGATCGCGCTGCGCCGGATCGATCCAGATAGCCGGGCAGCCGAAGCTGGGATCGCGGGTGGCTTCGCCGCGCAGGCCATGGTCCGGGCTGGCGTCGCCCGCATCGATGGCGAGGATCTTTTCGGGGCGCATGTCGGCAACGCCGACGGGCACGCCGCCGAGCAGGATACGGTAGGCCTTGGCGCCAAGTTCCAGCGAATCCCGCACGCGGAACTGGGGAACGATGAAGCCGAAGGCCTGGCTGAGCTGCTTGCGCACGCCGGTGAGCCTGGCGACCAGCGGTGAGCCGCGCCTTTCGTCGACCAGATGGATCAGGCCATAGCCCATCTCGATGGTCACAAGGGTGTGGTCGCTGACATCCTCGAGCGTGATGCGGTTGGGATCGATCGGCTCTGGCGCGACGACGGGCTCGACCACCGGGCGTTCGGCGCGCTTCTTGAGCGCCCACCACAGCCAACCGGCAAGCGCGGCGGCAGGCAGGAACACGATCTGCGGCATCGCCGGAATCGCGCCGATCGCACCCATGATCACGGCAACGGGCAGCCAGATGGCAGGGTTGGCGAACTGGCCGCCGATCTGGCCGGTAAGGTCGCGGCTGTCCGACACGCGGGTGACGATCACGGCAGCGGCGATCGAGAGCAGGAGCGAGGGGACCTGGGCCACCAGCGCATCGCCGATGGCGAGCGTGATATAGAACTCTGCGGCTTGGGATGCGGTCAAGCCGTGGCTGATCATGCCGAGGCAGAAGCCGGCAATGATGTTCACCCCCAGGATCAGCAGCGCGGCGATGGCATCGCCCTTCACGAACTTGGACGAGCCGTCCATCGAGCCGTAGAAATCGGCCTCGGTCGCAACTTCGCGGCGGCGTGCCTTGGCTTCATCGGCCGTGAGCAGGCCAGCGGCGAGATCGGAGTCGATCGCCATCTGCTTGCCCGGCAGGGCGTCAAGCGTGAAGCGCGCGGACACTTCCGAGACGCGGCCCGCGCCCTTGGTGACGACGACCATGTTGATGATCATCAGGATCATGAAGACGAACAGGCCGACCGCAAAGTTGCCGCCGATCAGGAATGCGCCGAAGGCCTCGATGACGTGGCCTGCTGCCGCGCCGCCCTCATGGCCATTCACCAGCACGATGCGTGTGGATGCGACGTTGAGTGCCAGACGCAGCAGCGTGGCAAAAAGCAGGACCGAGGGGAACGCCGAGAAATCGAGCGGCTTTTCAGCATTCATCGCCGCCATCAGGATGGCGACCGAAAGCGCCATGTTCAGCACGAAGAATACGTCGAGCAGGATGGCCGGGATCGGCACGACCATCAGGACGATGAGCATGAGGATGCCAGCGGGCAAGGCCATCGCGGCGGGGGAGCCGAAGCGCTTCAGCATGGCCTAGAGCCCCATTGCCGAAAGGCGGCCATAGGCCTGCCGCACATGCGCGGGCGCCGATGCGCCGTCGTTGAGGGCGAAGGCCTGCTTGAGTGTATCGGCCATCGAGCTGGCTGCCGCCGGCACAGGATTGCCGCTACCTGCCGCCGCGCTCTGGAATTCGCGGGCGATCGGTCCGCCGGTGAATTGCTGCGCCTGCGCCGTGGCCGGGGTGACGCCCAAGCTCGCGGCCCATTGCAGCGCTTCGTCGCCGCTTGCACCCTCGCTGGCTGCTGCCATGCGGTTGCGGATAAGGGACATGACGTCGCTGACCGAGCGCGGCGATCCGCTGCGGTCGTAGAAGGTGGAGCGATTGGCAGCCGCTGCCGAAGGCAGCAAGGCGGCCGCCGATTGCGAGGGATCGTTGCCCAAGGCGGTCAGGAAGCGCCCTGCCCCTTCGGCTCCGAAGAAATGGGCAAGGTAAAGCTCGGCATGGTCAGGCTGTCGGCCGAGCACCCCGCTCAGGTAATCGCCATTGTCGCCCGCCAGCTCACCCGCCATCGTTGCGGCGACTTGCGGATCGAAACGCAGTGCAAGCAACTGGGCGCGGGCAGCAGGATCGCTCGCCGCGCCGCTGCGGATCATGTCACTGGCCCAGGCGAGGCCGTGCTCGGCGCCATGCTTTTCGAGCGTGCGCAGCCAGGTTCCGGTGGTGAACTGGTAGAGCCCCGAAGCACTCGATGTGCGCGACCGGGCGGACGGATCCAGGCTCGACTCCAGCTTGGCCTGCGCCATGAGATAGGCAAAGTCGGTGCCCGTAGCCTGCGCGGCCCCGGCGATTGCCCCACGCACGCTTACCCCGGCTCCGCTGATGGCGGCCGGGGATTGGGGTAAGGCAAAGGTCTCGGCTGAACTCACTGAACTGTCCTTCCGGCCGCAGGTTGGCGGCGTGTCGGAGAGCGTTCAGCAAGGGGCGTGCCAATTTGGGAGCGCCCGGGAATCAGGCCGTGCGAAGGCGGTGGACCTGCGGGTTCGCGCGGTAGAGCGGCGCCGATCCCGAAAGCGCGTCGAGACGGGCCGAGACATTGGCCGCAATCAGGTTGCGGACCTTGCGATTGGCCTCGTTCTGGCGGCGCGCGGCTTCAAGAAGGCCACGGCATTCCTCGTCCACCAGGGTCTGGTCGACATCGGCGAGCGTGCCGCACAAGTCCGCCTTGTTCGATGCGCAGCCCATGATCATGTCGAGATCGAGCCCGGCAAGCGCATGCCGCTCCTGCTGCAGGACGGCAAGCATCTGCCGAAGCGTCTCGCGAAGGTCCGATGGGCGAGCAACGGTAGAGGTGGCCATTACTGTGCAGTCCTCAGCAGCATGCCGGCCGCGATCATGGCGTCGGCGATCTTGGTGGGGATGATGGGGTAGTTTCCGGTCTCGATGGCGTGCCGGATGTCCTTGACCCGCTCGGCATCGACCGGCGCGGCCTGCCCTGCGTCGAGTGCGACAGAGCGTTCGATCTGTGCAGCTGCGCCGGCATCGGCAACGGGGGCATTGTCGACGGTCGGGGCCGCCACTGCAGCCTTCGTGGACTTGGGCGTACTGACCTGCACCGGCCCAACCGGGCGCGATGCACCGATTTCAATAGGTGACATGGTTCCGCTCCTAGCGTTTGATACAGGCAAGAACGGTGGTCTTGCCGATCTCTTAAGGGCGGGAGCGGAAAATTTTTGCCGGTTTGTTAAAATTGGCGATCGCGGGCGTCAGTCGATAGGCACGACGACAAGCCCGGGCCGCTCGATACGCGCGCGGATCGGGGTGGCGCGAGCACTGGTCCGCACGCGTATCCAGCTGCCCAAGGCACCCGAATCCAAAGCTTCGCCTGACTGCGCGACCGAGAATCCCTCGCCCGCTGCAGTGATCGTTACCGCTTCGCCGCGGGAGATTGCCGGTGCAGCGGCAGGAGCTTGCCGGGCGTTGCCGGATAGCGCCACGAAAAGCCGCCAGCCTCCGGCATCGGGACATTGGACGAGAACAGTATCCTGCCGGTTGCCCTGCCAGTCTAGCGACAAGGGCGAGCGGCACGCAGCAAGGCGCAGACGGCGGTCAACCGGCAGCGTTGCGCCACCTGGCTCACCGATACCGGCGCCGGTAAAAGCCGCCACGGCGCGGTCGATCGCAACGAGATCGTGGAACGGAGAGCACTGCGCCGAAGAGGGCGCAGCAGCGGCGCAGGCAATGATCGCACTGGCGACAAGGGTACTGGCAAGAGCATTACGATTGGTCATTTTCAGGCATCCAGACTGGAGATGCCCATGCCCAGCAATCATCGTGCCAGAGCCCTAGGTTCCAGACTGGATCACCGGACGGGCCGCGTCGTTGGTCTGCCGCCTGGCCGAGACTTCGCTGGTGTAGACCAGCGTCACGCTGGCCCCCGCACGCTGGCCGGGCTCAACGAAGATGCGCGCCTGACTTGCGCGCGGGCCGCCACTCTCAGCCAATTGCGCCGCCTGCGCCATCGCTGCTGAGCGGCTGTCGCCAGTATATCGGATGACGATCCGCACCTCGAGCCGAGGATCCTTGGCGACCTGCCCCAACCATGTGTCCAAGGGTGGCGCGTTGCTGCCCGCGCTCCAGACCGCAACGGGTTCGCTTTCGGAAACAGCGGCAACGGGCAGGACGGCAGTGGCCGACTGGTGAGCCTTGTCACCTGCCTGGGAAAGCGCGGAAGCAGTGGCGAGAAAGAGGATCAGGGAAAGGTCGGCAAGGGCGTATTGCCACCCAGTTCCGGCGCGAACGATCATGCGGCGGTGCCGCCATGGCCGTGCTGGGGGCGCATTCCATGGCCGTGCCCATGCGAAGCGCCGGATACCAGAGATACCGATGTTGGGTGCAGCGAGGATGGCAAGGCCGGTTCGATCTGCGCCGAGAGCCAGTCGATCACCTCCTGTCGGTGCCGTTCCTCGTCCTGGGAGCGCCGCTCAACCGCCCGGGAAAGGGGCGCAAGCACGAGATTGGCCAGCAGCAGGCCATAAAGCGTGGTCAGCACGGCCATCGAGATCGCGCCGCTGAGTGCGCCTTGTTCAAGCCCGGTCGCGGGCAGGCGGCTGAGCGAGACCAGCGTGCCGACCATGCCGAACACCGGCCCGAGTTCGGCGGCTTGGGCCAATGTGCGGACAGCCGCGTTGGCTGCCGCGATCCTGTTGCGGCGATGGTCATGGTGTCGTTCGATCAAGGCATCGAGCGAGCGCGAGCGGATCAGCACGTCGGTCACGTCGTCGAACTCGCGATCGCCGATCGCGCTGGTGCTGGCGCGCAGCAGCCCATCGCGGCGGATTGCCGAAACCTGTGCGGCAAGATCAGCCTTGGCCTGAACAGAAGAGAAGCGCTTCGCAAACAGTCCGGCAATGGCCCGGCCAGTGACCACCAGTTCATGCCGGCCCGAGCGCAGCACGGTGGCCAGCGCAGTTCCGGCAAGGACAATCGACAATGACAGGCCGTCGAAAAGAAGGGCAGGTGGCATGAGCGGAACGTCTCCTGTCACAAGAGAACGGCCGCGCCTTCAGGAATTTCAGTCTGTTGCAAAGCGACGGGCGCGTTTCTGCCGCCATCCGGCAAGCCCTTGCCGGTCATCGCCTGCCAGTACCTCGAATGGTGCCGGTTTCCGGCGCCTTCGGGCAATTGGCACGCCCCTTGCTGAAACACCGGCAGAGTTTTGACAGCCAGTGAAGGCAACCCCATGAGCAACTCCCTTTTCGGCATTCACGGCGCGGCGCTGGAATTGCGTTCGCAACGCATGGGCCTGCTGACCTCGAACATCGCCAATGCCGCGACGCCCGGCTTCAAGGCCAAGGACATAGACTTCGCAGCTGCGCTCAAGGCCCGCAACGCCGGCATGAGCGAGGACAAGGCGATCGCCTCGGCCACGCGCTTCCGCGTGCCGGTAATGCCGAGCCTTGATGGCAACACGGTGGAGATGGCGACCGAACAGACGGCATTTGCCGAAAATGCCGTAGGATACTCGGCCACGCTCAACTTCCTCAAGGGCCGGGTCGAGACGATCACCCGCGCGATCAAGGGAGAATAAGCCATGGCTGGCAGCACTCCCCTTACCCTGTTCCAGGTCACCGGCCGGGCGATGTCGGCGCAACTCGTGCGGATGAACGCCGCCGCGTCGAATCTCGCGAATGCCGGAACCGTCACCACGACCGAACAGGAGGCCTATCGCCCCCTGCGTCCGGTCTTTGCCGAGCAGCTCGATCAGGCCAATGGCCTTTCGACCGTGCGCGTTGCCGCAGTCCAGCGCTCGGACGCCACGCCCATTCGCCAGCACGATCCGGGCCACCCGCTCGCCGATGCCAATGGCGATGTCTGGACCGCACCGGTCGATGAGAACGCCGAGATGGTCGAGATGCTCGAAAGCTCGCGCCAGTACCAGAACGTGGTCGAGGCGATGCAGACCGCAAAGCAGCTCATGCTCGAAACGATGAGGATGAAATAATGTCGATCGCTTCCGCCACTTCCAGCACCGGCGTCAACGGCGCCACTACCTCCTCGAAAGCCGGCCAAGGCTGGGGCGCAATGGGCGCGGAGGACTTCGTCAAGCTGCTGACCACGCAGTTGCAGAACCAGGACCCGACCGAGCCGGTCGACAACACCCAGATGCTGGCCCAGCTGGCGCAGTTCTCGTCGCTGTCGAACCTCAACGACATGAAGGACTCGCTCGGCACCATTACCGGGCAGTCCGAAACGCTTTCCGCCATCGCGACCAAGCTCGACACGCTGAACAGCACCGTGGCGCAACTGCTAGCCAGCCAGCCCACTTCGACCTCGACTAACGCCTAAGCCCCGCAGGAGACGCGCATGTCCTTCTACACCTCGCTCAACGGCCTCAAGAATGCCCAGACCGATCTTGGCGTAATCAGCCACAACATCGCAAATGCCGAAACCACCGGCTTCAAGAAGAGCCGCACCGAGTTTGCCGACATCGTGGTGGGCAGCGCCTTCACCAACCCGAAGCTGGTCGTCGGCATCGGCGCGGCGGTGGAATCGATTAACCAGAACTTCGCGCTCGGTCCGGTCGAGCAGACGGGTTCGGCGCTCGACCTTGCCATCAACGGCGATGGCTTCTTTACCACGAAAAATGTCGTCACCGGCCAGACCTTGTTTACCCGCAACGGCAGCCTGACGGTCGATGGCGCAGGATACATCAGCGATGGCTCGGGCAACCGGCTGCAGGTTTTCCCGACGGATGCGGTGGGCACGATCACCTCGACCACCCCTGCCGATGCGCTGATCCCAGCGACCAACGGAACCGACGCCAACGGCAATCCGATCGAGTTCGCCGGCATCACCGTGGGCGACGATGGGGCCGTGACCGCCTCGTACGCCGATGGTTCCAACGTGATCATCGGCAAGGTCGCTCTGGCCAGCTTCATCGCGCCGCAAGGGCTGAAGCAGGTCGGCTCATCCAACTGGGTGACGACCGGCATCTCGGGCGCCCCAACGTTTGGCCAGCCCAGCACAGGTCAGTACGGCTCGTTGCTTTCGGGCGCTCTTGAACGCTCGAACGTCGACATCGCCGAAGAACTGGTCAGCCTGATCACCGCGCAGCGCAACTTCCAGGCCAACGCAAAGGCGATCGATACGGCAACGCAGATCTCGCAGACGGTGATCCAGCTGCAAAGCTGATCCTGAACGCTCCCGGAGCCTGACCGATGGACCGCCTGATCTACACCGCCTATTCCGGCATGACCGGTTCGACCGTGCGCCAGCGCGTGATCGCCAGCAACATGGCGAACGCACAGACGATCGGCTTTCGCGCCGAGATGCTGACCGCCACGCCCATGACGCTGAAGGGCCCCAGCCTCGAAGCGCGGGCAATGACCGAAGGCGAAGTGCGCGGATCGTCGATGGCGCAGGGCACGCTGATCTCCACCGGCAAGCCGCTCGACGTTGCGCTCACCGGCGACACCATGCTTGCACTGCAGGCAGAAGATGGCAGCGAAGCCTATTCGCGGCGCGGCGATCTGGCGGTCAGCGCGGGCGGCGTTCTGGAAAACGGCGATGGCCGACCGGTCATCGGCGAGAACGGGCCGATCACCGTTCCGCTCGGCTCGAAGGTCACGATTTCCCCCGATGGCGGCGTTTCCGTCGCCAATCCCGAGACGCCCGACCAGCCCCCCCAGCTGGTCGGGCGCATCAAGATCGCATCGACCACCGGCAGCAGGATCGAGAAAGGCCTTGATGGCCTGTTCCGCGTCCCCGGCCAGAATGGCCAGCCCGGCATCCTGCCGCAGGACGAAAAGGCCAAGCTGATGGTCGGCAGCCTTGAACAGTCCAATGTCGATCCCACCCGCATCCTTGTCGAGATGGTCGAAGCCCAGCGCCTGTTCGACATGCGCACCAAGGTCGTCGCCCAGGCCAAGGAAGTCGACGAATCCAGCGCATCGCTGATGCGCATTTCCTGATCGCAAAGGTAACCCACGATGCCCAGCTCAGCTCTTCACGTCGCCCGCACCGGTCTCGAGGCACAGGACACGCGGATGCGCGTGATTGCCAACAATCTTGCCAACGTCGGCACCACCGGCTTCAAGCGCGACCGCGCCAACTTCGCCACCCTTGCCTATCAGGACGCGCGCGTGGCGGGTCAGCAATCGTCGAACGAGACCGCCTATGCCACGGGCCTCAACCTCGGCACCGGCGTTGCCGTGCAGGCGACCACCCGCATCGACAGCCAGGGCACGCTGCAAAGCACCAGCAACGCGCTCGACCTTGCGCTCGATGGCGACGGCTACTTTCAGGTGACGATGCCGGGCGGACAGCTGGCCTACACACGCGCCGGAAACTTCTCGCGCTCGGCGGAAGGCGTGCTGGTGACCGCGCAGGGCTATCCGCTCAACCCCGCGATCACCATTCCCGAGGGCGCGAGCGCCATCACCATCGCCAATGACGGCACCGTATCTGCAACCATTGCCGGGCAGAACGAGCCCGCGCAGCTTGGCCAGATCACCGTCGCCAGCTTTGCCAACCCGGGCGGCCTCAGGTCGATGGGTGACAACTTCCTGCAGGAAACCGCAGCCTCGGGCGCGGCACAGGTGGGCGTTCCGGGAGAACTGGGACGCGGCAACATTCGCCAGGGCTACCTTGAGGGTTCGAACGTCAACGTGGTCGAGGAACTGGTCGACATGATCGAATGCCAGCGCGCCTACGAGATCAATTCCAAGATGATCTCGGCCGTCGACGACATGCTCCAGAACGCGAACCAGACTCTGTGACACCGATGCAAACGCCCTTCGATCGCCATTTCACCCCCGAACGCTTCGGCAGCCCTCGCCGCCGCCGAACCGCCCTGCGCGCGCTGCTGGTGGGATCGCTGGTGGCCGCCGCTGTCGTTTTCGGCATGGAGCCGGCCTCTGCCGCCAAGCCCAAGAAAGGCTTCGAGCCGGTGGTCGCGCCGCCTCTGCCGGTCCAGACCGCAGCACCGACCGCTGGTTCGATCTTCAATGCCAGCGCCGGCTACACCGGCTTTGTCGAGGGCCGCCGTGCCCATGCGGTGGGCGATCTGGTCACGGTCATGCTGGTCGAGAACATGACCAGCGCCAAGACGGCCGGATCGAAGACGCAGAAGTCCGGCCAGTTCTCCGTGACACCGCCAACCACCGGCCCGCTGTCGTTCATCAAGCCCAGCGCCCTTAATGCTTCGGGCGGTTCGTCGTTCAATGGTCAGGGCAATGCCTCGCAGACGAGCACGCTTGCCGGCGAGGTTGCGGTGACGATCGCGGAAGTGAGGTCCAACGGCACGGCACTGGTGCGCGGTGAAAAGCGCATGATGCTGAGCCAGGGACAGGAGTGGGTGCAGTTCTCGGGCATCGTGCGACTTGGTGACATCGATCAGGAGAACCGCATTCTTTCCAGCCAGGTCGCGGATGCGCGGGTTGAATACACCGGCAACGGGTCGGTCGGACGGGCAAGCCGCGAAGGCTGGCTTTCGAAGTTCTTCAACGCGATTTCGCCCTTCTGAAGGTTGATGCAATGCTGGTCCGGTACATCCTCCCTGTTCTTGCAGCCTTTGCGGCGGCCCTGCCCATGCCCGCCCTGGCCGAGCGTGTGCGCGACCTTGGCGAGTTCCAGGGCGTGCGCGCAAACCAGCTCACCGGCTATGGCGTGGTGGTTGGCCTTGCCGGAACGGGCGACGACAATCTCGAATACCTGACCCAGGCGATGAAGGGCACCGCAGGCCGGTTGGGCGTGCAGCTCCCCGCCGGCATTTCGCCCGGCCTCAAGAACGCCGCCGCCGTGCTGGTGACGGCAGAGCTTCCCGCCTTCGCCAAGCCCGGCCAGCGCATCGACGTGACTGTCTCGACCATCGGCAAGGCCAAGTCGCTGCGCGGGGGTGCGCTGATCCTTGCACCGCTCTATGGTGCGGACGGCCAGATCTACGCGATGGCGCAGGGCAACCTTGCCGTCGGCGGCCTCGGCATTGCCGCCCGCGATGGCTCGCAACTGACCGTCAACGTGCCAACCGTGGGCCGCATCGCCGAAGGGGCCAGTGTAGAGCGCGCCGTCGCCACCGGGTTCGACAGTGGCGAAGTGCTGCGCTGGAACCTGTTCGACGCCGATTTCATGACCGCCCAGCGCGTGCGCGACGCGATCAACGCCCGCTTTCCCCAGTCCGCAACGATCGAGGACGGCGTCACGCTGGCGCTGCGCCTGCCTGCAGGCGCCGACAGCCGCGCGACGACGATGGCGGCGATCGAGATGCTCGAGGTGACGCCTGCCGAAACCGCGGCCAAGGTCATCGTCAACAGCCGCACGGGCACGGTGGTGATCAACAGCGCGGTGCGTCTCTCTCCCGCAGCGATAAGCCACGGCAAGCTGGTGGTGAAGATTGACGAGAAGCCGCAGGTCTCCCAGCCCGCTCCGTTCAGCCGCGGCCAGACGGCCGTGGTCCCCAACAGCCAGATCGACGCGGTCGAGAAGGAGGCCAAGGTTGCCCTGTTCAAGCCTGGTGCCTCGCTCTCTTCATTGGTCGATGCGCTGAACAAGCTTGGCACCAGCCCTTCGGACCTCGTCGCAATCCTCGAAGCGCTCAAGCAGGCAGGCGCACTCAAGGCAGAGATGGTGGTGATATGACCACGATTTCCACATCCGCCGCCAACCTTTCGCTCACGCCTAAGGCGCAGACCGAGCGCGAGAAGCTTTCGGGCGCGGCGAAGCAGTTCGAGGCGATTTTCGTGCGCCAGATGCTGTCCGCCGCGCGCGCCAGCAACTTCGGGGACGATGACGTCTTCGGAAAGATGGATCAGACTTTCGTGCAGATGCGCGACGACCGCTTTGCCGAAATCGCCTCGCAGACCGGCGCGCTCGGCTTTGCCCGGCAGATCGAGAACCACCTTGCCGCGCTCCTGCCCCAAGGCACTACGCCAGAGGGAGGCGCCTAAGCCATGGCATCCGATCTCCTCTCGATCGCTCGCAGCGGCGTCCAGGCTGCCCGCATCGGCCTAGACATCACGGCGCAGAACATCGCCAATGCCTCGTCCACCGGCTATGTCCGGCGTTCGGCCGCGTTCAGCGAAGTGGCTTCGACTGGCGGCGCCTATCGTATTGGCGATCTTTCCCTTTCAGGCGTGCGGCTGACCAGCATCGTGCGCAATGCCGATGCTTTTCGCCAGGCCGAAGTCCGCCGTACCAATTCGGACGTGGCGCGAGCCAGTGCCGAAGTTTCTGGGCTGGAGAACATCGAAGCCGCGATCGAGCAGTCGGGCGTCTATGACGCAATTGTCGGCTTCGAGTCCTCTCTCCAGCAACTGACGCAGAACCCCACGGATACGAGCCTGCGCGCCTCGGTGATCGAGAAGGCGCGCACCATGGCCGGCACGTTCCAGATCGCCTCGCAGGAGTTGGACGCGGCGGCCGACGGTCTGCGCTTTCTGGCCTCGGACGGGGTGACGCAGGTCAACCGCATTGCCCAGGAGCTTGCCCGCACCAACACCCGCCTTGCCCGCGCGTCCGACGCCAGCAGCGACAAGACCGCCCTGCTCGATCAGCGCGACCAATTGCTCGAGGAATTGAGCGGCTTTGCGAACATCTCGACCGAATTCTCGGCCGATGGGCAGGTTGCGATCAAGATCGGCGGGAGCAGCGGGGCGGACCTGGTGACGGGCAACACTGCCGCCACCCTGGGTATGACCACATCTCCAACTGACGGCACCATCAGCTTCACTGTCGGCAGCACGGCGCTGACTCTCGCTGGCGGATCGCTGGCAGGACAGCAACTCGCATTGGCGAAGGGCGCACAGCTCAAGACCGATCTCGACACGCTTGCCGGTGACATCGTTGATGCCTTCAACACCGCCCAGACCGGGGGTCGCGATCTCGACGGCGCGATGGGTGTCGCAATCTTCTCGGGCACGAGCGCCGCGACGATGGCACTCGCTGTCGAGGACGGCCGCAAGATCGCCACCGCTCCTGCCAGCGAGACAACGCCGGGCAGCCGCGATGCGGCAAACCTTACCGCGATCCGCACAGCGCTGGCGGGCGTCAATCCGTCGGGCACGATGGATGCGATCCTGTTCGACGTTTCAGGCACGCTGGCCGGGCGCAACGTGACGTCGGGCGCGCTACAGACGATTGCCGACACCGCGAAAGTTGCCCTCTCTGCGCAATCGGGCGTCGATCTCGATCAGGAAGCGGTCAACCTAGTAAGATTCCAGCAGGCCTTTCAGGCGTCCGGCAAGGTCATGCAGGTATCATCCGACATCTTCGACACCCTTCTGGGAATCAGGTAACCGGCCATGAGCACGATCTTTGGCACATCTACAGCCGCGTTCTTCGAGCGGTCCCTCATGGACCTTACTGCCTTGCGCAAGCAGGCCGAGGACACGCAGGCCGAGATGTCGACCGGAGAACGCCTGCAGCGCTCCTCCGACGACCCGGTCGCCGCCTCGCGGCTGCGCCAGCTCGCCCGCGCAGGGGTTTTCGACGACATCGACACCGCCGCGACCAACCGCGCCACGACTGACCTGACGCTGACCGACACCGCACTGTCGCAGTTCGCCAGCATCGTCACCCGCCTGCAGGAGTTGACGACGCAGGCCGCGAACTCGACCGTCAACGACAGCCAGCGCGCGGGCATCGGCGAGGAAATAGCGCAATTGCGGGACAGCCTCGTCGCACTCGCCAATTCGCGGGATGGCAATGGCAACGCCCTGTTCGGTGGCGAAAGTGCAGCCGATGCCTACACCCTCGATGCTTCGGGCAACGCCACGTATGCCGGCACCAGCGCGGCAGGGACCATCTCTATCGGCGGCGGTCAATCTGTCGCGCGGGGGGTGACAGGACCTGAGTTCCTGCAGTTCCAGTCAGGAGGCGGAACGGTTGACCTGCTGGCAATGACCAAGGCCCTGGCGGACGACCTGAAATCCGGTGCCGGTGGCGTGGCCACGGCCAATGCCGCCCTCACCGCCCTGGGTGATGGCCTCAATGCAATCACCACGGCGCAGACCGTGGTCGGATCGCGGCTCAACTGGATCGACCTCAACACCGAGCGCCGCACCACGCTTTCCGAGATGCGCACCACCGAACAAACCGAGGTCGGCGGCGCGGACCTGACCGAATCCATCGCCCGCCTGCAGAACACCATGCTGGTGCTGCAGGCCAGCCAGGCGAGCTTTGCCAAGCTCGCCAACCTTTCGCTGTTCAGCGTGCTGAACTGAGCGCGCAAGCTCACCGGGAACCTGTTTCATGTTCGTGATTGTCGGCATCGTCATCCTGCTCGCCATGGTTTTCGGCGGCTTCGCCATCACTGGCGGTGACCTTGGACCGGTCCTGCATGCACTTCCCCACGAGATGCTCATCATCGGCGGGGCCGCCGTTGGCGCGCTCGTCACTGGAAACTCGATGCACGAACTCAAAGGCATCGGCGCTGGCTTCACCAAGACCTTCAAGGGCCCCAAGCACAACAAGCAGGATCACGTAGACGTTATCGTGCTGTGCACCAAACTGATGAAGATCTTGCGCAGCGATGGACCGGTCGCGCTTGAAAGCCATGTCACCGATCCGAAGAACTCTCCGATCTTCGCCGAGTATCCCCGCCTACTGGCCAACCCTGCCCTGACTTCGCTGATCTGCGACACGCTGACCTTGATCGTCGTATCTTCGGGCACGCTGGAAGTGCATGCGGTGGAGGAGGTGATGGATCATGCGATGAAGACGCATTTCCATGAGGAGCACGAAGCCCAGCACGCCATCCAGGGGTTGGCGGATGCGCTGCCGGCGCTGGGCATCGTCGCGGCAGTGCTCGGCGTGGTGAAGACCATGGGATCGATCGACAAGCCGCCGGCCATTCTCGGCGCGATGATCGGTTCGGCGCTCGTCGGCACGTTCCTCGGCATTCTGCTCGCCTACGGGATGGTTGGCCCGATCGCAGGTCGGCTCAAGCAGGTGCTCGAGCAGGACGAGATGATTTTCCAGGCGGTAAAGCAGGTCATCATCGCCAGCCTCCACGGCTGGCCGCAACCCCTCGTCGTCGAAAGCGCGCGCTCCGGTCTGGGGCATGCCTTCCGCCCGGGACTTTCCGAACTGCTCGACGCGATGCGCGGCCGCTAAGGAGCCCTGCACGTGGCCAAGGCACCGACCAAGGGGAAGAACGAACCCCCGAAGCCCATCATCGTCAAGAAGATCACCATCGTTGCCGGTGGGCATCACGGCGGCGCCTGGAAAGTGGCCTATGCCGACTTCGTGACCGCGATGATGGCGTTCTTCCTGCTGATGTGGCTGCTGGGCGCAACCACCGAAAAGCAGCGCAAGGGCATTGCCGACTACTTCACTCCTACACTCGTCAAGATGCGGCAGGGAAGTGCCGGCGGGTATGGCGTACTCGGCGGATCATCGCTGACCGATGTCGACGACTATCCGCATCGCGCCGGCCAGACCGGCAACAAGACCCTGTCGGTGCCCCGCGATGCCACAGGCGGCCCCAAGGAGGGCGGCAGCAAGATCAAGCGCTCCCAGGTGATGAAGGAACGTATCGCCCAGAAGCTCGCGCAATCCGAAAAGCTCAAGAAGCTGGCCCGGCAGGTTCGCATGACCGAGACTCCAGAAGGCGTCCGCCTGGATCTGGTGGACGATGCGGATTTCTCGATGTTCCTGCTGGGCACGACCGTGCTGACGCCTGACGCCGCCGAACTTCTCCGCGCGATCGGCCAGGCCATCGCGCCCGACCCGACCCAGCTGACGATCCGCGGCCACACGGACTCCCTGCCGTGGAAGAACGGCGTGGCCAACAACTGGTCGCTGTCAGCCGGTCGCGCCGAAACGACACGCCAGACATTGATGCGCCAGGGCATTGCCGAGCCCCGCTTCCGCCGGATCGAGGGCGTTGCCGACCGCGAACCGCTGGTGCAGAACAATCCGGCCGACCCGCGCAATCGGCGTATGTCGATTTTGATTACCGGCTGATTAAGCAACAAACTGACACCATCATGAAATATTGGTGAAAGTTCCGGTTGCAAGTGCAACTGCTTCACTGCAGCTTCCTGTCATTGCGGGGTGCGTCGTGCGCAAGCCACGAACCGCAACGCCCAAAGGACAGGGAGTTCAATCCAGATGCGCAAGTTTGCAGCTTTGGCCACCGTATCGGCGGTGGCATTGGCCGGAATCGTTTTTGCCGCCGCGGGGGGCGGGAAGGCCACGGGTTCGGGAGCGGTGCTGCTGCCCGCAACGTCGGGTTCTATTGCCGCAGTTTCAGCCCGGCCCACTGCAGCGGCAGTCGCCGAATCGGCCATCCCCGACAGCTGGATCTGTGTCTTCAAGAAGGGCAGCGTCGCGCCGGGTGCCGAACAGGCCGAGGCCAGCAAGGTCACCGGCAAGGCTGGCGGCAAGATCGGGCACGTCTACCGTTACGCACTGCAGGGCTTCTCGATCAATCTGCCAGCGCAAGGTGCCGCAGCCGTCGCCAAGCACAACCCGAACATCGAGTATTGCGAGGCCGACCAGGTCGCCACCGTGATCGACCCGATCAATGCGTTGGCGAAGCCGGGCGGCGGCGGCGGTTCAACCACCGAGACGACGCCCGCAGGCATCACGCGAGTTGGTGGTGGAGCGGCTTATGCCGGCTCGGGACGGGCATTCGTGATCGATAGCGGCATCTTCCTGACGCATCCCGATCTGAACGTCGACACCGCTCTCAGCCGCAACTTCGTGGCGCGCGAAACCTCGCCGAATGACCTGAACGGCCATGGTACGCACGTAGCCGGTACGATTGCCGCCAAGCTCAATGGCGCCGGCGTCGTCGGAGTAGCAGCCGGGGCAAAGGTCGTCGCGGTGCGCGTGCTCGATCGCCGTGGCAGCGGTGCCTATTCCGATGTCATCGCTGGAGTCGATTACGTCGCCTCGGTGGGCCAAGCGGGCGACGTCGCCAACATGAGCCTTGGCGGACCAGTATCCGACGCACTCGACACGGCAGTGATCAACGCCTCCAACAGCAGCAAGGTCATCTTTGCCCTTGCTGCGGGGAACGAGACCGACGACGCCAACAATCACTCGCCCGCACGGGCCGATGGCCCGTATATCTACACCGTGGCGGCGGTGAACAGCTCGGACACATTTGCCAGCTTCTCGAATTACTCGGTGATCAACGATCCGGTGGACTTTGCCGAACCGGGCGTATCGATCCTCTCGACGTGGCTCAACGGCGGCTACAACACGATCTCCGGCACATCCATGGCGACACCGCACCTTGCCGGTCTTGTCCTCATCGGTGGCCCGCGCAGCGACGGGCGCCTGTCCACCGCAGCGCCGAATGGCGTCAGGTTCCCGATCGGCGTGAAATGATCAGGGTGCCTTGCTGAAACGTCGAAGGGCGGCCCCGCAAGGAGCCGCCCTTCTTCTTTACCGAGGAACGCACGAAGGCCCGGCGGCCTGCGATGGGCCGCCGGGCTTGTGATCACGCCTGGTGGAGACAGGCGGAGGTCATGGCTTAGCGCAGCAGCGACAGCACGTTCTGCTGGCTCTGGTTGGCCTGGGCGATCATCGCGGTCGATGCCTGCGAAAGGATCTGGGCCTTGGCCATCTGCGTGGTTTCGGTCGAGTAGTCGGTGTCCTGAATGCGCGAACGGGCATCCGACAGGTTGGTGATGTTGTCGTTGAGGTTGTTCACCACCGATTCCAGGCGGTTCATGCCGGCACCGAGCGTTGCACGGGCGCTCGAAATCGAGTCCAGCTCGGTGTCAAGCGTGCCGAGGAGCGTGTTCGCCGCCGTTGCGCTGGACACGTCGTACGACCCTGCAGCACCGCCGTTCGCCGAAAGGGTGGTGAGGTCTGCCATGGTCAGGTCGACGGTGTCAGAACCGTTCGCACCGGTCTGAACGGTCACGGTCGCTTGCGAGCCGTCGAACAGCTGAGTGCCATTGAACTTGGTGTTGTCGATGATCTGGCCGATCTGCGCGGTCAGTTCGTCAACTTCCGTCTGCATGTAGGCACGGTCCGTGGCGTCCTGATACGTGCCCGAAGCCGACTGCACGGCCAGTTCGCGGACACGCTGGAGCATGTTCGAAACTTCGTTCAGCGCGCCTTCCGCGGTCTGTGCCAGCGAGATGCCGTCGTTCGAGTTGCGAACGCCCTGGTTCATGCCCTTGATCTGGGCAGTCATGCTGGTGGCAATTGCCAGACCGGCCGCGTCGTCCTTGGCGCCGTTGATGCGCTTGCCGGTCGACAGTCGCTCCATCGCCTGGCCAAGCATCTTGTTGGCCGTGTTGGAGGAGTTCGTCGCCTTCAAGGCGCTGATGTTTGTATTGATAACCGCCATTTTCCATTCTCCGGTAGGGTGGTGTGTCGTTCCCGAAAGGACCGCCGGGTCAGAGGATCGACACGGCTGTCGGGACTAAGACCGGCAAATGGCAGCCGGTTTTAAGTTGCCGCCCGGCAAAAGAATGCCGGACTTAGGTAGTCGCCCTTAGGGTTACCCGTCCCCTTAAAGTTTCAAC
Organism: Novosphingobium sp. GW835-FHT14H07; assembly: GCF_058793515.1. NCBI lineage: Bacteria > Pseudomonadati > Pseudomonadota > Alphaproteobacteria > Sphingomonadales > Sphingomonadaceae > Novosphingobium > Novosphingobium sp. GW835-FHT14H07. The sequence goes on from NZ_JBXAFX010000010.1 coordinate 98,863, forward strand.
CTGTTTGTCGGTCCCGCGCGAAAGAAGGTCACAGACAGGATGGTTAACAGGGGTCTTGAAATGATTCGCGATTGCGGGGCACTGCAGTTCACCGAAGCGGCGGCGAAAGCCCACGCAGCGCTTGTCCAGCGCGCAGCTTCGGTGCTTTCGAGCTACGGTGCGGAAGGACAGTCGATGCTGGCTGATGCCTTCGAGGACGCGAAGCTCCCGCCGCGCAAACAGGTGGTGCTGCTGGAGCGTTCGGCTGTGCCAGCGATCGAGCGCCAGCCCGGCAGCCGGACGGCGACCCTGCGATACACCGATGGGGCGGGCGAGGCTGCGCTGTCGGCACTGCTGGCCTGCGCCGCGAAGCCAGGCGCGCCCATTGCCGCCGATCCTGAAAGCCTGTCTGTCCTTGCCCTGGCCGAACGCATCGCCGCCACCGACATCCCCGTCCTGATCAACGGCCCGACCGGCACTGGCAAGGAAGTGCTGAGCCGCTTCATTCACGAACACTCGGCCCGCGCCGACAAGCCGTTCATCGCCATCAATTGCGCCGCCATGCCCGAAGCCATGCTCGAGGCGCTGCTGTTCGGCCACCAGAAGGGCGCGTTCACCGGCGCGAATGCAGCCAGCGAAGGCTTCTTCCGCGCGGCTGACGGTGGCACGCTGCTCCTCGACGAGATCGCCGAGATGCCGCTGACCCTGCAGGCCAAGCTGCTGCGCGCGCTGCAGGAAGGCGAAGTGGTGCCGCTGGGGGCAACGCAGCCGGTAAAGGTGGACGTGCGGGTAATCGCCTGCGCCAACCGCGATCTGCCGCTGGAAGTCGAGGAAGGCCGCTTCCGCGCCGATCTCTATTACCGCCTAAACGTCTTCCCGCTGGCCCTGCGCGCTCTGTGCGAGCGGCCCGACGATATCGCGCCGCTCGCCTTCGCGATGGCGATGCGCCATTCGCAGGTCGCTCCCTGGATTTCCGACGAAGCGCTGGCGATGTTGGCGGCGCATAGCTGGCCCGGCAACGTGCGCGAACTCGAGAACGTGATGCGTCGCGCTCTGGTGCTTGCAGGGAACGCCTCCGTCATCAAGGCTTCGCACATCGTGTTCGATCGCCCTGCCCGCCTGATCAACGAACCGGTTGCGGTTCCTGCCGCGGCCGATGCCAAGCTTTCCAACATCGTGCAGATGTCCGAAGCCCGCGCGATCCTTTCGACGCTCGAGGCCTGCAACGGCAGCCGCGTTGCCGCTGCCCGCCAGCTCGGCATTTCGGAACGCACCTTGCGCTATCGCCTCGCCAGCTTCCGTGAGGCCGGGATTGAAGTGAACGGCCGGTCAGTGGACGGTAGAGCCGTCGGTGGCAGGCGATGAGCGTTTCCGGCATCGGCGGCCGGGCTTCCGGCATCCAGGACATCATGGCGCTGCGCCAGCAGATCATGGAGCGCTCGCAGCTGCTCCAGCAGGTCAAGTCACCCGAAGCGACGCAGGGTGCACAAGGACCACAGGCCAGCACCGGCCCGGCTGGTAGCTTTACCGAGAGCCTCAAGGGTGCGCTCGATAACGTCAACGCCAGCCAGCAGAAGGCAAGTGCGATCAGCGAAGCCTATGAAAAAGGCGAAGTGGTCGACGTGGCCAAGGTGATGCTGGCGCGGCAGGAAGCTGGCGTTGCCTTCGAGGCCACGCTGCAGGTGCGCAACAAGCTGCTGAACGCCTACCAGGACATCATGCGGATGGGAGTGTGATTGAATGGCTGACCTCGTTCCCGCCTCTGGCCTTGCCGCGCCAGCTCCATCCACTTTCGGCGTCCTGACCGATCCCGCAGCCGGAAGCTTCGGGACGCGGGCCAAGGCGTTTCTGGCGCAGCCGCCAGTGCGGCGCACCCTTCCGTGGTTCGCCGGCGTTTCCGCAGCCGGCCTGACCGGCGTGCTGTGGCTGACCATGGCGCCCGCACCGCAGCGCACGCTCTACAGCCAGCTTTCCGACAGCGAGCGGTCCGAAGTTACCGCCAGCCTCGAAAAGGCCAACATCGCCTACCAGATCGACAACGCAACCGGTGCGATCACTGTCGGCGAGGACGACCTATACAGGGCGCGCATGGCCGCCGCATCGGACGGCGCGATCGCGACGCCCGAAACCGGAACGCAGATGCTCGACAAGCTGCCGATGGGCGCGAGCCGGGGGCTTGAGGGCCAGCGCCTGCAGGCCGCGCGCGAGCGCGAGCTTGAGCTGACGATCATGGAGATCGACGGCGTGGAGGCCGTGCGCGTCCATCTCGCCGAACCGGAAAAGTCGGTCTTCGTGCGCGAGAACGTGCCGCCATCGGCCTCGGTCATGGTCAAATTGAAGCGCGGTCGCCAGCTTTCCGAAAGCCAGGTCCGCGCGATCGTCAACCTGGTCGCGGGTTCCGTGCCCGGGCTTTCGATAGACGCGGTGCGGGTCGTTGACCAGCACGGCGCATTGCTCTCCGACCCTTCCGGCCCCGATGGCGACCGGCTCGAGCTCCAGCAGCGCATGGAGGAGAAGCTTCGCCAGCAGGTCGCGCAACTGCTCACGCCGATGCTGGGCGAAGGGAACTTCTCGTCCGAGATCCAGCTCGATCTCGACATGGACCAGGTGACGTCGGCGCGCGAAAGCTATGACAAGCAAGGCGTCGTCCGGCAGGAAACGCAAAGCGCCTCGCAGCAGACCGGCGCCGGCACTGCCCAGGGCGTGCCCGGCGTTACCGCCAACACGCCGCCCCCTGCCACGACTGCCCAGCCCGGCGCCCCGCAAGGAACGCCCGCGGCTGCGGCAACCCCCGGCGCCAACGGCGAATCCAGTTCCTCGCGCACCTATGAACTCGGCCGCGAGGTTGCGGTATCGAACCAGACCCCCGGCAAGATCAAGCGCCTGTCCGTCGCCGTCGCGCTGAGCGCCGAGACCATGGCCAAGGCAAAGCCGCAGGACATCGAGCAGATCAAGCAGCTGGTCAGCGCGGCGGTCGGCGCCGACCCGGCCCGCGGCGATCAGGTTGCCGTGGCCGTCCGTGCCTTCAAGCCCGCAGACGTTGCCCCCGCACCGTTCTGGGAAACGCCGTGGTTCGCCACGATCCTGCGCAATGCCGTGGCGCTGATCGCGGTCCTGCTTGTCCTGCTGCTCGGCGTCCGTCCGTTGATCAAGGCGCTGAAGAAGGAACCCGCGCCGGCCGAAGTGAAGGTTGCAAAGAAGCGCAAGAAAGGTGAAGCGACGGGCGACGAGGACGAGGACGCCAGAGAGGCCGAAGAAGGGGCGATCGAGGCTGTCACCGCTGATGAAGTCGCACAGGCAATCCAGCCCGCGCAAGATCCCGAAACGGGCGTCGTCGATGCCGAGGCACTGGCCCGGCAGGTCAGCCTTGCCCAGCGGCTTGTCGTCGAAAAGCCCGACAGTGCGCTGGTTGCCCTCAAGCAGATGCTGAAAGAGCCTGAAGAGGAAGGTGCCAGCGCATGAGCGATCTGATGGAAGCCCCCGCCATTTCCGATCCCGAACGCGCAGCCGTCATGGTCATGCTGCTGGAGGACGATCAGGCCGCGAAGATTCTTGCGCAGCTGGAGCCCGCAGAACTTCGCCTGCTGGGCGAAAAGATGTGTGCGCTGGGCGAGATCGGCCCGGTTGCAATCGCACAGGCGATTGCCGGCTTTGTCGAGAAGACCGAGCGACTTGGCCTGATCGCGCACGATCGCGTCGGACAAGTGCGCTCGCTCATGACTCGCGCCGTGGGCGAGATAAAGGCAGACAGCCTGATGCAGCGCATCCTGCCTGACGACCCCTCGCGCACGCCCAGCATCGAGCTTGCCAGATGGCTGACTCCGCAAGTGATCGTGCCTCTGATCCGTGACGAGCATCCCCAGGCGATTGCCGTGCTGCTGGTTCAGCTGGATCCGGAAGTGGCCGCGGCTGTCCTGCATGGCTTGCCCGACGAGGTGCAACCGCAGGTCGTCCACCGCATCGCCACGCTCGGACCGGTTGCACCCGAAGCCATCGCGATGCTCGAGGAAATGCTGCACCAGCGTATCGGCGAACGGCACGGCCAGGGCGCCTTTGCCATGGGCGGGCCGCGCGAAGCGGCCGACATCATCAACGCCTCCGTCCGGGCGGTCGAAAAGCGCGTCATGCCCGAGATCGCCAAGCAGGATCGCCAGCTTGCCAAGGCGATCGAGAACGAAATGTTCAAGTTCGAGCACCTCTTCGCGCTCGACGACAAGTCGATGGGAGCACTGCTGCGCGAGGTAGACAGCGATACGCTGATCGCCGCGCTCAAGGGCATTCCCGAAGAGCAGCGCGAATGCTTCTTCCGCGCCATGTCGAGCCGTGCTGCGGACGGCGTGCGCGACGAGATTGCCGCGCGTGGCCGGATGAAGATGGCCGAAGTGATCGAGGCGCAAAAGGCCATGGTCACGGCAGCCCGCCGTCTCTCGGCCGAAGGCGTGATCGTGTTCGGCGCGGGCGACGACGACTATGTCTGACAGCTTGCGGGCGATCTCGCTGGCGGACCTTGGGCAAGTGCCCACAGGTTTCGCGCGTGATCGCCGCTTCTTCCGCGAATTTGCAGCGCCCGAACCGGAACCTGTCATGGTGCCGGTGGAAGACGAGCGCGAGCCGCACGACCCTATCGCGGAGGCGTGGGCCGATGGCTATGCCAAGGGTCTGGGCGAGGCGCAGGAAGCCGCTGCGCAGCTCATTGCCGAACAGGAAGCAGCGCGTCAGAAGATCGAATTCGCGCTCGGCAAGCTGGATGTGGCGATGCAGACCGAACTGCAAGACCGACTGCGCGAGACGGTGATCGCCTTGTGCGAGGCTGCCATTGCGCCTGCGGCCCTTGACCCCGACGCGCTGACCCGCCGGGTCGAAGCGGCCGCCACCATGCTCGCCCGCGCCGAAGACCAGCGCGTGATACGGCTCCATCCCGAAGACCTTGCCCTGATTGCCGCGCGATTGCCGGAAGACTGGCACTTCGAACCCGACGCTTCGCTCGAACGCGGCGCTCTGCGCGTGGAAGGCGCGACCGGCGGAGTCGAGGATGGACCTGAACAATGGCGCCGGGCCATCCATGAGGCGCTCCGCCAATGCTGATGGGACCCACTTTCTCCGTGCTCGACCGGGCGCTGGATTCCCTGGCACTGTGCGAACCCGACTTCACGCCTGCGCGCTATGGCTTGCTGGCCGCGTGTGATGGCGGAATGCTTGAAGTGTCGGGGCTTTCGGTCCCCATTGGCACGCAATGCCGCATCGCTCATGGGTCGGGATCGCTGACGGCAGAGACCATCGGCTTCCGCAATGGTCGTACCTTGATGATGCTTCTGGGCGATCCGGTGCTGCTGCGCCCCGGCGCCAGGGTAAGGCCCGAAGGCCGCCCCGGGATGGTGCCGGTAGGCGAGGCTTTTCTCGGCCGCGCGATCGATGGCGAGGGCAAGCCGATTGATGGCATGGGGCCGATCCACAACCGCCGCGAATGGCCGGCAGGCGGCATTCGGGCCGCCGCGCTCGACCGCTCGCCAGTGCGCGAGAGCTTCGATACCGGCGTGCGCGCGCTCAATGCGCTGACGACCTTCGGCATCGGCCAGCGTATCGGCATCATGGCGGGATCAGGCGTCGGCAAGTCGGTGCTGCTCGACATGATCGCGCATGGCGCCGAGGCCGAGATCGTCATCGTCGGCCTGATTGGCGAACGTGCACGAGAAGTCTCCGACTTCGTCGAGCGGCACATGCAGGGCTCCAAGCGCGAACGCTCCGTCGTTGTCGCGGTCCCTGCCGACCATGCGCCCAACTTGCGCATACGCGGCGCGATGATGGCGACGGCGCTCGCCGAATACTTTCGAGCCCAAGGCAAGCGCGTGCTGCTGATCATGGACAGCCTGACGCGTGTGGCCCACGCGGGCCGTGAAATCGCGCTGCTGCTGGGCGAACCGGGCGCGGCGCGCGGCTATCCGCCCTCGGCCCTCGCGACGATCACCAAGCTTGTCGAGCGCGCCGGCAATTCGGCGGAAAGCGGCGGGTCGGTGACGGGGCTCTACACGGTCCTTGCCGATGGCGACAACCAGGACGATCCGGTGGTCGACACCGCGCGTTCGATCCTCGACGGACACATCGTGCTCTCGCGCGATCTGGCGCAGCGTGGGCAATACCCGGCCATCGACATTGCGGCATCCTTGAGCCGCGTGATGAACGACATCACTGCACCCGAGCACCAGCGCGCCGCCCGCACCTTCCGTGCGCTTGTGGCAAGTTACGAGGCCAACCGCGATCTGGTCCTGATGGGCGCCTATCGCAGCGGGGCCGATCCCCAGCTCGACAGGGCCATCGCCATGCATGAGGCGCTGACCGGGTTCATCAGCCAGCCGCAGCGTGAAGTCGTGTCGATGGCGGCAAGCGTCGCCGCGCTCAGCCAGCTGATCGGTGCATGAAGGCTGAGCGCGAGCGCCTGGCGCGCCTGAAACGGCTTGAGCGCATCCGGGACATCGCCCGCCAGACCGCGCTCGCCGAAGCGGGCAAGGCCGAGGGCACGCTGGCGCAGTTGCAGGGGCTGGCAGACAGGACTCAACGTCTTTCGACGGAGTACGCCGCCCGCACCGATGCGCGCGACGCGCACGGGTTGCAGCAATTGCGGCAGTTCGTGGCCGGACTCGACCGGATCACGTCGGGCACACGCGCCGATGCCGATGCTGCGCGCAGGATCGCCGATGCCAAGGCGCAGGAGGCCGCCGCCGCAGAACGTCGGCGCGCCGCCGTGGAAGAGCGCGCCGAGGCGCAGGAGCGTCTGATCGCGCGCAAGGTGGCATCCGCAACAACACCTACTACCGGCAAAAGGCAATCTGGCACGGGTCTTGAATAAACACGGTTAACGCACCGCCACGGAGCCTTGCTGATGTTTGATCTTGCCGCCCTTTCCCAGCCGACAGCCGCTCCTGCCCTGCAGGCTGCGCCGTTGCAGAATGGCGGAAATGCGCCGGAATCGGCGGATGGCATCACTGCTGCCCCTGGTATTGCCTTCGATGCACTCCTTGCCATGCAGTTCACCCCGGCAGAACCGGCAGACGCGCCCTTGCCGGAAAGCGGCAAGATCTTGCCGGATGCGGCAAAGCTGCTCGCCGCCTTGCCGCAAGTGCGCCCGGCCGATGTGCCGGTGAAAACTCAGCCCGCAACGCCGCGGACCGATGCCGAGTACGCCGAAGACGACTTCCGGGATGTACCGGAACTGCCGGACGCCGCTCTGCCAGACGCGGCCCTTATCGCTGCGCTCTTCGCCGCGCCGGATCGCCTGGTGCCGGCCGAGGGTACCGGTGCCCGCCCTTCAACTGAACTCCCTCGCGCAACCGTTGCCTCGGCGGCGCCAGCACCGACTGCACCCCAATCCCCCGCTCAGACAGCAATTGCGCTGGCCCGCACTGCACAGATCGAACTGACGACAGAGCCGGAGGCGGCTACTGCCCCGGTCCAGCCCGAAGCGGTCGCAGCCACGCCGACCGCGCAGATCATGGCCGCACGTCAGGTTCGCCAGAACAAGTCAACGGGCGCAGAAGGTGAAACTTCCGAAGCATCGGCGCAGCCTGCCTTGGTTGCCGGTGCGAAGCCACTTATGGACAGCGAACGGGCCGAAACACCGCGCGTCGAAGCGACCAGTACCACGAGCCTGCTCGCGGACCGTTCCCTCCCAACGCCAGACAACACTGCCCCGTCGTCGGTCCGCCACGAAGCCCGCAGTGAGCGCGTCGATTTCGCCGCGCTGGTCGACAATCTGGCCCGCGCTCGCGAGGAAGCCTCGCCGCGTGCCGTGACCGCGTCGATCAACCACGCCGAGTTCGGCCGGGTCACCCTGCGCTTCGACCAGGGCGAGGATCGCGGCATGTCGGTGGCGATGACCAGCGCCGATCCCGGCTTTGCGCGCGCGGTCAGCGCCACTGCCGAAGCAGCGCGCACCTCCGGCGAAAGCGCCGGCCAGAACCATCAGCCGCAAGCGGATCCGCGCACGCAGGGCGGCCAGGGCGAAAGCCAGCGCCAGCAGCCGCGCCAGGCCGAGCAGGCTCCGACCCGACCATTCTCCGGCAATGGCACTTCGTCCCGCGAGGAAGAAGCGCCCCGCCGCCGCAGCGACGATCGCGGCATCTACGCCTGATCCTGATCCCCATTTCCTGAGAGAACCCCGATGAGCGACAAGAGCGACAAGGAAGACAAGCCCAAGAAGAAAAAGGGCGGTGGCATGATCATCAAGATCGTCGGCGCTGTCGCACTGCTGGGCGTCGGCGCGGGCGGCGTGTTCGGACTGGTTGCTGCCGGCATCATCGGCGGCGGCACGCATGAAGTCGTCAAGGTGGACAACAATCCCAAGCTGGTGCGCAAGGGCGAGGAAGACCCCTACGCCCCGGTCGCCAAGGAAGGTGAAGGCGAAGGCGGGGCTGGCGAAACCGATGGTGAAGGCGGCAGCGAGTTCCGCACTGTCTATTACAACTTCGCCGAAGACTTCACCTCGAACCTGAAGAACACCGATGCGCTGCTGCAGGTGAACATCTCGGCCTCCACTCGCCGCGACTATCGCGTGGTGCTGTGGATGAAGAAGCACGAGCTGGCAATCCGCTCGGCGCTGCTCATCGCCATTGCCGATACGCCCGAGGAAGAGGTCATCAGCCCGGAAGGCAAGGCACGCCTGCAGAAGCGCCTGACTGCCGCGATCAACAAGGTCCTCACCGAGAACGAAGGCTTTGGCGGCGTCGACAACGTCTACTTCAAGACCTTCATCGTTCAGTAAGTCTGGCATCGTCCAGCAAGCCGGAAAGCTCCAGCGCCCCATGAAACCAGAACGCGCCTTCATCGCCGAACGTGCCATTGCCCGGCACGATCCGGCCCTGCTGCGCCCCGGCCCCAGCGCCGCGGAACTGATCCCGGCGCTCACCCGGATGAGCGAACGCTTGGCCAAGGCGGTGCGCGGGGCGCTCGTCCCCCTTCTCGGCGGAGCCGAACCGCAGATCAATCCGATGAAGCCGATGGACACGGACTTTGCCGATTTCTGCTCGGAAATCCCGCGACTTGCCGCCAACAGCCTGATGCACATCGGCAGCGCCCCCTTCATGGTCACCGTCGAAGGCGAGAACGTGCTGCGCCTGGTCGACCGCGCTTTTGGCGGTCCCGGCGATACCCCTTCGTCGCTGCCGAAGGAATTCCCGCTTTCTGCCGAGCTGATGATCGGCCGGATCGAACAGCTCGTCGCCTCCGCGCTCACCGTCGCATTGGGCGGCAGTGGCGGTCCAATCCGTGCGGTGCGGCGCGATGCCAGCCTTGCCCAGCTTCAGGCGATGCCCGATGCGACCAGGGTTGCCGGACTGACGCTGAACGTCGTCGAGCAGGGACGGATGCCCTGGGCCATCTCGATTGCCTTCCCGCACGATACGCTTGGCCTGATGTTCGCCCACGGCGATGCCAAGCGCCCCACCAAGCCCCGGCGCGGTCCGGCGCAGCCGACCGACGCCCCCTTTGCCGACCTGCCGGTCGAGCTTGCGGCGGTGCTGGTCGACATGCGGCTCCCGCTCGCGGTCGTCTCGGGCCTGCGCATCGGACAGGTCCTGCCCGTGCCGATCGCACGCAACGTGCCGGTCAAGGTCGGCGACAAGACTTACGCCACCGGCACTATCGGCGCGCTCGAAGACCGCGTCGCCATCCAGCTCAACCAGCTTTCCTGATTTCCCGAAGAGGCCCTGACCCCATGACCTTCCAGCCCCGCGGTTTCGATTTCCTCAAGGACGTGGACGTTCGCCTGACCGTCGAACTCGGCCGCACATCGATGAAGCTGAAGGACGTGCTCGGCCTTACCGAGGAGTCCGTGGTCATGCTCGACCGCCTGACCGATGAACTGCTTGACGTAATGGTCAACGGCAAGCTGATCGCGCGCGGCGAAGTGGTTGCACAAGGCGACCGCTTCGGCCTCAGGATCGTCGAGCTTGCCGGCAGCGAGCCCGAGGAAACCCCTGCGGCCCCGGCGAAGAAAGCCGCCAAGGGGGATGTCGCCTGATGTTCTGGTACGTCCTCAAGCTCCTGGTGCTGCTGCCGCTGATCGGCGGCCTCGCCTGGGCCAGTCTCAAGTTCGCCAAGCGCATGGAAGGCCGCTTCATGGCGGGCAGCGCGCCCAAGTCGGTGCGCATCGTCGAGACGCAGATGCTCAGCCCCACCCTGCGGCTTGCCGTGATCGAGTTTCACGGCCGCGAGATTCTCGTTTCTGCCGGCAAGAACGGCCTCGTCCGCCTTGCCGAAGCCCCGGCGCGGCCGAGGGTGGAAGCGGAGGACGCACAGTGAAGCGCCTTTTCGCGATCCTTGTCACGACGCTGACACTGCTGCCGCATTACGCGATGGCACAGGCTGCCGGCCCCGCCCCAGCCCAGCAACCGGCCGCAATCTCAGGCGCGCTTGACCGCGCCTTCGGGCAAATGGCAGGCGCACAGAGCGGCGGCTCGCTGTCGCTGTCGTTGCAGCTGCTGCTCATCATGGGCCTGCTGACGATCCTGCCGTCGCTGATCCTGATGATGACCAGCTTCACCCGCGTGCTGGTTGTCCTGTCGATCCTGCGCCAGGCCATGGGCCTGCAGCAATCGCCGCCCAATCAGGTGCTGATCGGCCTGTCGCTGTTCCTCTCGCTGTTCATCATGGGCCCGACGCTCGACAAGGTGAACGCCAACGCCATCCAGCCCTATTCCGCCGGGCAAATCGGTGCCGAGCAGGCCTTCGTTGCCGGCGGGCGCGAATTTCACGCCTTCATGATCCGCCAGACCCGCGAAACCGACCTGCGCATGTTCTCGGAAATGGCACGGGCGCCCAAGTTCGCGACTCCGGCCGACGTGCCCTATTCGATCCTGCTCCCGGCCTACGTGACGAGCGAACTCAAGACAGCCTTCCAGATCGGGTTCATGCTGTTCCTGCCCTTCCTTGTGATCGACCTCGTCGTCTCCTCGGTGCTGATGAGCCTGGGCATGATGATGATGAGCCCGACGATCGTCTCGCTCCCGTTCAAGCTGCTGCTGTTCGTCCTCGTCGATGGCTGGGCGCTGCTGATGGGCAGCCTTGCGGCCAGCTTCGGGTAAGGGCGATGGAAGACACTGCCTCCCTCCTCGCGCTGGCCGACCGGATGCTGTGGATCACCGCACTGGTGGCCGCGCCGATCCTCATTGCTTCGCTCGCCGTCGGCCTCGTCGTCGGCGTGATTCAGGCGGCAACTTCGGTCAACGAACAGACGCTGACCTTTGTACCCAAGCTTGCCGTCACCGCACTCGTGCTTGTGCTGTTCGGTTCGGCCATGCTCGGCCTCGTCGGGGATTTCACCAAGGAAATCTTTGACCAGATCGCCATGACCGGAAAAGGCTGATCCTGTGCTGCAGCTGAACTTCGGCTTTGGCGCGCTGGAGGCGGACTTCTGGCGCTGGCTGTTCGTGATGACACGCATTGCCGCCGCCATGTTTGCAGCGCCGCTGTTCGGCACCGGCACCGTGCCTTACCAGATCCGCATCGTCGCCTCGGGCGCGATCGCGATGCTGGTGTGCGGCTGGACCCCGGTTGAAGCGCCGACCGCGCTGCTTTCGATCAATGGCCTGCTCAGCGCGGCCAACGAAGTCCTGATCGGCCTTGCCATGGGTTTTGCCCTGCAGCTTTCCTTTGCCGCGCCTACGCTTGCCGCCGAAGTGATCGGCGGCGGCATGGGCATGTCCATTGCCACCACGGCCGACCCGGTCAGCGGCGCGCACTCCCCGGCGATGGGCCAGTACTTCGCCGTCGTTCTCACCGTGATCTTCCTCGGCACCGGCGCGCACCTCAACTGGATCGCTCTGCTGGTCGACAGCTACCGCACCTTCCCGCCCGGCACGTCGTGGCTGGCGGCCAACCGCATCGACCTGATCGGCCAGTTCGCCACGCAGATGTTCGTAACCGCGATCCTCATCGCCTTGCCCGTCACGTTGATCCTGCTGCTGGTTCAGGTGACCACCGGCATCATCAGCCGCTCGGCCCCTAGCCTGAACCTGTTCTCGCTCGGCCTGCCCGCAGGCGTGCTTGCCGGCCTTGCCGCCATGATCGCCGCCGCCCCGATGCTGACCGACGTGATGGTCGAGATCTCCGCCACCGCCGTCACCAATGCCGGCGCGCTGGTCCTGAAGTAGGAGGCGGGGATGGCCGAGCAGGAAGGCGAAAAGACCTTTGCCCCGACAGAGAAGCGCAAGAAGGACGCCGCCAGGAATGGCGATGTCTTGCGTTCGAAGGACCTGGCAACCGCCGTCGGCGTGCTGGTAGGCGCGGTTTGGTTGAAGTTCGCGGGGCCGTGGATGATGGACGCCCTGCAGGACACGCTGCGCGCCTCGTTTACGCTCGATCGCGCGGCTATCGAGGACTTCGCCCCGGCAAAGCTGCTGACGGGCGCAATGGTTGCCGTCCTGCCGCCGGTTTTCCTGCTCGGCCTGATGGTGCTGGCCGCTTCGGTCTTTTCACAGATCGGCCTGTCCGACGGGCGCTGGATCCCTGCCAATCTCGCGCCCAAGGCTTCGCGCATCAATCCGCTGTCGGGCCTGAAGCGCATGTTCGGCCCGCAAGGCTGGATCGAACTGGCCAAGGGCCTCGCCAAGCTCGTACTGCTTGGCTCGATTGCATACTTCTGGGCGTCAGGGCGCATCGCGGCGATCGTCGGCCTCGGCCAAGGCAGCATCCACGGCCAGCTTGTCACCGCGTGGGATACGATCACCTCGCTTGCCTTCGCGCTTGCGTCCGGGCTGATCGTGATCGCCCTGATCGACTTCCCGATCCAATGGGTCCGCCGCTTCCTGCGTCTTCGCATGACACTGCAGGAAGTGAAGGACGAGCACAAGGAAGCCGAAGGCTCGCCCGAGAAGAAGGCCGCCATCCGCAACAAGCAGCGTCAGCTGGCGATGGGGGCGATGCAGCAGGCGATGCAGAAGGCGCAGTTCGTCATCACCAACCCGACGCACTTCTCGGTCGCCATGGTCTACGACCCCGACCTTGCCCCCGCGCCAGTCGTGCTGGCCAAGGGACGCGGCGAAAAGGCGCTGGCCATGCGCGAACTGGCAGCCGAACTCGGCGTTCCTACGCTCGAACTGCCGCCGCTTGCCCGTTCCGTGTACTTCACCACGCGCGAAAACCAGATGATCCGCGAGGATCTTTATGCCGCCGTCGCGTCGGTCCTGGCCTTCGTGCTCTCGCTCAAGCGGGGCGATCAGGTGCAACTGCCCGCCATCGACTTGCCGGTCCACATGCGGTTCGACGCAGATGGCCGCCCCGAAGCGGTGATCGACCTTAAGACCGCATCAAGGCAGCCGTCCTAACAACCATGGCAACGACCACATCCTCCACGGCATCCACGTCCGCCACGGCGCAGATCGTCTCGGCGCTGGGCGCGGGTAGTGGCATCAACACCGCACAGCTTGCCGAACAGCTGGCGGCTGCGCAGTTCGCAACACGGATCGATCAGCTCTCGGCAAAGACCGAGAAGCTCGAAGCCCAGATCTCCAGCGCGTCGAACCTCAAGTCCCTTATCAGCACGCTATCGTCATCGATCGGCACGCTGATCCGAACCGGCGATCTGGCGGTGAAGCCCTCGATCTCGAACAGCAGCGTGGCGACCGTGAGCAAGGGCACGTTGAGCGGCAGCGGCACCTACAGCCTGGAAGTGACTTCGCTTGCCAATGCGCAAAAGCTGGTGATGCCGGCCTACGCCTCGTCGACCTCGACGGTGGGCGAAGGCACGTTGACACTACGCTTCGGCACCGTTTCGGGCGGTGCATTTACTGCGGATGGCGCGCAGGACGCCGTTGACATCAACGTCCCGGCCGGAGCGACGCTTGCCGATGTAGCCACTGCCATCAACGCTTCGCGCGCTGGCGTATCGGCCTATGTCGCCAACGGTTCTGCCGGCGCGCAACTCGTGATCAAGGGCAAGGAAGGCGCGAACAGCGGCTTTATCATCGAGGCAAGCCCGGCGGTCGGCGGCGAAGCGCTTTCGGACCTTGCGTGGACACCTGCGACGAACACCACCCAGCTCAAGTCGACCGCAACCGATGCTGCCTATTTGCTCGACGGTGTGGCCTATACGGGTACGAGCAACACGATCAATGACGCGCTCCCCGGCCTCAACCTCAAGCTGACGGCAACGAACGTCGGCAATCCGGCAACGATCAGCTTCAGCGATCCATCGTCGGGCATTGCCACGGCGATGAGCGACCTCAAAGATGCGCTCAATGAAGTTGCCTCGCAGCTCAACCAGGCCATGAACAAGGACACGGGCGAGCTAAACAACGACCCCGGCGCCCGCGCACTGCGCAACGCGCTGATGTCGCTCGCCGGTCAGAAGATCATGGTCAATGCCGCACCCGGCGCTCCGTCAACCCTGGCGGACCTGGGTCTCAAGACCGAGCGGGACGGCACTTTCAGCCTTGATGCGGATCGCCTGAACCAGACGCTCAAGAACTCGCCCCAGGAAGCCGGAGCGATGTGGACGACCGGCATTTTCGGCGTTTTTGCAGCGATCGACAAGATCGCGCGCAATGCCAATTCAACGACCGGAATCTCGCTGGGCAGTTCCGTCACGCGCAACACAGCCCTGCAGAAGACGCTGGCCGACCGTTCCGCCACCCTTGCCGAAAAGCAGGAGACGTTGCGCCAGCAGCTCGTCACCCGCTTTGCCGCCATGGACACGCGCGTCAGCGGTTCGCAATCCACCCTGTCCTTCCTGAAGGCCCAGATCGAAGCCTGGAACGCATCGAGCAACAACTGATATGCTGCACCATCGAAAAGACCCGACCGAAGCCTATCGCCGCGTTGATTTCGACGCCCGTGTTCGCGGTGCCGATTCACGCCAGCTGGTGGACTTGTGCCTCGAACAGGTCATCGGCTCGGTCGGCCGCGCCGTCCATGCGCAGGAGCGTGGCGACAACGCCGCCAAGAGTGCAGCGCTCACACGTGCAATCTCCGCTCTTACCGCGCTGCAGATGGGCGTGGACCTGGCCAATCCAACCGCCGGCGCGCTGATCCAGCTGTATCAATCGGCCCGCAATGCGATCCTCGATTGCGTGACGCGTTTCGATGCGCGCACGCTACAGGCCATCCGACAGGATTTCACCGAAATCCGCGAGGCCATGCTGCGCAGCATCCCGGCCTGATACCGGTTCTCGGCCGCTAGCCGTCAAGAAAAGGCCCGGAACCTTGTCGGTTCCGGGCCTTCCTCACCTGCGCGGACGGGGACGGACCGCGCAGGATCTCCAGGACATGGTTCCTACCCGATGTTGCAGGCTGCGATCAGCGCCTCGCCCAGACCATCGAGGTCAAGCTCGCTCTCGGCCGCGCCGGCATCGATGGCGGCAGCCGGCGCTTCGGCGACCAGCGCCGACTGACGCGCCTGGGCAAAAGTCTTGCACCCGTTATCGCGCATCAGCTTCAGGCCCTTGGCGCCGTCGGCGCCCATGCCGGTCAGGATCGCGCCTGCCGCCGGCACTGAACCGCGCGCGATCGAACCGTAAAGCAGATTGGCCGAAGGCCGCATGCCATCCACCGGATCACGATCGATCAGGCGCAACTTCGCCGGAGTGCCCGGCTCTATCACCACGTGACGTTCGGGGTCATATGCAATGTGGATGGTGCCCTGCGTCAGGGGCGTGGCGTCCTTGGCCGCCTTGACGCTGCACTTCAGCTCGCCGTCCATGCGCTTGATGAACGTCTCGACAATGCCTGGCTCGGCGTTGAGGGCAATCACCGTGGGAGGGCACTTTTCGGGAAAATAGGAAAGCAGCTGGGTCAGGGCGTCGATGCCGCCCATCGAAGCGGAAAGCGCAAGAAGGTGTCCGTTCCATTCGAAGTGCGCTTCAGCCTGCTTGTGTTCGCGTGGCGCCTTGCGGTCCTTCACGTTGCTGTTTGCCGCCGCCAGCACGATCTTGCCGAGCTTGCCCACGGTCTTGCTGAACTGTTCGGGCGTTGCCTTGAGCGGCTTGGGAAAGCACTCGACCGCACCCAGTTCATATGCCTTCAGCGACGTCTCGGTTCCGGCTTGGGTCAAGCTGGAAAGCATGACCACCGGCAAGGGGTTGGAGCCCATGATCTCTTCCAGGAACTCGATGCCGCTCATGCCGGGCATCTCGACGTCGAGCGTCACCACGTTGGGTCGCAGTTCCTTGATCTGTTCACGCGCTTCGGCCGCATTTGCCGCCGCGCCGATCACGGTCACGTTCTTGGACTGATCGAGGATGTCGGAAAACAGAGCCCGCATTGCTGCGGAATCATCGACTACAAGAACACGGGCTTCGTGCATTTCAAGAGAAACCTTCCAAGGCGCTGTTTCGCCTCGGTTCGTTCTACGCGCGAAGCACCATCAATTCATGTTCCGGCCCTTACGTATCTCACCGTAGGCCCGGCGAAAGCCCGCCTTTTCCCTCGTGCTCTATTCCGGAAGACCAGTTGCCGCGTCGGGTCTCCCCGGTCGGCCCAACCGAGCCGGAGGAAGAGCATCTCCATGACATCGATCACCCTGCCAGAGCGCTGCGACCGCGCCGCTGCCGAAGCCTTGTTGCCCGAAATGCTGGCAGCGCTGGGATCCGGCCCGCTCGAGATCGATGCGCGCGAGTGCCGGCAGATCGGACAGGCCATGCTGCAACTGCTGGTGAGCGCCCGCCAGACGGGTGACGGCGCGGTGATTCTCCCTTCCGATGCCCTGAGCGAAGCCGCCGCGCTGACCGGGCTCGCTGACGAACTCTTCTCGGGAGTGCTGGCATGACCGCCGACGAAATCCAGGCGATCTTCTTTGCCGAATGCGAAGAATCGCTGGCCGCAGCCGAACAGGGTCTCGCCGCTTGCCGCGAAGGCACCCAGGACAGCGATACCGTCAACGCCGTGTTCCGCGGAGTCCATTCGATCAAGGGCGGCGCGGGGGCGTTCGGCTACGTCGCGCTGCAGGGCTTCACCCATACCTTCGAAACGCTGCTGTCCGATGTGCGCGACGGCACCGTGCCGATTACCGGCCCGCTTACCGACCTTCTCCTGCGTGCGCTCGATACGCTGAGCGATCATGTGACTGCCGCGCGCGATGGTACCGAGCCCCCCGAGGACGGCGCGCTCCAGGCTGAACTTACCGCAGCAATGGCTGCCAATGCCGGTGTCGCCCCTGCCGCAGCTCCGGCGCCAGCCCCGCAGCCCGAGCCGGCAGTCGCCGTCGAGCCGATTGCCGTCGAAGCATCAAGCGACGACGGCGACGATTTCGACTTCGATCTCGATGCCCTGCTTGACGACATTTCAGGCGAAATCACGCCAGAAGCCGGGCCTGCCCCTGATGTCGAAACGACGCAGGAACGGTGGCACATGCGCCTTCGCCCCCACAGCGGCGCGATGCGCAATGGCAGCGAGCCTCTGCTGATGCTGCGCGAAATGGCGGCTCTGGGCGGCCGGTGCGAAGTCTGCGACGTTTCCTCGGTCCCACCACTCGATTCCTTCGATCCCAGCCGCGGCTACCTCGGCTGGGCGTTCAGCTTTCCCTCAAACGTTGCCGAAGCCAGCATCCGCGACATCTTCGACTTCGTCGGCGATGATTGCTCGCTGGCGTTCGGAGCCGACGCGGAGATGCCGCCGGTGCAGATAGCCGAGTCTGCGCCGCCGTCACCTGCGGCACCGCAGACCCCGGCTCCCGTCGCCGTCGAGGCACCGGCGCCTGCCCCCGTTTCAAGCGCTCCCGCCGCTGCCGAGGATGCTACGCCATCGCGCGCCGCCGCCTCGACCAGTTCGGCACCGCCCGCGCCCCCCGCTCCGGGTCAGTCCATCCGCATCGAACTTGGCAAGCTCGACAAGCTTATCGATGCTGTCGGCGAGCTCGTGATCGCGCAAGCCATGATGGCGCAGCGCCTTGCCGGACAAGGCCTCGCCGTTGCCGAGGAGATGGCGATGATCGAGGGCCTGACCCGCGACATCCAGGAATCGGCCATGTCGATCCGTGCGCAGCCGATCGGCTCGGTCTTCAGCCGCGTGCCGCGCATCCTGCGTGAACTGTCGTCCACCACGGGCAAGCATGTCCGCCTGGAAGTATCGGGCGAAAGCACCGAACTCGACAAGACCGTGATCGAGCGTCTGGGCGAACCTTTGACCCACCTCATCCGCAACGCCGTGGACCATGGCATCGAACCGGCCGACGAGCGTATCGCTGCGGGGAAGGCCGCCGAGGGCACGCTGACCCTTTCGGCCGAGCATCGTTCCGGCCGGATTCTCATCCGCATTGGCGACGACGGCAAGGGCATCGATCGCGAGCGCGTCTTTGCCAAGGCCGTCGAAAAGGGCCTGATCGCACCCGATGCCATCCTGTCCAAGGAAGAGATCGATCTGCTGATCTTCGCCCCTGGTTTCTCCACCGCGCAACAGGTCTCGAACATTTCAGGTCGCGGGGTCGGAATGGACGTGGTCCGCCAGAACGTGAAGGACCTTGGCGGGCGCATCACGATTGATTCCGAACCGGGCAAGGGCACGACATTTACCCTGACCCTGCCGCTCACCCTGGCCATCTCGGACGGCATGGTCGTCAACGTCGGCGACCAGACGCTGGTCGTGCCGCTCGCGAACGTTGTCGAAAGCCTGCGCCCGGAACCGCATGAAGTGCAGGGCCTTGGCGCCAGCCGCAGCATGATCAACGTGCGCGGCAGGTTCATTCCCGTCATCTCGCTGGCCCATTCGGTCGGCGCGGCGCAAGCCGTCAGCGACCCGCGCGAGGCCGTGCTCATCGTGGTCGAAACCGAGGGCGCAGGCCGAGCCGCGCTGATGGTCGATGCCATCTGTGACCAGCGCCAGGTCGTGATCAAGAGCCTAGACACCCATTACCGGTCTGTCGAAGGCGTCGCCGGGGCTACCATCCTGGGTGATGGCCGGGTTGCCCTTATCATTGACGTGGACGGGCTGGTCTCGCGCAGCCTTTCATCGGCCTCATCCGCTGCCATGGCCGAAGCCGCATGAGCCTGATGGATGTTCTTGACGCGAGCATGCCGGGGGTCAGCCCCGGAGTGTTCGACGAGGCCGATTTCCGCGCGATCTCGGAGATCGCCCATGCGGAAGCCGGCATCGTGCTGCCGCCGGGCAAGGCCATGCTGGTCTATTCCCGCCTTGCGCCGCTGGTGCGCGATTCCGGATGCGTCACATTCGGGGCCTATGTCCTGCGCATCCGCGAAAACCTTGCCGAACGGCAGAAGGCCATCTGCGCGCTGACCACGAACCACACCTTCTTCTATCGCGAGGCACATCACTTCGAGCATTTCGCCAGCGATGTCCGACCCGAATACGTCGATAGGCTCCAGCGCGGCGGCAAGGTCCGCCTGTGGTCAGCAGGCTGTTCGAGCGGTGAGGAGACCTGGTCGTTGCTGATGACGCTGCTGGGCGAAGACTCCGGGGCTGGCCACGCCATTGCCCGACGAGATCTGCGGCTGCTCGCCAGCGACATCGCAAGTCACGCGCTCGCCAAGGCCCGTGCCGCGACATACCGCGCCGAAGATCTCAAGCCTGTTCCCGAAGCCCTCCGCCGTGCCTGGACGCGCACAGCGGGCGATGAATGCACCATCGATCCGGCGGTGCAGCAGATCGCGCGCTTCCGGTCACTGAACCTGCTTGGTGACTGGCCGATGCAGGGGCAGTTCGACACCATCTTCTGCCGCAACGTGATGATCTATTTCGACGGCCCGACCAAGGAACGTCTGGTCGCCCGTTTCGCCGAAAAGCTCGCGCCCGGCGGCTGGCTGTACATCGGTCATTCCGAGCGGGTTACCGGCCCGGCTCTCGACCAACTCTCCACCATGGGACCAACCATCTACCGCAAGAGGGCTGCATGACAATTCGCGTCGTCATCGTCGAGGATTCGCCCACCATGCGCGCGATCCTGATGAACCGGCTCGGCAAGGAGCCCGATATCGAAGTCGTCGCCGCCGCTGCGAATGCCGCCGAAGGCCGGCAGATGATCCGTGAACTGGACCCGGACGTGGTCACGCTCGACATCGAGATGCCCGGCATGAACGGCCTCGATTTCCTCGCCAAGATCATGGAACTGCGCCCGACCCCGGTGATCATCGTGTCCGGCTCGACGCAGGAAGGCAACGAGATGACCGCCCGCGCGCTCGCGCTCGGCGCCGTCGATTGCTATGCCAAGTCGGGTGGCGGGCACGGGCTGGACGACGCAGGCCGGCTTGCCGGCATGATCCGTGAAGCCGCGAAAGTGCAATTCACCGCGCGCGCCCCACAAACGCGCCGCGTCGCCAGCGAAGCGCGCGGATTGCTGGCGGATCGCCCTGCCCTGATCGCCATCGGTTCTTCGACCGGCGGCGTCGAAGCGCTGCAGACCGTGCTTTCGGGTTTCCCGGCCGACTGCCCGCCCACGCTGATCGTCCAGCACATCAACGCGCGCTTTGCCCCCGCCGTCGCGCGCACGCTCGACCAGTCCTGCCCGCCGCGCATCGTCGTCGCCGAACCCGACATGCCGCTCAAGGATGGCCACGTCTATCTCGCCCCCGGCGACGATCGCCACCTCTCGGTGGGCGGATCTTCCACCTTGCACTGCAAGCTGCGTTCCGGCGCCCCGGTTTCGGGCCACCTGCCGAGCGTCGACGTATTGTTCGAATCCGTGGCCAAGACTGTCGGCCCTCGGGCAGTGGGCATTCTGTTGACCGGCATGGGTGCCGACGGAGCGCAGGGCCTTCTCGCCATGGCGCAGAGCGGCGCGCGCACCATTGCCCAGGACGAGGCAACCTGCACCGTGTTCGGCATGCCCCGCGCTGCCATCCATCTCGGCGCTGCCCGGATTGTCGCCCCCCTCGGTGCAATCGCGCGCCACGCTTTCAGCAAGGCCGCCTGAAATGAGCTTCGAAACCCCCATTCCCGGCGCGCCGCCGCTCGAACGGGTAACGGTCATGCAGGGCCAGGCGCTGGCAAGCGGCAGCCCCTCTATCGAGTACTCGACCGTGCTGGGCTCTTGCGTGGCCACCTGCCTCTATGATCCGGAGGCGCGGATCGGCGGCATGAACCACTTCCTGCTGTCCGAGCCGCCCGCCAACGCTACAGGCACCAAGGTCGACGAGCACTACGGCGTCTACCTCATGGAGCTGCTGGTCAACGAGATGCTCGCCCGAGGCGCCCGCAAGGGCAACCTCAAGGCGCACCTCTATGGCGGCGCGAACGTCAATCGCAACATGATGCGCATCGGCTCGATGAACGCCGATTTCGCGCGCGAATTCCTCCGTCGTGAAGGCATTGCGCTCCTGCGTGAGGACCTGGGCGGCACCCAGGCGCGCCGCGTCGATTTCCGCCCGGCATCGGGCCAGGTCCGCCACCGCACTGTGGAAGACCGGTTCGCGCCACCCGTCCAGCCCACCCCGCGCCCGGCACTTGCTCGTGGCGATGTCGAACTGTTCTGATCTTCGAGAAGCGAGTCCCATCCATGAGCAACACTACCCGGATCCTTACCGTAGACGACAGCCCCTCCATGCGGGCGCTCCTCAACCATGCCCTGTCGGGGCACGGTTTCGACGTATCGCAGGCCGAGGACGGCATGGCCGCGCTCGACTGGCTGGCCATGAACGAGGTCGATGTGGTCATTACCGACATCAACATGCCGCGGCTTGACGGCTTCGGCCTCATCGAGCGCCTGCGCGAGGGCAGCCGCCACCGCGATCGCCCGATCCTCGTGCTGACGACCGAAAGCTCGGACGAGAAGAAGGCTCGCGCCCGCGCGGCCGGTGCGACTGGCTGGATCGTCAAGCCGTTCGACCCGGAAAAGCTCGTCGCCGCCGTCCGCCGCGTCTCCCACTGAACCCTGCTGGAAGGAACCAGACATGTTGCGTGAACTGATCACCTTCGAGGTTGAAGGCCAGGTCTTCGGCCTCGACATCATGGCCATCCGCGAAATCCGCGCCTGGTCGCCCACCACGCGCCTGCCGCGCGTGCCGCACTATGTCGCAGGCGTCGTGAACCTGCGCGGCACGGTCCTTCCGGTTGTGGACCTCGCCGCCCGACTCGGCTGGCGCGCCACCGAAGCAACGCCCCGTCACGCGATCATCGTTACCCAGCAGGGCGCACAGATCTCAGGCTGGATCGTCGATTCGGTCAGCGACATCGTGACCATCGACAGCGAAGCGCTCCAGCCGCCGCCGCCGACCACGGCAGGCGATACGGTGGTGCCCTTCCTTGAAGGCCTCGCCGCGATCGAGGACCGCATGGTCATGGTCCTGAACCTCGCCGCCCTTTCCGATGGCGCCCAGATCGCCGAAGCAGCCTGACCCAAGGGAGGGCAAAGGCCCATGGCACAAGCCACCCATCGCCAGATTGCGGTCGTCCTTGATGAGCTGGCCGAAGAAGTCGAAGCACTTGGCTCCGCCCTGTGCGACGACATGAGCGTGGCCATCAACCACATGGACAAGCTCCAGGCGATCGACCTTATCGCGCAGAAGCAGCGCACGCTCGCTCGTCTCCTGCTGGCTGATCGCCCTGCTGACGCGATAGAACGCATCGCGATCGACGTCCTGCGTGACCGGATGCGCCTTTCGGGCTGATTCCAACCGACACATGGCTTTGGTCGGCCCGCGCATGTCGTTGGTCGAGCCTGTCGCGTCAGCCCTGCAGAGTTGCGCCATCGGCGGGGCATGAAGTTTCTATCGAAACAAATCCCGCTGCTGTGCGGTTGCGCCATGCTTGCCCTTGCCATGCCGGTGCGCGCCGCAGAGGAAGCCCCCGAAACTGCCCCTCCCGCCGCCCAGACGACCGGCAGCCGCAGCACGTTCACGCCCAAGGACTTCGAACGCTTCGCCCCGCGCAATGCCCTGGACATGCTGCGCCAGGTTCCGGGCTTCACCATCCGCGAAGGCGAGGAAGCGCGAGGCCTCGGCCAGGCCAGCGGCAACGTGCTGGTCAACTCCAAGCGCCTGTCATCCAAGTCGGACGATATCTGGACCCAGCTTTCGCGCATCCCGGCCTCCACCGTCGAGCGTATCGAACTGGTCGATGGCGCCAAGCTCGACATCCCCGGCCTCACGGGACAGGTCGCCAATGTCGTTGCCCGCTCCTCCAGCTTTTCCGGCCAGTTCCGCTACAGCCCGGAATACCGCGCACACTATGCAGACCCGCGCTACACCAACGGCGAAGTGTCGGTATCGGGCCGCCAGGGGCCGGTCGAATACACAATCAGCCTCACCAACAACGCCAATCGCGGCGCAGCCGGTGGGCCGACGATCATCACCGACCGCAACGGCGCGGTGATCCAGACCCGCGAGGACGTCGTCAAGGCCAACCGCGATGATCCCAAGCTCGCTGTGCGCCTGACCATCGACGGCCCCGGCTCGTCCATCGCCAACCTCAACGGCTCGTTCCAGCGCGTGCCCCGCCGGTTCACCGAACACTCGGTACGTACCAATGTCGATGGCTCGACCGTGGTGCGCGACCTGATTGACAAATCCTCCGCCCGCAATTGGGAAATCGGCGGCGATTACGAGTTCGCGCTTGGGCCCGGCCGCCTCAAGCTGATCGGCCTCAACCGCGAGGAGCACGAGCCCTACAGCCAGCAGGTCGTGACCACGTTTGGTGACGGCTCGCCCGCTGTGGGTGACCGGTTCGCCCAGACCGGCGACAGCAGCGAGCGCATCGTTCGCAGCGAATATTCCTGGAAGATGCTGGGCGGAGACTGGCAACTCGCGGGAGAAGGCGCGTTCAATTCGCTGCGCAACGTCGCCAGCCTTGCCGAACTCGATGACACCGGCCAGTTCGTGGAGATCCCCTTCCCCGAAGGCACCGGCGGCGTGAAAGAAGACCGCTATGATGCCAGCCTCTCATTCAGCCGCCCGCTTTCCAGCACCCTGACCTTGCAGCTGATCGCCGGCGCCGAGAAATCGACGCTGATGCAGACTGGCGCGACAGGCCCCAACGGCAACCTCAGCCGCTCGTTCTTCCGGCCCAAGGGCTCGCTCTCGCTGGGCTGGAAGGCCGCAAAAAGCCTCGATGTCTCGTTCAAGATCAAGCGCTCGGTCGGCCAGCTTTCGTTCTACGACTTCCTTGCCCGCCGCTTCCTCGATGATGGCAATGCCAACAGCGGCAACGCCGATCTCGTGCCGCAGCAGGACTGGTCGGCCGAACTCGAACTCAATCGCACCTTCGGCAAGCTGGGCTCGACCAAGCTGCGCCTCGTCGGCCGCAATGTGCAGGATTACGTGACCGTGATCCCGATCGGCACGAACGGCGAATCCATCGGCAACGTCGGATCGGCGCAGGAACGGCAGATCGTAAGCAACACCACGCTGCAGTTCGATCCGCTTGGCTGGAAAGGCGCGCGGCTCGATTTCAACGTCGAGCTGACCTTCACCAAGCTGCGCGATCCGTTCGATCCCGCCAACCACATCCCCTATGGCGGCATCACCGACCGCTACTGGGAGCTGAACTTCCGCCAGGACTTCCAAGGTACGGACTGGGCGGCAGGCGCATCCTACGAATACAACCACCAGTCGCTCTACCATCGCCGCTTCGAGCGTGGTCGCGCCTATGAAGGACCGGTGTTTGCCGGAGTCTACATCGAGCACAAGAACGTCATGGGCCTGACGGTGAAAGCGAGCGCCAACAACCTGCTCAATGGCCGCCAGCGCTGGGACCGCGAGGTCTTCGCCGGCCCCCGCCCCAACTCGCCCATTGCCTTCGTCGAGACCCGCGATCGCCTGATCGGCCCGATCTTCACCCTGACGGTGAAGGGGAGCATCTGAGATTCCTGTTTATCTATAAGGCATTGACTGCCAACCTCAGACGATGACCGAGCAAGCCTCTCCCGCCAGCCGAATAGAAGCCCGCATCGCCGAGCTTGCCGACTGGCGCGGCGAGATGCTCGCTCGAGTGCGGGAGCTTATCCATCGCGCCGACCCGGACGTGATCGAAAGCGTGAAGTGGGCAAAACCCACGAATCCCGCAGGCGTGCCGACTTGGGAGCATGGCGGCGTGATCTGCACCGGCGAGGTCTACAAGGCCGACGTGAAGCTGACTTTCGCCCACGGCGCCGCGCTGCCCGATCCTGATCGCCTGTTCAATGCCAGCCTGACTGGCGGCACGCGCCGTGCCATCGATCTGCGGGAGGGCGATGCGCTTGATGGCGAGGCCTTCGTCGCACTGATTCGTGCGGCGGTGGCGTTCAATCTGGCAAAGGAGCCGGCGCGCAAGCGCTAGGCGAGTTTCCAATAGGTCGCGTAGCGCTGGTGGGCGATCCTGAAGTACGGCAACAGCCGGATAGCCGAGCCATCCGCCGCCGGCAGTTCGAACTCCAGCGGTTTGGCCCTGCTGCGGATCGCTTTCGCCAGATCTTGAGCCTCGCCAGCCAGGTGCGGGACCTTCACCGGTGCATCGTTGTAGGCACCATAGAGCCGCTCGTTGACCACGATGTCGCTACCCTGCGGAACCGGGTCCAGCGCTCCGGCAAGCACTAGCGGCCCATGCTTGAACGCCACGATGTCGTCCACTGCCGGCAGGGCCTGGGCGGTCGTTTCCATCTTCAGTTGCAAAGCAACCGTGTCACCGTTGCGCCATGTCCTGCGCACCGCGAGAAAACGCCCGGGTTCGTTTGACGTCTCGACTTCTGCCCCGTTGACCAGAACGCGGGCCGTCCGGCTCCAGCTGGGGTGACGCAGGTTCAGCGTCGCCTCGAACGGCCGGGCGCACTTCCACCGCAGCAAGGTCTCTGCCCTTTCCGGGAAAGCGGTCTCCTGCGCGAGTTCCGCACCCATGCCGCGCCAGCGCACAGCGGAAGGGATGAACAGATTGACCCAGAGCGCGGCCGCGTCGTGGAAATAGATGGAATCCCGATACTTTACGTGGTTCTCCATGCCTGTTCCGGTGCAGCACCAGAACGAATCCTCGGGCGTGTGGTACAACTTCATGTAGCCCGGCCTTGCGCCCTGGAAGTACGTCGCCATGCCGCTGTCAGGGTCCTGCGAGGCGAGGATGCCGTTGTACAGCGTCCCTTCGTAATAGTCGGCGTACTCCGCCTTGGGTTCAGCCATGAACAGGGCGCGCGTGAGCTTGAGCATGTTGTGCTGGCAGCAGGTCTCCGAACCCTTGGCGGAAAAGACGTGTGCCGCGCCATCTGCGATGGGAAAGAAATGTTCGTTGTCGCCATGCCCCCCGGTGGCGAAGGCCCGCGGGCCGGTGACGGTCTGCCAGAAAAACTGTGCGGCGCGGTGATACTCCGGCGCGCCCGTCACTTCATGAACCCTCTGGAATCCCACGATCTTGGGCACTTGCGTATTGGCATGCAGCCCGTCGAGATGATCGCGGCGTTCTGCCAGCGGACGCAGGATGGTCTTGTGAGAGAAGCGCAGGGCAAGCGTCCGATACTCCGCCTTGCCGGTCATCGCGAAGAGATCGGCATAGATCTCGTTCATGCCGCCATGCTCGGTATCCAGCATCGCTTCGAACGCTTCGTCGGAAAGGTCCCGCGTCGCGATGACGCCCCAGTCCGCGAGCCGCATCAGCACGTCCCTCGCCCTGTCGCTGTCCGCCAGTTGCGCGGCGTCGCGCAGGCCGGCGTAGACCTTGTGCAGCGTGTACCACGGAACCCCGGTGATCTTCTCTCCGCGCAGATGCGCGACCACCAGCGCCGCACCTTTGGGAAAGGCGCAGACGAGGCCTGAACCCGAAGCCTTCTGGCACGCCGCAAGCTCGCTGGCGATGTATTCGATGCGGTTGCGATATTCGGCTTTGCCAGTGGCGCGCCAGGCAAGTGCGCAGGCGGAAAGGTAATGGCCGAGGGTGTGACCGTGGCAATTGATGTCCTCCCAGGTCTTCTCGGACTCCCATCCGCCATAGACCGGCGCGCGCGGCTCGAGCCCCGCATTCCTGCGGAAATTGTGCAGCATCCGGTCAGGCGACAGCCGCAGGAGGTAGGCCTCGGTCATGCGCTGGGCATGGAGAAACGGACTCTCGGCCAGCGTTATGTCAGACATGTCGAAAGGCTGGACCCGGTTCATGGCCTGTGCCCGCCCCGGTTTTGCAGCTGCCGCGAACGCGCTGACATTATGCGAGAACAGGCCAAGCACGCTTGCTCCCTGAAGAAACGAGCGCCGGGTCGCACCAAGGCCGAGGGGGATTACAGTCATGCCTGCCACTTGCAAGAGTTCGGAATTAGTCAGACTAACTTCCAAGAGCGGACTTGTCACTACTGTGGTCAAGCGCGCAGAATGCCGCATGTCCTTGACCCTGCGTCGCTCCCCGCGCAAAGCTTCCACGCATGTGGCAGCTACATCAATTTCCCCTATGTCCGTTCAGCCGCAAGGTGCGCCTTCTCCTCAGCGAGAAGGGCGTGGCCTATGATCTCGTGCGGGAGAACCCGTGGGAGCGGACCGAGGCGTTCGGGAAGCTGAGCCCCGCCTATCGCACTCCGGCAATCCAGAACCCTGAACGCGGCGTGGTTCTGGCCGACAGCCGCGCGATCTGCGAGTATTTCGAAGAGACCGTCGACAAGACGCCGATGATCAACGGCACGGCGGTGAACCGCGCGGAGATCCGCCGTCTGGTGGCCCTGTTCGACGAGAATTTCTATGCCGACGTCACGTTGCCCCTGCTGGAAGAGCGGATGAAGAAGCGGCTGGTCTATCGCAGCCCGCCAGACAGCAAGCGGTTGCGCGATTCAATGCGGCTGGCCGATGAGCACTTGTATTATATCGATTATCTGATCGACAACCGGCCCTGGCTGGCAGGCTCGACGATGAGCCTTGCCGATCTTGCCGCCGCCGCGCAGATCTCGGTGGCCGACTATCTCGGCGGGATCGACTGGTCGGGGCACGAGCAGGCGCGCGGGTGGTATTCGGTGTTCAAGAGCCGCCCCAGCTTCCGCCCGCTCCTGGCCGAGCGCATGGACGTGATCCAGCCGCCGAGCCACTATGCCGACGTGAACGCGTGACGAAACCGGGGTTTTCCAACTCACCCCTGACTCACCCCCAACTCCCGGGGGCAAAGCGGCAACTCTCGCGAACTCCCCCGCAACTCCGGGGCGCAAGGTCACAACCCGTGGTAGTCCTTGTACCACTTCACGAAGTTGGGCACCCCGACCTCGATGCTCGTCGTCGGACGATAGCCAAGGTCGCCTGAAATCGCATCGATGTCGGCGAAGGACTGGCGGACGTCGCCGGGCTGCATCGGCATCAGATTCATCTCGGCCTTGCGCCCCAGCTGCTCCTCCAGAATCGCGATGACCTTCATCAGGTGCTCGGACTTGTGGTTGCCGATGTTGTAGAGGCGGTGCGGTTTCTCGCTGCCCCCGGCCTTGACCGAACCGTCGTCCGGCGGCGGGTTGTCGAGGCAGGCGATGACGCCGCTGACGATGTCGTCAACATAAGTGAAATCGCGGTACATGTCGCCGTGGTTGAAGACGTTGATCGGCTCGCCCGCCAGAATTGCCTTTGTAAACAGCCATATCATCATGTCGGGGCGGCCCCATGGGCCATAGACGGTGAAGAAGCGCAGGCCTGTCAGCGGCAGGCGGTAGAGGTGGGCGTAGGTCTCGCTCATCAGTTCGTCCGCCTTCTTGGTGGCGGCGTAGAGCGAGAGCGGGTGATCAACGCGGTCGTCCACCGAGAAGGGAAGCTTTGTATTTCCACCATAAACCGAGGAGGAACTGGCATAGACCATGTGCTCCGCGCCGCGATGGCGGGCGACTTCGAGAAGGTTGAGGTGGCCGACGAGGTTGGACTGCACATAGGCGTGCGGATTCTCGATCGAATAGCGCACCCCGGCCTGCGCGCCGAGGTGGACGATGCGTTCGAACTGCTTGCCTTCCAGCGCGGCGACAAGGCCTGCGTGATCGCTGAAGTCATTGCGACAGAACGAGAAACGCGAACCGCCCTGCTCCACCAGCCGGGCGAGGCGCGCTTCCTTGAGGCTGACGTCGTAATAATCGTTGACGATGTCGACGCCGACGACCTCGTCTCCCCGCGCGAGCAGGCGGGTGATGAGCGAATAGCCGATGAAGCCGGCGGCTCCGGTAACGAGGACTTTCACGTTGGCTTCACTTTCGAATCAAGCAGTTGATCCCCCGCGCAGGCGGGGGCCTCAGTCGGTTTATGCTGGCGTTCCGTCAGAACACCGAGGTCCCCGCCTTCGCGGGGACGCAGGGTAAAGGGATAAATTAGAGTTTCCAGTCGGCGCGGTCACCCAGCACGCCCTTGAGGTCCGCCAATGTGCCGCCCGGCGCCACCAGTGACGCGATGCGGTCTGCTCCTGCGGCAAGGTAGTACTTGTGCGGCACGGCGAGGAAGACGAGGTCGAAGGTCTGATCGAAGGCGTCGCCCGCCAGCTCTATGCCGTATTCGAGCATGGCCTCGGCGTTGTCGGCATGGGGATCATGGACGGCGACCTTGTGGCCGAGCGCTTGGAGTTCGGCGACGACATCGGCGACCTTGGAATTTCGCAGGTCCGGCACGTTTTCCTTGAACGTCAGGCCAAGGACGAGGACCGTGCCCGGCTTGCCGCCGCGCTGGGCATGGAGTTGCTGCGCGACCCATTGCGCCATGCCATCGTTCACCCCGCGCCCGGCGAGAATCACCTGGGGATCGTGGCCGAGGGCTTCGGCGCGGGCCGAGAGGTAATAGGGATCGACGCCAATGCAGTGCCCGCCGACCAG
The DNA here is from genome assembly GCF_058793515.1 of Novosphingobium sp. GW835-FHT14H07. NCBI lineage: Bacteria > Pseudomonadati > Pseudomonadota > Alphaproteobacteria > Sphingomonadales > Sphingomonadaceae > Novosphingobium > Novosphingobium sp. GW835-FHT14H07. The sequence continues at coordinate 128,474 of NZ_JBXAFX010000010.1, forward strand.
GCCGGGGGTGAAGGGCAGGAAGTTCCACTTGGTGCCGGCGGCGGCGAGCACGTCCCAGACCGAGAGGTCCATCTTCGAGAAGATCTGGGTGATCTCGTTCATGAAGGCGATGTTGATATCGCGCTGGGCATTCTCGATCACCTTGGCGGCTTCGGCAGCCTTGATCGAAGCGGCGCGGAACACGCCGCCAGACGTGATCGCGCCATAGAGATCGGCCACGCGATCGAGCACTTCGGGCGTCTGGCCGGAGACGACCTTGGTGATGCGCTCGATGGTATGTTCGCGATCACCGGGGTTGATGCGTTCCGGGCTGTAGCCGAGGAAGAAGTCCTGACCGCACTTGAGGCCGGAAACTTCCTCGAGAATCGGACCGCAGATGTCTTCGGTTACACCCGGATAGACGGTGCTTTCGAACACGACGACAGGCGCGCGCCCTTCCTTGACGGCAGCGGGCAGCATCTTGCCGACCGTCCGCGAGGCGGATTCGACAAGGCGCAGGTCGGGTCGATTCTGGTTGTCGATGGGCGTTGGCACGGTGACGATGTAGAAGTCGCTCGGCGGGCAGACCCCGGCATCGCAAGTGAGGCCAAGGCTCGACATCGAAAGCAGCGCCGGCTCGATCTCGCGTGTGCGGTCATGCCCTTCGGACAATTCCGAAATGCGCTGGACGTCGATGTCGAAGCCGGTGACGAAGAACTTCTTGGCGAGCGCGACAGCCAGCGGCAGGCCGACGTAACCAAGGCCGAGCACGGTGACGCGGGTAGTCGCCGAAACCAGCGGATCGAGGCCCCGAGGGTGACCGGGAACTGGAGCAGGAGCAAGCGTCGGGAACTGGACTGTCACGGGACAGGCGGCCTTTCATGGTTGACGCTTGAAGCGCCGGATCGCCGCCTTGCTTAAATCGAGGCTCTTATTTCACGGTTAACACTCAGCCGATATTGGAAGCGCCATGACGGAAAAGGCCATCCTCCCAAAGACGATCCTCGTGGTGTTTGGCACCCGCCCCGAAGCGATCAAGATGTTTCCCGTGGTCCACGCGCTTGCGGCCGATCCGCGCACGCGCGTTGTGACCTGCGTATCGGCGCAGCATCGCGGAATGCTGGATCAGGTGCTGGAGATTGCCGGGATCGTGCCGGAATACGACCTCGATCTGATGAAGCCGGACCAGACGCTCGACGGGCTGACGGCTGCGCTGCTGACGGAACTGGGCAAGGTGATGGATCAGGTGAACCCCGACTGGGTGGTGGTTCAGGGCGACACCGCGACCGCGATGGCCGGCGCCTTGGCCGCCTATTATCGCAAGCTGCCGGTGGCCCATGTCGAGGCGGGGCTGCGCAGCCACAACATCTATCACCCCTGGCCCGAGGAGGTGAACCGCAAGATCATCGGCACGATTGCCAGGCTGCACTTTGCGCCGACCGATGTTTCGGCAGCGGCGCTGCTGGCGGAGAATGTCGATGCCAAGGGCGTACACGTGACCGGCAACACGGTGATCGATGCGCTCCAATGGGTTTCGGCAAAGATCGAGGCCGAACCGGCGCTTGCTTCCGGGCTTGCCGAAATCGAGGCGCGGTTTGCGGGGAAGCGCGTGATCGGGGTGACCAGCCATCGCCGCGAGAACTTTGGCGGGGGGCTGGAGAACATTGCCGAGGCCGTGCGGCAGATTGCTGCGCGCGAGGACGTGGCAGTGGTGTTTCCGGTCCACCCCAATCCCAATGTGCGCAAGGTGATGGACGCGGCGCTCAACGGTCTGCCCAACGTGGCAATGATCGAGCCGCTGGATTACCCGCACTTCGCCCGCCTTCTGTCCGTGGCCGAGATCATGCTGACCGATTCGGGCGGCGTGCAGGAAGAGGCCCCTGCGCTGGGCAAGCCGGTGCTGGTCATGCGCGAGACGACCGAGCGGCCCGAAGGCGTGACTGCCGGGACCGCGAAGCTGGTCGGCACCGACGTGGACACCATCGTTACCGAAATCTTCACCCTGCTCGACGATAAGGCTGCCTATTCGGCCATGGCGCGTGCGCACAACCCGTTCGGGGATGGGCAATCGGCGCGCCGTATCGTGGAGTTGCTGGCGAATGATGGGTGATGTGAAGCCGGACGTCTGTGTTGTCGGGCTCGGCTATATCGGACTTCCAACCGCTGCCATCATAGCCCGCGCAGGGTGCAAGGTGCTCGGCCTCGACGTGTCGGAGCACGTGGTCGACACGATCAACCGGGGCGAGATCCATATCGAGGAAGTCGACCTTGATGGCCTCGTCCATGGCGTGGTGCAGCGCGGGCTGCTGCGCGCATCGACGCAGATCGCGCCGTCCGACGTTTTCGTGATCGCGGTGCCGACACCGTTCGAGAAGGACGGACATCACACGCCGGACATTTCCTATGTGCTTGCGGCAGCGACGCAAGTTGCGGCGGTGCTCAAGGCAGGCGACACGGTGATTCTCGAATCGACCTCGCCTGTCGGCACGACTGAGCAGATGCGGGATCTGATGGCGGGGCTGCGGCCCGACCTCAAGTTCCCCGGAAAGACGAAGGAGACGCCCGACGTTTCCATCGCCTATTGCCCGGAGCGCGTGCTGCCGGGACGCATTCTCGAGGAACTGACCAACAACGACCGTTCGATCGGCGGCATCACCCCGCGTTGCGCGCGCAAGGCGCTGGCGTTCTACAAGCGCTTCGTGCGCGGGACCTGCGTGACGACCGATGCGCGCTCGGCCGAGATGACCAAGCTGGTCGAGAACGCCTATCGCGACGTGAACATCGCCTTTGCCAACGAGCTTTCGATGGTGGCGGACCGGATGGGGCTGGACGTGTGGGAAGTGATCCGGCTGGCCAACCGCCATCCGCGCGTGAACATCCTGCAGCCCGGCCCTGGCGTAGGCGGGCACTGCATTGCGGTGGACCCGTGGTTCATCGTGGCGGGCGCTCCTGATGAAACCCCATTGATCCGCACCGCGCGCAACGTGAACGATGGCAAGATGCACCATGTCGTCGCCAAGGCCTCGGCGCTGGTCGAGGCCCATCCGGGCGTGATGGTTGCCTGCCTGGGGCTGGCGTTCAAGGCCAACATCGACGATTTCCGCGAGAGCCCGGCGCGCTATGTGGCGGCGAGCCTGGCACGCAAGTTCGGCAGCCGGATCAACGTGGTGGAGCCCTATGCGGGCCAGTTGCCGCGCGAGTTCGAGGGAACGGGTGCGGTGCAGATCGACCTCGATACCGCGCTGGAGGAGTGCGGCGTGCTGATCGTGCTGGTGGACCACGATGTGTTCAAGGTGGTGCCGCTGGCCGAGCGTTCGGGCAAGGCCGTCTACGATACGCGCGGGATCTGGCCGGATCAGCCGGGGGTTGATGTGGCTGGTGCGGGGTTGCGGCTGGCGAGTTGAGGCCGTCCGCTAATCAGTAAAGAAACTCGTCACCCCAGACCTGATCCGGGGTCCCGCTTTTTTCAGTTTCAGCTCGGCCAAGAAGGCAGCGGGACCCCGGGTCAAGCCCGGGGTGACGGTGACGCTCGGTTATTGCCTGGAGACCGCGTTCGGCATCTGCTGGCTGGCGCAGTGGAAGCCGCCGCCGCCTGCGAGGACGGCATCGCCCATCAGGCCGATGGTGGCGCGGTCGGGGAAGAGTTCGGCGATAGCGGCGACGCCATCTTCATCGTGGGGCGAGCCGAAGATCGGCACAACCACGAGGTTCGTGGTGATGACGAAGTTCATGTAGCTGGCAGGCTGGATCATGTCGCCCCACTCGATGCGGCCCGGCGACGGAACTTCGACCACGTCCACGCTCGCGGCCTGGGCGCGGGCCTTGGCGTCGGCATAGATCGCCGCGTTTGGGTCGTTCGGGCCGGTAGCGCGGGGGAGCGCGAGGCGGTTCGGGCCGACGAAGCGGGCGAGATTGTCGACGTGGCCATCGGTGTGGTCGTTGATCAACCCGTCGCCCAGCCAGAGGACGCGGGTGTAGCCGAGATCGCGGTTGAGGCGCATCTCGAGGTCCGCGCGGGTCAGGTGCGGGTTGCGATTGGGGTTGAGGAGGCACTGTTCGGTCGTGGCGACGAGGCCTGTGCCATCGCCATCCAGCGCACCGCCTTCGAGAATCCAGTCAGCCTTCGAGGATTCGAGGTCGGCCGAAACGGCGAGATCCGCACCGATTTCCTGATCGCCCGGCATCAGATACTTCTCGCCCCAGCCGTTGAAGCCGAACAGGCGGGCGCTGCGATTGGCCGCTTCATCGAGCACGACGAGCGGGCCGGTATCGCGCAGCCAGACATCACCATAGGTGCGGCGTTCAAGCTTTACCGCCGCAGAGACCAGCGACTTTGCGCGCATTTCGTTGGCGGCATCGCGCACGACAAGGCGCACTTCCTGGCCGCTGTCGGCGACGGCGCTGGCGAAGGCAGCAATCTGCTCCTGCGCCTTGTCGATCACCCCCGACCATTCCTCGGCGAGGTGCGGGAAGCCGATCCACAGCCAGTCCTGAGGGTGCCATTCGGGGGGCATGGTGAAGTGGGCGGTCATGGCTGTCTGGTCCGGAATCCGAGGAATTGGCCCCGCGCCTTAGAGCAGAAGGCGGGCGTTTTCCATGGCGCTTGATCACGCGCGGCAAGCGGGGCATTCGGGACGGACGATGACCGATTTCCCAAGCGCCCTTGCCCGCGCGCGTGCGCACTCCCCGTTTCTGTCGATGGCGCTTGGCCGCTTGCCTGAGGTCGAGTCCTTGCTGGCGGCAGGGGATATCGAAGGGGCGCTGGCCCGGGCCAAGGCTGCCGGCTCTGGCATCGAGGATGCCGCCGTGGCGCTGCGGCGGGAGCGGATGGCGCTGGCGCTGGTGGTGGCAATCGGCGATCTGGCGGGGGCGTTTCCGCTGGGGCGCGTGGTGGCGGAGCTATCGGACTTTGCCGACCGGTCGCTCGACGCGGCAATTGCGGCGGCGATCCGGCGGCGCGTGCCGGATGCGGACAGCACCGGATTTACCGCCATAGCGCTGGGCAAGCACGGGGCGCAGGAGCTGAACTATTCATCGGACATCGATCCGATCCTGCTTTACGATCCCGATGTCCTTCCACGGCGCGAGCGCGACGATCCAGCCGATGCGGCGCAGCGCGTGGCGCGGTCGCTGATGGAGATCATGTCTGCGGTGACGGGCGATGGCTATGTCTTCCGGGTGGACTTGCGATTGCGGCCCGCCTCGGAGGTCAGCCCCCTCGCCCTGCCGTTCGAAGCGGCTATCACGCATTACGAATCGAGCGCGCTGGCGTGGGAACGGGCGGCCTATATCCGGGCGCGGGCGGCTTCGGGAGATGTGGCGCGGGGACAGGCCTTCCTCGATACGATCCGGCCCTTCGTGTGGCGGCGCAGCCTCGATTTCGGGGCGATTGCCGAGATCGGGCGGCTGACCACGCGGATCCGCGATCACTATTCGGCGGGGCAGGCGATCGGGCCGGGCTATGACCTGAAGCGCGGGCGCGGCGGGATTCGCGAGGTCGAGTTCTTCGCGCAGACGCACCAGCTGATCCATGGCGGGCGCAATCCCGCGCTGCGGCTCCGGGGTACGCGGGCGAGCCTTGATGCGCTCGCCGAAGCCGGGATCATCGGGGCCGAGGATGCCGCCGTGATGGGCGAGAGCTATGACCGGCTGCGGACGCTGGAGCACCGCTTGCAGATGGTGGCGGACCAGCAGACGCATTCGCTGCCGGGAGATGCGGCCGCGCTCGATGGCGTGGCGCGGCTGGACGGGCTGGCAGATGGCGCGGCGCTGGTGGCGGAACTGACGGCGATTTCGGACACGGTCGGGCGGCGGTTCGATGCGCTGATCGAGACGTATGCGCCGACGGGCGCGGTGCAAGTGGAGGTGCCGGATCAGTCCGACCCGGTAGTCGATCGCTTTGCCGAGCGGGTGCAGGCCTGGGAGGGCGGGCAGTACCGTTGCCTGCGCTCCGCCGAGGCGCGCGAGGCGTTTGCGCGGATCCGGCCGCAGCTGCTGCGTGCGCTGTGCGGGGCGCCGGACCCGGAGCGGGCACTGCTGCGGTGGGAACACCTGCTGGAGGGATTGCCGAGTGCGATCAACGTGTTCCGCCTGCTGGAGGCGCGGCCGGGATTGCTGGTCGTCGTCATGCGAGTGCTGGCCCACGCACCGACCCTGGCGGACGAGCTGGCGCGACGGTCGGACCTGCTCGACATCCTGATCGACCGGTCGGCGTTCGACCTGCCGGGCAGCGTTGCCGAGATTGCGGCCGAGCTTTCGCGCGGGGAAGCAGGGGACGATTACCAGCGGCTGCTCGATGCAGTGCGCCTGCGCGTGGGCGAGATGCGCTTTGCGCTGGGGGTGCAGCTGGTTGAAGGGCAGCGCGATCCGCTTGAGGTGGCAGCGGCGCTGAGCCGGGTGGCCGAGGCTTCGATCGAGGTGCTGGGCCGTGCGGCGATCGAGGAGTTTCGTGTCAATCACGGTGTGGTGCCGGAGAGCGATCTGGCGATCCTCGGCCTCGGGCGGCTGGGCGGTGCGGCGCTGACGCACGCATCGGACCTTGATCTGGTGTTCCTGTTCAGCGGCGATCATGCGAGCGAATCCGACGGGCGCAGGCCGTTGGGGGCGACGCTGTACTACAACCGGCTGGCGCAGCGGGTGATCGCCGCGCTTTCGGTGCCGACGGCGGCGGGCGCGCTTTACGAGGTGGACACGCGGCTGCGGCCTTCGGGGGCGCAAGGGCCAATCTCCGTAAGCCTCGACAGCTTCGAGAAGTATCAGTGCGAGGATGCCTGGACGTGGGAGCACATGGCACTGTGCCGGGCGCGGGCGATGTTCGGGACCGACGCGGACCGGGCGGCGCTTTCGGCGATCATCGCGCGGGTGCTGGAGCGCCCGCGTAACCCGGAAAAGCTGCGCGCCGATGTGCTGGAAATGCGCAGGACCATGGCTGAGCACAAGCCGGCCAAGGGCCCTCTCGACGTGAAGCTGGCGCGGGGCGGGCTGGTGGACATCGAATTCATGGTCCATTTCCTGCAATTGCGCGACCATCTGGCGCAGACGCCGGATCTTGGCGCGGCGGTGCAGGCGCTCGAAGACCTTGGGCTGCTGCCCGCCGGCATGCGGCAGGCGCATGACCTGCTGGCGCGATTGCTGGTGGTGGTGCGGCTGGTTGCCCCTGATGGCATGTTCCCGCCAGAAGCGAGCCGGGGCATCGTCGCGCGGTCCTGCGGCCTGGAAAGCTGGGACGCGCTGCTGGATGCGGTGCTGGCAGCACGGCATTGCGTGGGCCGTGGCTGGGCGCAGGTGTTCGATATTCAACTGGAGATTGCATGATGAGCGAGCGGATCGGAACGGGCGAGGCATTCCCCGACATCGCGATGACCAAGCCCGATGGCGGCAGCGTGAAGGCTTCGGATTTCGCAGGGCGCAAGCTGGTCGTGTTCTTCTACCCCAAGGACGACACACCGGGCTGCACCACCGAGAACAAGGACTTTTCGGCGCTTCATGGCGAGTTCGAGGCCGCGGGCGTTGCCGTCCTCGGCGTCAGCAAGGACCCGCCGCAGAAGCATGCCAAGTTTGCCGAAAAGCACGCGCTTGTCGCGCCGCTCGCCAGCGATGCCGAGGAAGGCGGGGTTTCTGACGCGCTGGGGATCTGGACCGAGAAGTCGATGTACGGACGCACCTACATGGGCATGGAGCGCACGACCTATCTTGTCGGCACGGATGGCAAGATTGCGCAGGTGTGGAACAAGGTGAAGGTCAAGGGCCACGCCGAGGAAGTGCTGGCTGCAGCCAAGGCGCTCTGACCGGCAACACGAGCAATGAACGCACCTACCCTCGCCCGCGCCATCCGCGCGGTGATGCTGACGCCTGAGCCGCAGGACAAGGTCATGGCAGCGCGCGACGTGGTGCGCCGCTGGCGTGGCGGTGAGCTGGCGATGGTGTTCGACGTGGCGATGCCTGACTATCCGGCCCGGCCAGACAAGCCGGAGCTGCTGCCGCCCAGTGCCATGCCCAAGCGCGGGCGCGGATCGGCGCACGGAAGGCTCGCCCTGCTTCATGCGCTGGCGCACATCGAATTCGTGGCGATCGACCTGGCGCTGGATGCGGCGGGACGATTCGGTGCGGAGATGGGGCGGCAGTTCGTCGACGACTGGCTGTCGGTCGCAGCGGACGAAGCGATGCATTTCGCGCTGATTTCCCGCCGCTTGCGCACGCTGGGCAGCTTCTATGGAGCGATGCCGGCGCATGACGGATTGTGGGATGCGGCGCGCGAGACCGCGCACGATGTGGCGGCTCGGCTGGCCGTGGTGCCGATGGTGCTGGAAGCACGTGCACTGGATGTGACGCCCGCTACCGTCGAGCGGTTTCTGGCAGGCGGTGACGATCGCTCTGCCCGCATCCTGCAAAGAATCGTTGACGATGAAATTCGCCATGTGCGGTTCGGCACAACACATTTCACCGCAGTCTGCCAGACGAGGGGCGAATCCCCCGCGGACCTTTGGAAAACCTTGCTCCAGCAGCACTTTCGCGGTGCCGTTAAGCCACCGTTCAACGACTCGGCGCGTCGATCAGCCGGTTTGTCGCGCGAAATGATGGCAGGGGTTGCCTGCCAGTAACCTGCCCCGCATACCCCAATTCACGAGATGGCGGGGGGTTCCGACCAACTCTGAAAAATCCCGGGCGACAGGCCGCACGTCTGTCTGTTGCCGCAAATCGGGTTCGCTCTGGGGGTTTCAGGGCTTGCTGCTTCACGGCCTAACGCCGGAAGCGGAGAGCCGAGAAAAAGGTCGTACGGGTCGTAATGTTGTTCAACACAAACACCTTCAAGACTGTATTCAGCGCCCTTACGGCAGTTGTTGCATTCTCTTCCGCGCCGGCATTCGCAAACAGCGCCGCTTCCGCAGACATCGCCGCCCCGCTTCGCGCTGCCGAAGCCGCCAAGGCAGGCGTCTCGGCCGATCGCGGTGACGAAGAATTCCGCCGCCTCTTCGCCAGCTGGCAGCAGCTCGACAACGGCATCCTGCCTTCCTCGAAGCCGACCACCATCCGCAAGGCATCGGTTTCGATCCCGTCGCTGGCGCCTGTGGCGATGACCCGCCTTTCGAGCGGCTATGGCATGCGCGAACATCCTGTGCTCGGCGGCCGCCGCGCCCACAAGGGCATCGATCTTTCCGCACCGACCGGCACCCCGATCCGCGCCAGCGCCGATGGCGTCGTGGAAAAGGCTGAATGGTTCGGCGGCTACGGCCTGTTCGTCGGTCTCGATCACGGCGGTGGCATGGAAACCCGTTATGGCCACATGTCGCGCGTGGCGGTTGCCGAAGGGCAGCAGGTCCGCAAGGGCGACATCATCGGCTACGTCGGTTCGACCGGCCGTTCGACCGGCCCTCACCTCCATTATGAAGTCCGCGTTTCGGGCGAAGCTGTGAACCCGCTGCCCTACATGCAGGGCAAGGGCGACGCGCTTTATGCCTCGAACGACAAGGCCGAAGGCCGCGGCGGTCCGGAAGAATAAGGAACAGGGTCGCCAAAGACCCGTTTCATCACGGAGCATCTTGGAGAGGATGCGGAAAAGGGCGCCGGTGACGGCGCCCTTTTCTGTTTGTGCCTCAGGCTTTGCGCAAACTTCGCCTGACGGCGAATGCCCACCCCCAGCCCCTCCCGCCTGCGGGAGGGGGAGTTCAAGCACCTCTTCAGTCCGGCAGCAGCGTCGCCAAAGCTCTTGCGATGTTGCCGATGGTATAGGGCTTCTGCACCACCGGGCGGGCGCGGTGGACGTCTGGAAACTTTGCCTGTTCGCCATATCCGGTTGCGAACATGAAAGGCACTTCGCGTTCATGCAGGACATCGGCAATCGGGAAGCTGGTGCCGATGCCGAGATTGATGTCGAGCAAGGCGATGGTCGGCCGGGCTGCGTCGATCAGATCGAGGGCGGCGTCGACAGAGCCTGCGGTCACGACAGATTCGGCGCCAAGACGGGAGAGGATATCCTCGGCATCGAGCGCGATGATCAGGCTGTCCTCGACCAGCAGGACACGCTGACCGGTGAGCAGGTTCTGCGGAGGTTCCTCGACGTGGCCGGGGCCTGACTTGGGAAAATGGATCACGCGCGCTGCACCCGAGGCCTCGGCAACGTGGCGCTTGGGAATGCAGAAGTCGGCCTCGAACCCGTTTTCCTGAAAGCGCACCGCAGCCTCGCCGCCGAGATCGTAGGGCACCGAGCGCTGGATGATCGTGGTGCCGAAGCCCTGCCGCTGCGGTTCGCGCACGGGCGGACCGCCAACCTCGCGCCATGCGACCAGAAGGTCACCCTTGGCTGAGAAATTCCAGGCGATCGTGACATGACCATCGGGGACCGAGAGGCTGCCGTACTTGCTGGAATTGGTGACGAGTTCGTGAAGGACCAAGGCCATCGTCGAATAGGCGAGCGGATTGAGCATGACCTGCTCGCCCGAACTGCGGATGCGCCTGCTGTCCACCATGAACGTCGCCGCCTCGGCGTCGATGAGGGATTGCAGTGGCGCCGGGCCCCAGTGGTCCTCGGTGATCTGGTTGTGCGCCCTGGCGAGCGCATGGATGCGGCCGTCGATCAGCTTGACGAAGCCCGCCAGCGCCGGATCGCTCGCCTGCGACTGGCGGATGAGGCCACGGATCAGGCCGAGGATGTTGCGGACGCGGTGGTTTAGCTCGGCAATCAGCAGTTCCTGCCGGTCGCTTGCCTGCTGGCGTTCGGCGGTGGCCTCGTCCGACAGGCGCAAAACGACCTCGATCAGAGTGGCGCGCAGGGTTTCGGCTACGCGCAGTTCCGAGGAGGTGAATGGTCTGGACTTGCCCCGGACCAGTTCCTTCCATTCGGCAAAGCTCTCGCGCGGGGACAGTCGCGGGCCGTTGGGGCCGTACTCGACGGGCTTGTGCGGATCTCCTGCCCAGCGGACCGAGCGCACCATCTCTGACCGGAACAGCACGACGTAATCGCGCGGAGAGCGGGAGATGGGGATGGCGAGCAGGCCCGCGACCTTGTCGGAAAAACGATAGGTATCCGGAATCAGCGAGCCGATATGGTCGGTCGCGTAGACCTTGCCGGCGGCAGTGGTGTTCAGCGCGCGGATGATGCGGCGGAAGTCCTCCGTGGGCGGGCACTGGCCGGAGAAGGCATAACCGCCCGAGAGCCAGACGCCCACGCCGTCCGCCGCAATGGCGTGCGTGAGGATGTCGGCCAGCCAGTCGGGATCGCGCAGAAGCGTTTCATCAGAGGCGACAGCCCCGAGCAGCTGGTCGGAGATATCGCGGGCGCGGCGTTCGAACTCCATCGTATCCTGCCGCTCGCGGCTTTCGAGGCGCATGCAGAACATCTGGGCGAACAGCTCTGCCACCGCGCGGCGTTCGAAGTTGGGGTTGTTGGCCGAATAATGATGGCAGGCGAAAAGGCCCCACAACTTGCCATCGACGATGATGGAGATCGACATCGAGGCATCGACGCCCATGTTCTTGAGATACTCGATGTGGATCGGCGAAACCGAGCGCAACAGCGAGAGCGACATGTCGAGCGGGGCGCCGGTCTCGTCCAGCGCGGGAAGCACAGGCACGGGCGTGGCGTGGACGTCGCCGATCACGCGCAGGACGTTGCGCAAGTAGAGCTGGCGCGCCTGGGCCGGAATATCGCTGGCCGGGTAATGCAGGCCGAGGAACTGGCCGATGCCGGGGCGGCAGGCTTCGGCCACGACTTCGCCCGATCCGTCGGGAGCGAAGCGATAGACCATGACTCGGTCGAACTGGATCAGCGCGCGGATCTGGCGGGCACCTTCGCGGTAGAACGCGGTCATGTTCTTGCACTGATCGAGCCGCGCAAACATAGAGCGGACCATGCCGGTGACGTCGCCGAGGCTGCCGCGCGAAGGTTCGGCCTCGATGACGATCTGGCCGCCGCTGTAGTGGACGGCGACGTCGAAGTTGCCCTTGCCCGCGACGAGGGGGACATCGAACATGCGTTCGACCGCGTCTTCGTTGCGGAGCATCGTGGTGCGGTTGCGCAGGTCATGCACGGCCTGCGGCAGGAAAACCTCGTCAAGCGAGCGCCCATAGGTATCGGCAAGCTCCCAGCCGATGAATTCCGGAAGGTTTGCCGAGGCGCGGGCGATCAACCAGTCGGCGGTCAACGCGATGAGGAAGCCGCTGGGCTGAATGGAGCCGATGATGTGGATCGGTTCGCGATCGCAGTTGGTCAGGTCGACCGCGCTGCCAGCGCCCAATGGGTCAGTGCTCAAGGGACGCGAACTCCGGCTTGCGCATGAGCGGCGGCTTCGAAAAGGGCGAACGCCGCGCGGGCAGAGGCAAGGGCTGCCGCCTGGCTTGCGGGAGAGACGAGTTCGTGATCGATCAGCGCGACCAGCGAGCGCCAGCGCGAGGAGTCCGCGTCCGACAGGAAGCGGCAGGGAAGATGCGCGGGCACGCGTCGAGCGAGCATCGCTCCGCCGAGGCGCGAGCCTTCGACGACATAGAGAGCCCCCAGCATCTGCGCCGTTGAGCCAAGCTGCGGCGCCTCCAGTGCCTTGGGAGTGGCGAGGCCGAGGTCCGCGAGGTCGGCGAGGACGCGGCTTGCCCGTCGCCGTTGCGGCCAGTCGCAGACGACCTCCTGCACGCCCGCAGCGGTCAGCGCGGCCTCGATCGGGAGCAAGGCCGACGCCTGGGCGAGAAGGAACGCGCGGTAATCGACAGGATCGCCAAGGTCGAACCGGGCAAAGGCGGCGTCGACGCGATCGTGATCCGGGCGGGTGCTTTCGCGAAGGAGCATGCGGGCCGACTGGCCGGAGAATTCAGGAATCGACAACGGCCACCGACCACAAGACTAACGTTAACGACAATGAACGCACCGCGTGGCAAAAGTTTCCTGCGCCGACTTCAAATCCTGTGCAGATCGCCTGATTCCCGGGCTGAGCCGTGAGCAAGCCCCTCCACAAAGGGCATACGTCATTCGACGCGTATACCTACACGGCGGAGTCTCCATAGTGCGATCCGAAGCGGGGCCTTTTTCCCGCCGCATGGCATGCAGATCGAGGGTCGGCAGATGGCAGGTGTTCAGGTTGGCAATCGGATCATCGGCGCAGACGCGCCAGTGACAGTCGGTTGGGAAAACGTGCCGAAGGTGGAAGGAGGTCCCTTCAAGCGGGCATTCTTCACCTGGTTCCAGCCGGTCACCTTCTTCGGCTTCCTGCTCTTCTGGTACTATGCGCCGAACGAATGGGCCGTGGCATCGACCGGCATTGCCATCGGCATCGGCTTCAAGGTGCTGCTGCTCGCCCTGGAGTGGGTGAACCCGCGCTTCCGTTCATGGCAGCTGACGTGGAAAGAGCTGGTGACCGACCTGTTCTATGTCGGCCTTGGCTACACAGTGTTGCGCATCGTTGACCAGTTCATCGGTTCGGACGCGGTAATCGGCATGTTGCAGAGCAATTTCGATTTCGGCAAGGTGGCGTGGTTCACCGGGCTGCCGCTGCTGCTGCAGGCGTTCCTGATCTCGTTCGTGTTCGACTTCGGCCAGTACTGGATGCATCGCGGCATGCACAACTGGTATCCGCTGTGGCTGACCCATGCGCCGCACCACTTCATCACCCAGCTCAACATCAACAAGGGCGCGGTGGGCAATCCGGTGGAGCTGTTCCTGATCGGCCTCGGCATCGGCGGCTTCTTCGACTTCCTGCCGCGCGCCTTCCTGATCGCGGGCACGTTCGGCCTGGCGGTGAGCACCTATCAGCACATCAACGTGCGCTTCAACACGCCGCGCTGGTGGCGCTTCCTGTTCAACACGACCGAGCATCACAGCGTGCACCACTCGCTCGATTATGAAGCCACGCGCAGCAACTATTCGGGCACGTGGATCATCATCGACCGGATGTTCGGCACCTGCGTCGACGGCGAGGCCGAAGTGCTGGGCATGGAAGGCGGCCGCCGCATGCATATCCGCGAGGTGATGCACTATCCGTTCAGCGAGGCGTGGAAGACGCTGCGGGCGAAGTTTGGTGCCAAATTCGGCAATCACATGGGTGGCGCGCATACGGCGGTTCCGGCGGAATGAGCGGTCTGGCTGCGACATCGCCCTGGACGCAACCGATGACGCCTGAAAAGCCGCGCTCGGCCAAGCGCTTGATCGACTGGATCTGGACGGTGCGGGATGCAGTGCCTGTGCCCGAGGGCATTGGCGCGGACGAGGCACTGGCGCGGGTTTCGCCGGCGTTCGAAAGCGATGGCTACAGCGTTCAGCCGACGGGCGAAGGCCTTGCCTATGCCAACCCCTCCCCCGCCGCGCAGGACACGCTGGCCACGTTCGAAAAGGGTGCGCTGCGGGTGGAGGAAACGGCGACGGGGCGCGTGCTGCGCTATCGCCTGACCAGCCGCTTCATGCTGTTCTGCTTCCTGCTGCCGTTCGTGTTCATCGGCTTTGGCCAGCTGACGCTCGCCGTGGGCGCCTACCAGAAGGCGCAGGCCGAGGCGAAGGAGAAGGCCGATGGGGCGAAGAAGGACGAGAAGAAGAAGGACGAGCCGGTCCTGACCCTGCACCCGATCGACAAGTTCCTCGGCGCACCCGCTCCGGAAAAGCCCAAGGACGGCGAAGGCGGCAGCCGCAAGCGCAAGCCTTCGGCAACGGCGGCCTATGTGTTCTCGGGGATCTTCGCGTTTCTCTATCTGGTCGGGCGGTTTCTGGAGCCTTGGTTGGTGCGGCGGATGTTTAGGCGGAGGCTGGCGGGGGAGAGTTAGGAGCCGAGCAGCGATAAACGGCTGCTGCCCGTGGGCGCAATACTAAACCTCTTCTTGCAATCGAGATCGGCAGCGAAGACGCGCCAGCCACGGATTGCGGCGTCGCGTTGATCCTTTGTACCACCGTTGGCGATCGATCCGAAGCTCAAGCCGGTGATCTGATTGAGCACTGCGGCGAGTCCATCCACGACCTGGTTAGGGCCGTAGTGTCGCTTTCCTTCAAACGCGTCTAAGGCGTGATTCTTGAGGGAGATTGCCTGCGTGCGTAGAGGGCGCCGGTCATCCATCTGAGCGATGATGGCAGGCACGGCTGTTTCTCCGAGCGCTTCCAGCTGATCGAACACGCGCTGTTGCCGATCATCACTTACTTGCCCGAGACGGGCAATAAGTGCGCCCACTTCCGCAAAATGTGGTAGCTTGTCATTGGTCCGCCACGATGCAAGAATCTTCTCCTGTCGCGCAACTTCGGCGTGTATGGCGCTTACAGTCCTGTCATCAGCCAGCTTCAATGCGTCGGGCGTGTAGCCTGCGAAGTAAAACCGGACCGGATCACTATTTGCCCGGGTCAGAAACAGGATTGCTGGTTTACCCGCGAAGTCAAGCATAGTGCTGTTTGATGGCTGATAGGGGGCATCTTTCGGATAGAAACGAACAGGTTCACTGGTCGGGCTTGCTCCCTTTACGATGCTTTCGACATCTATTGGGATATCCAGATACTCAGGCAAAGGTGTGAGTGCTTCCTCTCTAAGCCGTTTCTCAGGCACGTCCATCTTGCCAATGAGCACAGTATCGGAGGCTGCAAGCAAGGTCGCGAGCTTGGCATCCGCCGGACACGGTCGCGATGAGGCGAACGCAGAGTCGGATGTTGCGAGCACGATGCTCAAACCAAAAGCGATTGTGAGAAGCGTATTCCGCTGGGCCATAGAATGACATTGCCACCGGGAGCGCACGATCGCTAGCGCATCCTATCCGGAACGATGGCTTTCCAGGCGAAGCTTGTGAATAGCTGAACCCTCTCCTCTGTTCGCTCCCCTGACTCAGCCTCGCGCGCCTAACTCCTCATCCACCTCGCAGCGAAAAAGCCATCGATGCCGCCTTGTTCTGCCAACATGCCAGGGTCGGAGCGGAAGTGGCCGTTGGCGGGGGTGAGGCCATCAGGCAGTCCGGCCTCGGTGACAGGCGCGGGGGTCAGCTTGTCGAAGGCCAGCGCCTGCAACTCGCCTTCCTCGCGTTCCAGCGAGCAGACCGCGTAGACCAGCGTGCCGCCGGGGGCGAGCCAGGTGGCGGCGCGGTCGAGCATGGCGGATTGCAGGGCGGTGAGTTCGGCGAGGTTGGCGTGGCGGTGGAGGACGTCGGGGTGGCGGCGGCAGGTGCCGGTGGCGCTGCAGGGGGCGTCGAGCAGGATGGCGTCGAACGGGTGTTCGGGCTGCCAGTTCAGGGCATCGGCAACGACGACTTGCGCCGTGAGGCCGCTGCGCTTGAGGTTTTCGGCGAGGCGTTCGGTGCGGCGTGCGGACTTGTCGAGCGCGGTGACCTGCCACCCGGCGGCGGCGAGTTGCAGGGTCTTGCCGCCCGGCGCGGCGCAGAGATCGAGGGCGCGACGGCCCTTCCCTTCGCCCAGCAGGCGCGCGGGCACGCTGGCGGCGAGGTCCTGCACCCACCACGCGCCTTCGCTGAAGCCGTCGAGCGCTTCTATGGCACCGGCGCGGGCGAGGCGGATGTGACCGGGGGCGAGCGACTGGCCGCCAAGGCGTTCGGCCCAGTGCGCGGTCTGCGCCGGATCGCGCAAGGTGAGGTCGAGCGGCGGCGGTTCGGCGAGGCCTTGGGCGATCGCGCCAATGCGTTCGGGCCATGTAAGCTGCCAGCGAACGGCGACAGCGGGGGGAAGCGTGGGTGCTTCTGGCAGCTTGGCGCCGCTCTTGGTGACGGCGGAGAACACGCCGTGCGCCAGTCGTCGCGGGCCGCCCATGAGCAGCGGCAACCCGGTGGCGACGATGGCGTGGCCGGGCAGGTTCAGGCGCAGCGCCTGCGCGAGCATCAGGCGCAGGACCGAGCGGGCCTTCGCATCTTCGGGCAAGGCCTGCTTTGTCGCGCCATCGATCAGCGCATCGAGATCGGCCATCCAGCGCAAAGATTCCTGCGCAATGGCAAGGGCAAGCGCGCGGTCATCAGCGCGTTCAATCGCGCGCAGGATCGGCGGCGCTGCCTGATCGAGCGGATCGCCCCGGTGCAGCACGGCATCAAGCATGCGCAGCGCGGCGCGGCGGGCGGGAACGCCGGGGACTTCATCGGCAGGAGTGGAGCGGGACATAAGGGGGAGCCTATCGGCGCTTGTGCCCCAATATGCAATTGCAGTTCGGCATGAGACGCGCCATCTGCAGGGGCATGGAAAAGCCCACTCCCCGTGCGACGAAGCGCCCCGCGGACTTCACTCCGCCAGCGCACTGGACCAACGACCCCGCCCCCGCGCCCAAGGCAATGGAGCGCGGTGATGATCCCGATGGCCTTGATCCCACACGCTTCGGCGACTGGGAAAAGAACGGGATCGCGATTGATTTCTGAAATTGCAGGCGTGTTTACCCCTGCTCGTCACCCTTGCATTCGCCCTTGTGCTTTGAGGTGAGGGCCATCTGCATGACCATGGCCTTGCCGTTGGGGGCAGTGCCGTTCATGTCCATGGTCATGTCGTAAGTGTCGGGGCTGTAGGTTCCGGCGAGGGTCATCTTTGCCATGTTGCCGGCATCCTCGCCCGTGCCCTTGCAGGTCATGGTGGCGTCGATCTTGCCGTTTCCCATGGTGAACGTGTCGTACTTGCAGTCCTCGCCCTGCTGGCCGAAGAACTTGCCGTCGGGCTTTTCGGCCTCTTCCTTGGTCAGGCAGGAGGCGAAGGTCTTGGTCTCGCCGAGCATCTTCTGCATCATGGCCTTGGCCTCGGGCGGCATGTCTTCCACCTCGAACTTCTTGAACTGCATGGTCAATTCCCAGCGTCCGGGATTGAGCTTCATGCCCGCATCGGCCACGGACTTGGCCACCTCGGCAGTGCTAGCGTTCTTCTTGTCGACGGTGCCGGCATCGTTGCAGGCGGCAAGCAGGGCAAGCGGGATCAGGGCAATTGCAGCACGCATCGGGTCTCGTCCTCTCTCGTTCCGGCACGCAGGCTAACGCCCTGCCGGAAAAGCGCCAGTGCGCCGCGTCACCCTGCCAGAGACTCTTCCGGGCACGGTTGTATGGGCGCGGTTTGTTCCCCATATTCGGGCGATGGCCGAACTCGTTATTCGCAGGGGACTCGAAGAGCCCGACACCTCGGGCACTTTTGTGCCGCACAAGCCGCAGCGCCCCGACAAGGTGGAAGGCGGCAAGCGATTCAAGGTAGTGTCCGACTACCAACCTGCCGGCGACCAGCCCACCGCGATTGCAGACCTTGTCGCTGCCGCGCGCGATGGCGACCAGACGCAGGTGCTGCTTGGCGTCACCGGTTCGGGCAAGACCTTCACCATGGCCAAGGTCATCGAGGAACTGCAGCGCCCCGCCCTGATCCTGGCGCCCAACAAGATCCTCGCCGCGCAGCTCTATGGCGAGATGAAGAGCTTCTTCCCGGAAAACGCGGTCGAGTACTTCGTCTCGTACTACGACTATTACCAGCCCGAGGCCTACGTGCCCCGGTCGGACACCTATATCGAGAAGGAAAGCTCGACCAACGAGGCGATTGACCGGATGCGCCATTCGGCCACGCGGTCCTTGCTCGAACGCGATGACGTGATCATCGTGGCTTCAGTTTCGTGCATCTACGGCATCGGCTCGGTCGAGACGTACTCGGCGATGATCTTCGACCTGAAGGTCGGGCAGACGGTCGACAGCGGCGAGATCATCCGCAAGCTGGTGGCGCTGCAGTACAAGCGTAACGATGCCGGCTTTGCGCGCGGCAACTTCCGCGTGCGCGGCGACAATCTCGAGATCTTTCCCTCGCACTATGACGATACCGCGTGGCGGATCAGCTTCTTCGGCGACGAGGTGGAGGAGATCGTCGAGTTTGATCCGCTGACCGGGAAGAGCGGCGCGAAGCTGAACAACGTGCGCGTCTATGCCAATTCGCACTACGTGACGCCCGGACCGACGATGCAGCAGGCGGCGCAGGCTATCCGCTTCGAACTGACCGAGAGACTCAAGGAGCTGGTCGAGGAAGGCAAGCTGCTTGAAGCGCAGCGGCTGGAACAGCGGACCAACTTGGATCTGGAGATGATCGCTGCCACCGGTTCGTGTGCAGGGATCGAGAACTACAGCCGCTTTCTGACCGGCCGCCTGCCAGGCGAGCCTCCGCCGACGCTGTTCGAATACCTGCCCGACAACTGCCTGCTGTTCCTCGATGAAAGCCACCAGACCGTGCCGCAGATCGGCGCGATGGCGCGCGGGGACCACCGTCGCAAGCTGACGCTGGCTGAGTATGGTTTCCGCCTGCCCAGTTGCATCGACAACCGGCCCTTGCGCTTCAACGAGTGGGACGCGATGCGCCCGCAGACGATCGCGGTTTCGGCCACGCCAGCGCAATGGGAAATGGAGCAGGCGGGCGGCGTGTTTGCCGAGCAGGTCATCCGCCCCACTGGCCTGATCGACCCGCCAGTGCTGATCCGCCCGGTCGAGGACCAGGTGCAGGACTGCATCAACGAGTGCAAGCTGACCGCCCAGCAAGGCTATCGCACGCTCGTCACCACCCTGACCAAGCGCATGGCCGAGGACCTGACCGAGTTCATGCACGAGGCAGGGCTGAAAGTCCGCTACATGCACTCCGACGTGGAGACGCTGGAGCGCATCGAGCTGATCCGCGACTTGCGGCTGGGCGTCTATGACGTGCTCGTGGGCATCAACCTGCTGCGCGAGGGCCTGGATATTCCCGAATGCGGCCTCGTCTGCATTCTCGATGCCGACAAGGAAGGCTTCCTGCGCAGCGAAACCTCGCTGATCCAGACCATCGGCCGCGCCGCGCGCAACGTGGATGGCCGGGTGATCCTGTATGCCGACCGCATGACCGGCAGCATGGAGCGCGCGATCGCCGAAACCGACCGCCGCCGCGCCAAGCAGCAGGCCTATAACGAAGAACACGGCATCACCCCGCAGACGATCAAGCGCAATATCCACGATATCGTTGCCGACACGGCAAGCCGCGATGGCGTGCTGGTCGACATTGACGCCGACGGCGCCAACAACCTCGTCGGCCACAACCTGCGCGGCTACATCGAGGAGCTGGAGAAGAAGATGCGGGCCGCGGCGGCGGATCTGGAGTTCGAACTGGCTGGCCGGTTGCGCGATGAGATCAGGCAGTTGGAGGCGTCAGAGCTTGGCCTGCCGGAGGGCGAGCGCAAGGCACCGATTGTCGGGCGGAGCAACGAGGGCAAGCCGGGGACGCGCAAGACGCGGTACGGGAAGAGCCAGAAGACGAAGTGGGGGAGGTGAGAGCTTGACTATTTGAACTAATTTCACTAATAGACCTCCTATAGGAGGCAATATGCAAATTGAGATCGACTTCGAGGTCTTCAAAGCGTTAACGGCACAGCTTACGAGCGAGGCCGATAGCTACAATGAAGTCATCAGGCGACTCCTAAGCCTCCCTAGCACGAGCCTTGCACCAAGGTTCGGCGAGATCGATCTTCCCGGCATTCCTGCCATTCAGCAAGGCTTAGGTGGGCAGACGGTTGGAGCATGGTTTTCCAACGTCTTTTTTCCGGATGGAACCCAATTCCGGGCGACATACAAGGGTAAGACTTACCGCGCAAAGATCATCAACGCGCAATGGATTGATGAATTTGGCCTAGTTCGGACTAGCCCTTCGGACGCAGCTAGCGCCATCTCTCAGACTAACGTAAATGGATGGAGATTTTGGTTTGTAAGGAGGCCTCAAGATGATGATTGGCAGCGCATGGACGCGCTGAAAACACTCTAAAATTTATCAGATGCACTAATTATTCTATAAGAGCTATGAAATGGAAGATATTGAAACAAGTGACAATGTCCCCTATAAAGGACAGGCCTTTCAGCTGTCGGAGACGCCCGACTTCGCGGATTGGCTCGGCTCCTTGCGGGACCGGCGGGCGCGGGCGAGGATCGTGGTTCGTCTCGAACGCTTGGCAGACGGGAACTTTGGTGACAGCAAGTCCTTGAAGGGCGGCGTTCACGAACTTCGCGTCGATTATGGGCCGGGCTACCGGGTGTATTTCTTCCAGCGGGGCAAAGAGCTTGTCATTCTGCTTTGCGGAGGCGACAAGCGCACGCAGGATGCCGACATTGCCCATGCAAGGCGGCTGAAGGAAGAGATCGAGCGCACCAATGGAGCTTCGCCCATTTGATCCCGCCAACTACCTTGAGACAGAGGAGGACATCCTTTTCTACCTTGAGGCCGCGATGGAAGGGAATGACCCCAAGCATATCGCCGCGGCGTTGGGCAACATTGCCCGATCCAAGGGCATGAGCGAGATTGCGCGCAAGACCGGCCTTGGACGTCAAGCCCTCTACAAATCTCTTTCGGAAGACGGTAACCCCACGTTGGAAACCCTTGTGGCGGTCCTGTCGGTGCTTGGGCTTGAATTGACCGTCCAGAAACGGGCCGCCTGATACTGTCGTGAAAAATCTAATCGTAGCCATTGCCGCCCTCACCCTTGCCGCTTGCTCGAAATCGCCCGCGATGCCCGCGCGTGAGGGGGCGCCGGATGGGGCGGTGCGGATGGCCATGCCTGAAGGCGAGGCCTTGCCGGGGGTGCGCGATGGGGAATCTGAGGCTTCGTGGGCTGCGGGTTCGGACGGGCTTTCGGTGCGATATGGGCATCCCGGGGAGACGCCGCTGCTGTCAATTTCCTGCCGCGAAGGCGTGCTGACCGTGACGCGGCATGCTGCCGCGCCGGTGGGTGCGCAGGCGCTGTTCGCGCTGGTCGGGAGCGATGGGATCATGCGGCTGCCGGTGGATGCGACATCGGTGCCGGGGCAGCGCGGCTATATCTGGCAAGGGACGATCTCGGCCGATGACAGCCGGACCAAGGTGCTTGGCGGGTCCTACAACGGCACGCTGCCGGGGGCGGGGATGATCAAGGTTGCGGCCGGAGCGCCGGTGCGTGATCTTGTCATGAAGTGCCGCCGCTCTGCGCCGGTTGCCGCGCCGGAGCCTGTCGCCCCGGCGCAAATCGCCGAATAGGTTAGACCTTGCCGAACCTGGCTTCGTAGGCGGCGGTATCGCCGCTGGCGAGAAGCTTGGCCTGCTCAACCCAGTTATCGCGCGTGGCGCGGCCAGCGAACGTGCCGAGCTGGGCGTCGATCTTCGCGATGTCCTCATCTGTCCACGCTGCGATCTGGGCATAGCTGGTGACGCCAAGCGAGGCGAGGAGGGCCTTGAGCTTGGGGCCAACGCCCTTGATGCGGCCGAGGTCATCGCCGCCCTGCGGCGTAGGGGCAGGAGCAGAAACAGGCGCCGCCTCGACCACTTCCTCGGCAGCAGCAGCGGCGACGACTTCGCCGATCCCGGCCATGGTGCCAACGCCCGGAGGCGGCGTCACGAGGGCAGCAGCGCTTGGCGCATCGATCAGGGCCATGTTGCGGGCGGCCTTTTCCGCGCCGTCCGAAAGGACGTCAGTGTATTCGCGCCGCTTCGGGGCTGGCCTGGTGCGCCCCCACACCCACCACACCACGAACGCGACGACAAGAACGATGCCCGCCAGCAGGATCTGGTTGGCTTCGAGCGATTGCAGCATCTGCATGACCCCTTACGCGAAAATCTCAGCGACGATCTCAGGCCGGTTGCTGCTTGCGGAACAGCACGCGGTCCTCGGGCCCGAACGCGCGGACCCACAACATGTAGCAGTAAATACCGAGAATTGCCGGAATTCCAACGGCCAGTTCAGCCCATTCGGGTGCCCAGGTCATTGCCACACCGACCGCATTGGCCGGAACGATCGCCCAGGCGAGGCCCCAGCGCCAGTTGCTGATCGAATGGCCGAGAATACGGGTCAGCACCCGCGACTTGACCGCCGAAGAGAGGCCAAGCGAGATCGCCAGAGCCAGCGAAGCGGCAGCGGCGACGTACATCGGCCCCGGCGTCACCTGCTCGGCGACGAGAATCAAGACGATGGTCAGCACCGCTTGCAGCGCAATCGTGGCCAAGCTGATCCACAGGTTGCGCATGCGCGCGAGGTAGACCAGCGCCGCTTCGCTCACCACGGCCTTGGACGCGACCACTTCTGCTACCAGCAGGAACACCAGCGCCGCCGTGCCAGAAACGAAGGCCGGACCGCCCAGCCCCATCAGCCCCTCGCCCGGAATGCCCAATGCCAGTGCGATGCCGATCTGCGCCGCGCCGATCCAGAAGCCGACCTGGCAGACCTGCTTGGCAATTGCCGCGTAGTCCTTGTCCTTGACACTGCGCGTGATGACCGGGCCGAGCACCGGTTCGAAGCTGGTCTTGAGCTTTTGCGGCAGCGAGGCGATCTGCTGTGCGAAGTAGTAGATGCCGACCGGCGCCTCGCCCACGAAAAAGCGCAGGATGAATACGTCGAGCTTGCGCGTGCCCCATTCCACGGCGTCCGCCCCGGCAAGCGGGATGTTGCGGCGAGCGATCTGCCACAGCGGGCCGGGACGCGGCTTCCACGCGCGCGGCAAGCCGTAAGTGCGCAGCAGGACGAAGACGGCAACGCCGGTCGCTGCCCAGACCGAGGCGAGATAGGCAAGGCTGAGGCCGGAACTCGGCCAGATGAAGTAGAACGCACCTGCCGCGATGGAGATCGTCCACGGCTCGACCACGGAACGGGCGCGAACCGTGGTTGCCACGTCAAAGCGGTAGGCCAGCGCCGCAAGCGCAAGATCGCCAAGCGCGAGGCCGGGAATCGAGAGTACCAGC
The DNA here is from genome assembly GCF_058793515.1 of Novosphingobium sp. GW835-FHT14H07. Lineage (NCBI taxonomy): Bacteria > Pseudomonadati > Pseudomonadota > Alphaproteobacteria > Sphingomonadales > Sphingomonadaceae > Novosphingobium > Novosphingobium sp. GW835-FHT14H07. The sequence continues at coordinate 152,061 of NZ_JBXAFX010000010.1, forward strand.
AGACGGTCGGCCAACGTGAAGTTGCCGCTGGGGTACATCGATTGCGGGAACAGGTAGATAAGCGCTCCCATGCCGAGCGCCAGCGACATTGCCAGCAGGACCGCATCGCCCACCACGTTGGCGGGGTGCTCGTCGTTCTCGGCAAGGCGCTGGGCGAGGCCGCGCTTCTGGCCCAATGTCGCCAGCATCCCGGCGAATTCGACCATCACCAGGGCCGAGGCGAAACGCCCCATGGCGGGCGCCCCGTAAAGGCGGCTCGCAATGAAGAGGAACGGGATGCGCGCGAGCAGACGCAGCAGGAAGCCAAGGAAATTCGTCCGCCCGCCCTTGGCCAGCGCGGCGATATCCTGTTGCGGGGCCCTGGCTTCAGACAAGGACTGTTTCCGCCTTGAGCGGGCGCGACAGCAATCCTGCGACCACGTCCCGCGCCGGGGCTGCACCCTCGAGGAGCGTCACCACCGCCTCGACGATGGGCATGGAAATGCCGCGGCTGCGGGCGATATCGGCGAGGACCGGCGCGGTAAAGGCACCCTCGGCCACCGAGTTCCTTGCGCCGAGCACATCGGTTGCGCTGGCTCCCTCGCCCAGCGCCTTGCCCAGCGAAAAGTTGCGGCTGGAAGTGGACGAGCAGGTCAGAACGAGGTCTCCCAGACCGGAAAGACCCGAAAGGGTTTCCGCCCGCGCACCCAAGGCGAGGCCAAAGCGCTGCATCTCGGCAAAGCCGCGGCTGATCAGCGCCGCACGGGCGTTCTGACCGAGGCCGAGGCCATCGACCACGCCGCAGGCAATGGCGAGGACGTTCTTCACCGCGCCGCCGATTTCGGCGCCTGCCACGTCGTCGGAATAATAGGGCCGGAAGGTCGGGCGGGCGATCACCGGCGAAAGCCGCTGCCATTGCGTTTCGCCGCCCTCACAGGCGAGCGTGACGGCAGTGGGCAGTCCTGCTGCCACCTCGTGCGCAAAGGTCGGGCCTGACAGGACAGCAATCTCGGCACCCGATGCCGCATCACGGGCAACCTCGGCCATGAGGCGGCCGGTGCCCGCTTCGATGCCCTTCGAGCAGAGCACGACGTCGCCGTCCTTTCTGCCCATCGCACCGAGCACACCGGCCAAGAACTGCGCTGGCGTAACCATCAGCAAAACCGGCAGTGCTGCCATCTCGCCAAGGTCGCTCGTCGCGCGGATCGCAGGCGCGAGCTGCGCCGAGGGCAGGAACAGGCTGTTCGTGCGCTTTGCATTGATCTCATCGACCAGTTCCGCCTCGCGCGCCCAAAGCAGGACTTCGCGGCCATCGCTTGCCAGCATCTGGGCGAGCGCGGTGCCCCATGCGCCTGCGCCTACGACACCTATACCAGCGGTCATGCCTTCACCCCTGCGCCGCGCACCGGGGCGGCATTGTCGTCGAGCGGCCAGCGCGGGCGCGCGGCCACGTCGAGCGGGTCGGTATATCCCAGAGCGAAGCGCTCAACGCCAGCCCAGCCGATCATGGCGGCATTGTCTGTACACAGTTTCGGTGGCGGGGCGACCAGCGGGAGGCCGTGTTCGGCGGCAAGCGCTTCGAGCGCGGCGCGCAGGGCGGCATTGGCGGCGACTCCACCTGCCACGACCAGCGCGGTCATCCCCGACGAGGCAGTGCCAAGAGCGATCCGCGTCCGGTCCTCCACGCAATCGAGCGCGGCCTGCTGGAACGAGGCGGCGATGTCGGCATCGGCGTGGATGCCGGCATCCTTGGCCCGCATCACTGCGCTCTTGAGCCCGGCGAACGAGAAGTGCGGCTCACCGCTGCCGACAAGGGGGCGCGGCAGGGGCACGGCCTTGGGGTTGCCCTCGCGCGCCAGCCGCTCGACCGCAGGGCCACCGGGATAGCCTAACCCGAGGATCTTGGCGGTCTTGTCGAAAGCTTCGCCCAGTGCATCGTCGATGGTGGTGGCAAGGCGGCGATACTGGCCAACGCCTGCCACTTCGAGGATCTGGCAGTGACCGCCCGAAACCAGCAGCAGCAGATAAGGGTATTGCAGAGCGGGATCGGCAAGGCGCGGCGACAGCGCGTGGCCTTCAAGGTGATTCACTGTCACCAGCGGCTTGTCGGCCGCCATGGCCAGTGCCTTTGCGGTGACCAGCCCAACCATGACGCCGCCGATCAGGCCGGGGCCTGCGGTTGCCGCGATCGCATCGACATCGTTCAGCGTCATGCCCGCATCGGCGAGCACTGCCTCGACCATCGGCCCCAGCACTTCGACATGAGCGCGCGCCGCGATTTCGGGGACGACGCCGCCGTAAGGGCGGTGCGCTTCGTCTTGCGAAGCAATGCGTTGCGCGACGATGCGCGCGGCCAGCGTCGTGCCATTGCCGTCGATCACCGCGGCGGCGGTTTCATCGCAACTGGATTCTATGCCAAGGATCAGGGCCATCTGGCGCTTTCCTCTAATGATAATCCCCGTTACGGCAAGCAGTGCATGAACACATCATCTACGCCCTTGGCACCTGAACGCCCGCTGAGGCTCGGAACCCGCCGCTCCCCGCTTGCCATGGCGCAGGCCGAAGAGACCCGCGACAGGCTTTGCGCCGCCCACGGATGGGACGAAAGCATGGTGGAGATCGTCCCCGTCACCGCCAGTGGCGACAAGATCCTTGACCGCCCGCTCGCCGAGATCGGCGGCAAGGCGCTGTGGACCAAGGAGCTCGACGCCTGGCTGTTCGAAGGCGAGATCGACTTTGCCGTTCACTCGATGAAGGACGTCGAGACGACCCGGCCTGAACATTTCTGCATCGCCGCCGTTCTTCCCCGTGCCGACGTGCGCGACGTGCTGGTTGGTGCGGCCTCCATCCATGCCATTCCGCCCGGAGCGCGCGTCGGCACCAGCGCACCGCGCAGGGCCGCGCAGATGCTCCATGCCCGGCCGGACCTCAAGATCGTCGGCTTTCGCGGCAATGTCGCCACGCGCCTCGCCAAGCTGCAGGCTGACGAAGCGGACGTGACATTGCTTGCCGCCGCGGGCCTGCAGCGCCTGGGCGAGACGGGCGTCGGCACGCCGCTGTCGGAATTCGAATGGCTCCCGGCCCCGGCGCAGGGTGCGATCGGCATCGAATGCCTGGTGGCGAGCGATGACGTGCGCGGCTGGCTTTCTGCTATCGACGACCGACCGACGCACGAGGCGGTGCTGGCCGAACGCGCCTTGCTGGCGGCACTGGGCGGCAATTGCCACAGCCCGATAGCGGTGCTGACCACCCATCATGAGAGCTCGCTGACAGTGCGCGCAGCGATCTACAGCCCCGATGGTGCCGAGCGGATCGAAGCCAGCGAGACCTTCGCGCCTGCTGACAGCGAAGGCCCACGCCGTCTCGCGCATCGTCTGCTATCGCAAGCGCCGGAGTCGGTAACGGTACACTTTTCCGGCGAATGAGCAGCGCTGAACCGCTGCCGCTGGTGGTGATCCGACCCGAGCCGGGGAATTCGGCAACTTGCGCGGCAGCGCGCGAGATGGGGTTGGAACCTGTCAGCGCCCCCCTGTTCGAGATCGAGGCAGTCGACTGGGACGCGCCCGACGAGCATTTCGATGCGATCCTTGCCGGCAGCGCCAATGTGTTCCGGCATGGCGGGGCGGGTCTGGCGCACTTCTCCGATGTGCCGGTGATTGCGGTAGGCGAGACGACGGCAGCGGCGGCACGTTCTGCCGGGTTCGTGGTCTCCCGCGTTGGCGAAGGCGGATTGCAGCCAGTGGTGATGACACTGCCGCCGGGGAATTACATCCGAATCGCCGGTGAAGATCGGGTGAAGCTGTCCCCGCCCGAGGACGTGCGAATCGTCACGGTTGTAACTTACGCGTCCCGGAAAAGGGCAGTTCCGGCAGCGCTCCAAACCGCCCTGAATCGCGGTGCGGTGGTGCTTCTGCACTCCGGCGAAGCGGCCCGCCATTTCGCGCAGGAATGCGAAAGACTTGGAATCTCCAAGAAAAGTCTCCATCTTGCCAGCTTGGCCCCACGCATAGCGGAACTCGCTGGCAATGGCTGGGGCACAGTCGCAGTGGCTGCCGGCAGGACCGACAAGGAGGTTCTGGAACTCGGCGCGCGGATGTGCCAGACAGTGTGACATCGGGGCGACAGGACAAGCGAAAACGCATGGAGGATCTGGTTTACAGCACGCGGGAGCAAAGCCCGCGAAGGAGCGGCATAGGCGGCCGTGGCATCGCCGCGCTGGTCGCTGGGTGCCTGCTGGCAGGCGCTGCGGGTGCCGCCTGGCTCGGCTGGCGCAATGGCCTGATCGATGTGCGGATGGACAGCTCCGGAATCCCGCAGCTGCTTACTTCGCCTGCCACCGAGCCTGCCCCCGGCCCGTCCGCCGCCCAGACTGCAGCAGCACAGGCCCAGATCGGCGCGCAAATTGACAGTACCGCCGCCAGGATCGCCATGCTCGAACAGCGGCTGGCGGAGCTTAACCAGCAGGCGATCGCCGCCTCGGGCAATGCCACCCACGCGGAATCGCTGTTGCTGGCTTTCGCTGCGCGTCGTGCACTGGAGCGCGGGCAGCCCTTGGGCTGGATCGAGGCGCAGTTGCGCGCCCGCTTCGGCACGACGCAGGGCGCGGCGGTGGACCGCGTGATTGCCGCAGGCGCCGCGCCAGTGACGCTCGCCCAGCTTGGCGAACAGTTCGAACTCCTCGCGCCCGAACTGGTCGGCGGCAAGGCGGATGAAGGCACGCTCGACTGGCTTGGCCGCCAGCTTTCGGACCTGTTCGTGATCCGCCACGACGATTCCCCCTCGCCCGCGCCGGAAAGCCGCCTGCAACGCACCCGCGCCTTCCTCGCCGGCGGCAAGATCGAAGCCGCTGCCGCCGAAGTCGAAAAGATGCCCGGCCACGACGCCGCGCAAGACTGGCTGGTGCGTGCCCGTGATTACATGGCGACGCAACGCGCGCTGGATCAGCTTGAGGCTGCCGCGCTGATGGGCGCGCAACCGGTTGCTGCGCCAGCGCAGACGGTTGCGCCGGAGTCGACGGCGAGCGCATCGCCTGCCGTGCCGCCGCTGCCACCGGCGGGGTCTACGCCGGAGGTTTGAGGTGGGTTTGAGTTAGGGGTGGTAGCTCAGGCCGCTTTTCCGTTTTTTTAAACCAAGAGCTGCCGTTCAGGAGACGACGCCGTTGCCGACGTCTGGCGTCAGATGATCCTAGGACTTCCTGGGACTCGATCAGACGGGCTCTCTCCAATGATCATTAAGTCCAAGAGCATCTCGAACTTGTCAGCTAGCGCCATGTTCTCTCGCGCAAGGGGCACATACGGCGCTTGAGTCCGAATGGCGTTTGCTGCATTTCGCAAGCTTCCCAGCACCTGCTTTGAAATCACATAATCCTCTTTAATCAACTCAGATTTCTGCGCGAGATATTCCCATAGTTTGGTGAATGCACTCAAGTCGAAGGATTCAGCCGTTAGCAAACGCGAGGTTGCACTTTGGTCGAGTTCTTCAAGTTGCGGGTCGAAACTTCTCGATGTCATGTTGCCACTTTAGCCAGGACGTCCATATTCCGCCCCATTCCAGCCATTCAGGCCTCAGTGCCTGATTCAGAAGTTTCTCAATTCCAGCAATATCTTGCGGTTCGGCGCGTGAGCATTCGGATTGAAGCTATGA